>JBBRYZ010000004.1:0-58243 GCA_038237165.1 Bacteroidales bacterium | reverse complement strand
TTTTTTGATATGTTGCCTGCTGATGTTACCGGTAAAGTTAAATCAGGCGGATTGGAGTACGGATGGAGTTGCTGGAGTGAAATACTTAAGCCACAATCAGGTACTGAAGTATTAGCTACTTACAGCGACCAGTATTACGCCGGAAAAGCAGCAGCAACAACCCGAAAACTTGGGAAAGGTACCGTAACTTTTATCGGAGTTGTATCAAAGGATGGCAGATTTGAACATGAATTGGTACGCAAGGTTTACCAAAAAGCCGGTGTTGAAATTGAAGACCTTCCAAAAGGAGTTTATGTAGAATGGCGTGATGGATTTATGGTTGGAGTAAATTACACCGACAATATTGTCGATCTGAAAATTCCCGCCGGCAAAAAAATCCTGGTAGGAGAAAGTCCTTTAAAACCAACACAGGCTGTGATCTGGAAAGATTAATCTGAAAAACTCCAAATATGTTTTTTACAGAAGAAAAAATTGCTGAAATAGCAGCCGGACATTACGGGATTTCAGGATCCGTAAACGCGCTGAACGGATACGATGAACTAAATTTTGTTATTAGTACTTCCGATGGCAAAATGTTCATCTGTAAAGTTGCTAATGACAAACATGGGCTCTTTTTCCTTGATGCACAGGTGGAAATGCTCCAATATCTGGCGGTTTCAATTGTTTCGGATGGATTTTCGCAATACCTGAAAAACAATTCCGGCAACCAGATTACAACTATTAATGTTGACGACGCAAACTACTATCTGAGAATTCTGACTTTCCTGGAAGGAACATTTTGGGTGGAAGTACCAACATACCCTGATGAGTTGTTTTATTCGCTCGGATCGTTTCTGGGAGCTATGGACAAAGCACTTCAGCATTATAGCCATCCTGCTTTGCATCGTCATTATGAGTGGGATATTGCTAATACTATGGATGTCGAATCCAATCTTTCCTATATCCTTGATCATGAGAAAAGAAGAATAGCTTCTTATTTTGTAATGCAGTTCCGGGAAGAGGTTATTCCTATAATGCCAAAGTTGCGTAAAGCCTATATCCATTCGGATGCCAACGACTACAATGTATTGGTGAATGGAAACAAAGTTACCGGGCTTATTGATTTCGGTGATATAGTTTACAGTGAGCTTGTGAACAACCTGGCAATAGCCTGCACCTATGCCATGTTCAATCAGCAGGATGTTATAAAAGCGGCTTCGCTTGTCATCAAAGGATACCACGAACAATATCCGCTAACTGAAAAAGAGTTATCGGTCATGTATTATCTGATTGCGGGGCGCCTTTGCATAAGCGTAACCCACTCTGCATACCAAGCCGCTCATGACAGTGAAAATGAGCATCATTTCATCACAGAGAACAATGCCTGGGATTTGCTTTTCAAACTGATCGGTATCAATCCACTCCGGGCTCATAATGATTTCAGAATTGCCTGTGGGATGTCATCCGTGTTTGGTATTGACTTAGAACTTCAACACCTTGAAAGCAGGCGAAACGAGCATATCAGTCGCAACCTCAGCATTGGTTATGATAATCACTTGAAAATAATTAAAGGCGCTCTTCAGTATTTATACGATGACCGGGGAAATACTTTTGTAGATTGTGTGAATAATGTCAGTCATGTGGGACATTGCCATCCGACGGTGGTGAATGCAATGAAGAAACAGATATCAACACTAAATACCAATACCCGTTACCTTCATGATAACCTGGTTGAATATGCCGAAAAACTTACTGCAACTTTGCCTTCGAAGCTAAAAGTATGCTTTTTCACTAACAGCGGAAGTGAGGCAAATGATCTGGCCATTCGCATAAGCAGGCATTTTACCCAAAAGAAGGATATTATTGTTCTCGACCATGCTTACCATGGGACTTCAACCGTTGCCATGGAAATGAGCCCTTACAAGTTCGATGGGAAAGGAGGTTCGGGAAAGAAGCCATTTATACATAAGGCAATAAATCCTGATCTTTATCGTGGCGAATACCGTTATAGTGATTCATCTGCGGGTGTAAAATATGCGGGAGATGTTCAGCGGATCATACAAGATTTAAAAGATAAAAATACAAGCATTGCTGCCTTTATTTGTGAAACCCTTCTGGGAGTAGGCGGGCAAATTCCGTTACCGCCCGGATACCTGAAAGAAGTTTACCGTTATGTTAGAGAAGCTGGGGGAATCTGCATTGCTGATGAAGTTCAGGTTGGTTTTGGTCGCGTTGGTTCCAAATTCTGGGGTTTCGAACTACAGGATGTTGAACCAGATATTGTAGTATTAGGCAAACCCATAGGGAACGGGCATCCATTAGCTGCTGTGGTTATTACGCAGGAACTGGCTGATGCTTTCAATAACGGAATGGAATACTTCAATACTTTTGGCGGCAACCCGGTATCAATGGCTGCTGGCCTGGCAGTTCTGAAAGTTATTGAGGAAGAAGAATTGCAGCAAAATGCTTTTATTACCGGCAATTACCTGCTGGAAAAGCTCTTAATGCTGAAGTCCAAACATCGTATGATTGGAGATGTGAGAGGGGCAGGACTTTTTGTTGGCGTCGAGTTAGTCAGAGATCACTATGCGCTTGAACCCGCAGTTCCGGAAATTGATAGTATAGTAGAAAAAATGAAAGACCTCGGATTCCTTTTGAGTACTGATGGTCCTTTGCATAATGTATTGAAGATCAAGCCGCCTCTTGTATTTTCAAAGAGGAATGCAGATGATCTGGTTGGGAAATTGGATCAGGTATTGAAAATTCAGAACCCATAAGGCTTCATTGTCTGATAACAAGATGGCAATAACGTTATTCAGAAGAAAAACAGAGCTGCCGTTAAGGCAGGATTGAATATTAATGATATAAAACCATTGCCAATTCTATTCCCTCCATCTGAACTACAAACCTAAATCGCCCAAACTGTAGAAAAAACCGAAGCCCTGAAAGCTCAATACCAAAGCAGTTTACAGGAGCTGGAGAATTTGTATGGTTCGCTAAGCCAGAGGGCGTTTAAGGGGGAGCTAAATGTAAAGGAGGCAGATTTATTAATGGCGGCGGAGCCAAAGGTAGAATACACAAGAGGGAAATAATCAGATATATGCAGGACATGATTATTTTATGATCCTGAAAAGGGGAGGGCTTAACAACGAAGCCTCAGTCTCACTTCGTTCGCCTGGGTCTTTTATTTTTCCATTCCCGCTTTGCAAACAAGTTTGCAGCGGTTCTGAAAAAATAAAAGCCCTGATGCTGCGCATCAAGGCTTCGTAGTAGCGGGGACAGGATTCGAACCTATGACCTTTGGGTTATGAGCCCAACGAGCTACCTCTGCTCCACCCCGCAATATATTTTTGTAAGAAAAGAACGTCTTAATTGGGAGTGCAAAAGTATATTTTGTTTCTTTGTAATCCTAATTTTTACGCAAATTTATTTTTATGACTCATAAAGCCGGCTTTGTCAACATTATCGGGCATCCTAACGTAGGAAAGTCCACCCTGATGAATATGTTGATGGGCGAGAAGCTCTCCATAATTACTCCAAAAGCTCAAACCACCCGTCATCGCATCCTCGGAATTGTGAATGGCGAAGATTACCAGATCGTATATTCCGATACTCCGGGCATCGTAAGGCCACATTACAAACTTCACGAATCGATGATGAAATTTGTGCATACAGCCCTGCAGGATGCCGATGTTTTCATATATATGGCAGAGGCCGGTGAGAGTAGTTTTGACGAAGAAGTGATCGAAAAAATAAAAGCTTCCGGCAAACCACTTTTATTCCTGATCAATAAAGTGGATACAATAACGCCTGCTGAGATGGAGGCTAAGATAAAATTCTGGCAGGAAAAATTTGTGGATGCCAAAGTAATACCCATTTCGGCCAAACTGAATTTTAATACCGACAAAATTACTTCCGAAGTCCTGCGGTTACTGCCCGAAAACGATCCTTATTTCCCTAAAGACGATGAACTCAGCGACCGACCCCTCCGGTTTTTTATATCCGAAATGATACGCGAAAAGATATTCCTGCTTTATCAACAGGAAATTCCTTACTCAGCAGAAGTTGTGGTGGATTCGTACAAGGAAAAGCCCGAAATTGTAGTAATAGGCGCCACCATTTTCGTGGAACGCGATACTCAGAAAGCAATAATTCTGGGACACAAAGGTGAAGCCATTAAAAAGCTTGGAACACTTGCCCGTAAAGATATTGAAGCTTTTATCGATAAGAAAGTCTATCTGGAACTTAGCCTGAAAGTAAGCAGCGACTGGCGCGAAGATGCCAACCAATTGAAAAGATTTGGATATGAGTTTTAGTGATTTAGCTTTTCCTCAATAATAGTAAATCTTGATTGTAGAGTCACCCCTCTCATTCAGGAGAGGGGAAGGGGGTGAGGTGAAATAAAAAAAACCTGCCATTAAAAGCAGGTTTTATAAAAGTAAATATGAAAAAATAAGCATGAACTTAGAACGGCGTGCACTCCATTGCTTTTGCATTTCTTCCCCTGTTAGCCGGGAAAGATCCACCTGAATTTCCATTGAAAAGGCTGAATTCGTCGAATTCGAAAACCAGTGAAATTTCATGTGAAGCACGGCCTGCGGTACGAAAATCTGTAATAAGGTAATCATAGGTATACATTACTTTTACACGCGAGCTTTTACTCCAGGGCGCATTAAATCCTACTTGAAATATAGCATCCTTTGCTTCGAAAAAGTTGAAATCCTGGTTGCGTAACCAAACCCCGAAGTAGATGGATGATTTCAGGATATTCATACCTATAGTCATGGTTGAAAAATCAGCTTGCTTCTCATATTCAAACGCGGGATTGAATTTAAATCCGCCACTGCCTTTTTTGTATGAGCGATAAGATGATGAACGCCCGCCGCCCTGATCCATATCAAGCACAAGGTCGCCGGTGATCACAAGTTTGCGGGGCAAAGGAGAATCAAGTCCTAAAAAAGATTCATTGGGAGTAAAAACATGATGCACGGCAGCTCCAAATGTGCCCTGTATGCTTGAGAACATCGAACCCGATTCAACAAAGCGATACACTCCCCCTACGGAGAAATCAGGGTAAGATACATGATTAGAGGAAGGTGCCTCAAAAGCCGATTGATAAATATTACCATAACGGGCATGGAGTTGATCAGTGAAAACCATATCATCCCAGTTTACCGTTTTTTGCACATACGAAACCATAAATCCCATCTGGGCTATCATATTTTCATAGAGGGGAATGCGCGCTGCTGTGCCAATCCCCACGCTGTTTGATTTTATCATTCCGGTACCTGCCTTGTCCGACGAAACCAGTAATCCAAGTCCACCCGATCCGGGAATATTGCGTTCGGCCATATCCATCGAAAAATTGTAGGTTTTGAAATCAACCGGCAACCCAGTCCACTGATCACGGTAGTTAAAGCGGGCACGCATTCCGGCATTCAGCCCGATATAACCAGGATTATAATAAATGGGGTTATTATAAAACTGCGAAAAGCTGGGATCCTGTGCTTTGAGCTGGCCACATACTGCTGTAAAAACAAGTATCAGAACTAACTGGTACACCCCGGCTTTAATTGAACTGATATTTTTCATTGTGTTGTGCTTTATTTTTTTACCGGTTGCAGGTTTAGGGTGCGAGTGGTAATAATTTCAAATAAGTATTCTTACATTCGTTAGCGTATTAATGTAACCGTGCCGGATTTCTTCTGTGGCAGGTTTTGATTATTGCCGGCATTTGTTCCATCCCAAACTTCACCATCGTTGAACTGTGCCGCGATCATCCATACATATACATCCTCTTTAAGAACTTTACCATGCAATGTTCCATCCCATGATTCCACCGGTGATCCTTTGCTGTCGATCTTGGTTGAACTCCAAAGTAGGTTGCCCCATCTGTCGTATATCTCAACCAGGTATGATTTCAGGTTTGAGCCTTTTGGCCTGAAAACAGCGACCTCAGGATCCATATTTCCGGGGTTCAGGGCATTGGGCACATAAAGCCCTTTGAACATCAGATTGTAAGCCATTGTCAACGTATCGGCACAACTCGGGCCATTCCATGCAATAAGTTGTATAGTATAATGTCCTTCCCTGTCAAAAGTAACTATCGGAGCTTCTGCCGTTGAAGTTTTTCCGTTGCCAAAATTCCACTCATATTCCGTACCGTTGATTGTTCCGTTACTGATAGCTACCTGGCCCTGCTTGTTTTCGTAATTGTCGGCTATATTGAATGCGGCCACAGGGGATGGCTTTATGGTTATCTGCTTGGCAACGAGTGTTGAGCATCCGTTGCGGTCAGTAACTTTCAGGTTGGCATCATATGTACCTGCATGGGCGAAACTAACGTTGCAGCTTTTCTTCGTCGATGCATCAAGAATCTGTGCTTCACTGCTGAATTTCCAGTTCCAGTTGGTTATGGCTGCGGATGCGGCTTCAGAATTGTCGGAGAAATGTACAGGCTTTGCTTCACAAGCGGTGTTCCATGTAAAGTCGGCAGCTGGACTGGCAAAAATGGTAACCTTTTTCGCAATAGTATCTGTACATCCGAGTGTATTGGTAACAACCAGTTTTACGTTGTATTCTCCTGCCAGTTTATAGCTGTATTTTGGATTTACAGCAGCAGCAGTGTCACTTGCTGAACCTGAATTGCCAAAGTTCCATTGGTAGCTTTTAATGGTAGTGTTGTTGTTCTGCGAAAGATTGTCGAAAGCTGTAGTGTTACCTGAACAGGCATCCTGAAATGCGTACGCTGCTTTGGCAGCCGGGTTTACCGCTACCTGGCTTCTGGCTGTATCCGTTGCCAGACCGCCTACCATTTGTGTAGCTACAACCATTTTTACATTGTAGCTTCCTGCAGTGGCATAGGTATGCTGAACAACCGGTTGTGGAGAAGTAAAAGTTTGCGATGTGCCGTCGCCAAAGAACCATTGCCAGCTTGCTATAGGCGCTTCACATTCGCTGGTTTCGGTAAATTCCATACTGCGTTTCTGGCAAACAACCGGGCTTTTTATTGCAAATGCGGCTTTCATACATGGAGTTCTGCGGACGATATTTGTAACGGTATCATGGCATCCCGCTTCACTTTCAGTAATAAGAGTAGCTTCATAAATACCCGGGTATGCATAATAGTGAGTAACATTCTGGTTATAGGGTGCAACAATAATTTTGCTCTTGCCATCGCCAAATTTCCATATCCAGCGTATTATTTTAACACCTGCGGTCATGTCCTTGAATTTTACAAGGCTGTCGCAATTTCCACCGCTGTAGCTGAATGCCGATTTTGGCAGCGCATCTACGGTTATACTTATAAGCCGGGTAGTACTGCAATTATTCAGGTCAATTGCCTGTAGTGATATCACATAAGTGCCTGGCTTACTGAAAGTATGCTCCGGATTTGCAAGTTTTGATTCATTCTTATATCCGCTTGCGGCATCGCCGAAATACCATTTATACGATGTAATAGTGCCTCCTGCCGGTTCAACAAGTGTAGATGAAAACCAAGTGGTTTCGCCAAAGCATGCCTGTGTATAATTAATGGCAACCTTCATCGGCGAAGGAATACTCACTTTCTGTATTACCGTATTTGTGCAACCGTTGGCTGTAGTTACCGTTAATTTTACATTGTAGCTGCTGTCGGCATCACCGAACACATGAACCGGGTTTTGAAAGGTGGAATAAATACCAGGTGCAAACTCCCATTTCCATCCGGTAATCATCGTCTGTGTGCTGAAGGATTTATCCATAAACAATACAGATCCATTGTGGCAAGGTTCGGCAACAGAGCTGAAAAGTGCTGTTGGCGCGGCAATAACCACAACCTGAATAATTTTTTCGGCAGTGCATCCCGATGCAGTTGTAACATTTAGTTTAACATTAAAAGTTCCAGCAGCAGCATAACTGAATGAAGGATTCTTTAAAGATGAAGTATCGGCAGTTGTATTTGTTACACCGAAATCCCATGCCCAGCTAACCATTTTTTCGCCATCGGAGCTGTAACTCATATCCCTGAAATCTATCTGATTAGCTGCGCAGTTACCATTGCTTGTAAACTGAACTACAGGCGGATGATGAATGGTTACATTTTTCGAAACATTGCTCTGGCATCCTGATAGCTGGGTTATAGTGAGTGTAACATTGTAATTTCCTGAATTCGGAAATAAATGGCTAGGATGGGCAAGAGTAGAAGTAGGCGAACCATCACCAAAATTCCATTGGTATGCCAAAATATTCGCTTTGCCAATAACGGTTGTATCAACACTGAAAGTTGAAGCTGTGCCTTCGCAGGATATTGATTGAGTGAAGTTTAAATCTTTAACAGGGTTGATGATGATGGTGTGAGTTACCGAACTTGTGCAACCCTCGCTGTTTTCAGTTGTAAGAGTTACATTATAAGTTCCCTGTCTGCTAAAGGTATGCTGAGGATTCTGAAGTGTTGAACTGTTGCTTATTCCTGAAGCAGGATCGCCAAAATTCCAGCTTCTGCCTGATATGGCATAACCACCTGCGCTTTGGGTATGATCGGTGAACTGGGTTGGTGTATTGTTGCACCCATTTATATAGGTGAATTCAGTTGCAGGTGCAGCTTTGATTTTTATGGTGGAAGTGTAGCTTGCATAACAACCTGTAGATGTTCGGATGGTTAAAGTTACCCCGTAGAAGCCATCAACAGCAAAGGTGTGAGTTACATTGGGATTTTCGGGTGCGTTAACAGTGAGTGAGGCGCCTTCATCAAAATTCCAGTTCCAAGATTCCACTGTTCCGCTGGTTGTGGATGAGAAGTCAGTAAAAAGAACGGCTGTACCTGAGCATGACAAAGATGAGTGAGTAAACATAGCAGTAGGAGCAGTAGTAACCTGTACTTTACGGGTTTTAACATTGGTACAGCCGTTCTTATTCGTTAGTGTAAGGGAAACAATATACATTCCCGGAGCAGCGTATAAATGGTATGGATTGGCAACAACCGAGGTGCTGTTGTCCCCAAAGTTCCATAAATATGTGGAAGTTGAGGCAACATCCACATACGCAGAACTGTTGAAACGTACGGTATCGGAAGCACAGCCATTGTTATAGCTGAAATCAGTAGCAGGCTTGTCCGAAATACCAAGGATACGGGTATAAGTATCAGTGCATCCGTTGGCATTTTCAACGCGAAGGGTAATTGTGAAATTGCCTGCCTGAAGATACGTGTGTGATGGATTTTGCTGTGTGGAGGTGTTATTTGCTCCTGAGCCCTGATCGCCGAAATCCCATGCCCATGATTTCACCTTACCCTGCGACAGATCACTGAACTGTACAGCAGATCCCAGGCAGGAAGCGCTTGTGCTGAAATTGGCCAATGGATTTGGCAAAATCTGGATATTCTGCGATGTGGTGGCTGAACAACTGTTTTCGGTAACAACGGTGAGGCTTGCAACAAAAGTTCCGGCTGTAGCGTAGGTGTGCACAACATTGGGATTTCCCGGATAGTTAACGATGGCATTTGTTCCATCGCCGAAATTATATTCCCAACGTACAATGCTTCCTGCGGGATCAGTTGACTGATTTATGAATGCAACCTTGTGCTGCGAGCATGACGATTCATCAGTGCTGAATTTGGAAGTCGGCACTGGCAGAACATTTATGCTGTGCGCAACCGAACTCTGACAGCCTGTTGTATTCGTTATAATTAAACTTATAACAAAATTACCTGACGCGTTATAGGTATGCTGAGGAGTGATGTTTGCGGAGGTTGATCCGTCGCCAAACGACCATTCCCATTTTGCAACTCCGGCAGCAATAACTCCTGCTGTGGGCGAAAACTGTATTACAGCTTCAGCACAACGTTTGTCATAATTGAAATCAACGAAAGGCGCTGCTGTAATTTTAACCGTTTTTACATATGTTGAGGAGCATCCGTTTACGGTAGTAATCGTGAGCGACACTTGATAAACGCCGGTTTTAACATAGTAATGTGTGGGATTTTGAAGTATTGAAGTATTTTTGATTCCTGAAGCGCCGTCGCCAAAATTCCAGGTCCATGAGGTTATCATGCCTGCACCGCTTGTCTGTGTGAGGTCGTTAAATTGTACCTGGGTCGCCTGGCATGCATTTGTATAATCAAAGTTTGCAACGGGGGCAGGATTAATTACAATCGATTGCTGGCTTACAGCAGTGCAGCTGTCACTTGATGTAATGGTGAGTGTTACAATAAATGTTCCTGATGCAGAATAGGTATGATCTGTATCCGGATTTGCAGGGTTAAGGATCTGCTGTGAATTACCGTCACCGAAATCCCAGTTCCATTTTATAATATGACCTGCATAAGTATTCGATACATCATCAAAATGTATGGGTGCGTTAATACATGGCTGTTGCGAAGTATTGAACAGCACTACCGGAAGCTTGTTAACAACTACAGTATGTGTTTTCGAAGCCTTGCAACCTGAGGTGTCAATTATCGTGAGCTTTACCTCGTAGGTGCCTGGCTGAGTATATACGTGACTGGTATTCTGCTGGTTGTTGATAGTGCCATCACCGAAATTCCATTCCCAGTTGGTGATTGCTAAAGTGTTCATTACCGTTGTATCGGGCCCGAAACTGGCTTTGCCGTCAAGGCATGTGAAACCGTGAACAAAGTCAACAGGAATCTGATCAAGTATAACAACCTTTTTTACAATAGTATCGGTGCAGTTATTGAAATTGCGGACTACATGCGTTACCTGGTAAGTTCCCGTTGCGCTAAAGATATGGGTAGCATCCTTTTTATCCGAATAATTGTCGATTCCTGTGGCGGGATCACCGAAATTCCACCAGTATTGAACAGTATTCCCCGGGCCGTTGGCATAGGAAGCATCACGGAAGGAAGTTTCAAGACCTGAGCAATAATCCACATTCTGGAAATTAGCTATCGGGGCTTCGATTACATCTACCGGAAGTGTTGTAGCTGTTGTACATCCGAATGAATTGGTGATTGACAGAGTAACATTAAATGTTCCGGCTGCATTATAAAGATGCGAAACATTGGGCTGGTCAGGGAACTGAATGGTGTCATTGGCTGAGCCGTCACCATAATTCCATTTCCATTCTGCAACATAGCCGTAAAGGGTATGCGAAAGGTCGTTGAAATTTACCATTTCATTGGAGCAGTTAGGAATACTGCTGCTAAAGAGAGCAACCGGAAACTCCGAAATATACAGAGAGTGTGAAGTTATACTTTCAAATCCGTTTATATCAGTAGCAGTAAGTATAACCTTATACGCACCTGCATTAGGGAAAAGGTGGGTCGGGTTCATGAGTGACGAGGTTGTACCATCCCCAAAATCCCAGAACCATTTGCCAATTGCAAATGCATTGGTAATTTTAGCGTTTACAGTGAATTCAACCGACTGAGAATCACAGGTTGCACCCCAGGCAAATTCAACATTCCATAAATTTGTCAGGGTTAATGTAAGATTATCGATAACCGGTGCACATGAAGCATTGTTGATTCCGGCTAGAGAAAGAACTACTGATCCTTGAGCAAAATCGGCAATGCTTGGAGTATAGGTAGCATTTACCATTGCATTGTTATTGAATGTCCCGCTTCCGGTAGTTGTCCATTTTACTGCAGTTGAATTCTGAACTGAAGCATCAGAAGCATTGAAAAGACTGCCGTAATTAATGGTTGCGTCAGGCCCTGCATATACAGTAACAGTCGGGTGGAAATTCATTGTAATAACATCACTTGCATTGTTGGAGCATGGTGCTGTACCGGTAACATTCATGGTTAATAAAACTGAACCAGCCGCAATGTCGTAGGCTGAAGGAGTGTAAGTAGGAGCAATTGTATTGGCGTTGGCAAAAGTTCCGGAGCCTGACGATGTCCAGCTTACAGCGTTATAATGCACTGCCGAGGCACCTTTTATGGTATATCCGCCTGCTGTGCAAACATCAATATCGCCACCTGCATCAGCAGTTGTAAGTTGATTTATTGTCAGTTCCACCGTATCGGTTGCAGAAGTTGTTGCGCAACCTGCCGATCCTTTCGTAGTAAGCACAAGGTACGCAATACCTGCAGCCTTGTCAATTGTTCCCGGGGTATATATAGCTGTCAGCGAATTAACATCATTAAAAGTTCCGTCACCACTGGTCGTCCATGTGGCAACTCCGTTGTTGTTGGTAACTATAGCGTTCAGATCTGCTGTCCCGGTAGTACAAATGGTTTCATCCAGGCCTGCTTTAACAACTGCGGGATTGCTTATTTCAATTGTGCCAGTCATGAAAATACTGCAATTGGAGGTCTGATTAACAGCTTTTATTGTATAAATACCGAGGAATAATTTTCCAAAACTTATTGCATTTCCTGTTCCGGCTATTGAGATACCGGTACTTATTCCATATTTATAAAGTACATAATTAACACCGGCTTCTGAACCATTAAGGCCGACAATTGCAGATTCACAGGTAAGTCCGGAAGGTGTTGTATGGAAAGCAGTAGGGTAGGCCATGATCTTGGTCGAGCCGTTCATTAATGTCCGGCAACTGCTTGTTCCGCTTATGGCTACAACAGTATAATTTCCGGTTACGGACTGTGGTCCGAAATCGATCATAGTTCCTGTACCGGCGATAGTGTCTATATTAAAAGTGTTATCCAGAACCAGAACATAATCAACACCAGTTTGCGATCCATTCAATATGATTGAAGTTCCTGCACATTGAATCCCTGGTGAAGTAATGGAATAGACTACCGGGATAGGTTGCAGCACTGCATTTCCGTTCATAATGGTAGCACAGCTATTCAAGGTGCTTGTACCAATAATGGTATAAGTTCCCGGAGTATTTATTGCTCCGAAAGTGATTGCCGATCCTGTTCCATCAACTGGTGCACCTATATTGCTAATGCCATCGCGACGCAGCTGGTAAGTTATTCCCAGGTCGGAGCCATCAAGACCAATCGTGCTTCCGGCGCAGATAATACCTGCCGGAGTTACATTGAAAGCTGTAGGCCCAACCAAAATAGTTGTATTGCTGTTCATTACAGCGGGGCATGATGTTACTGCCGAAAATGCTACAATTGTGTATGTGCCGGTGATGGATTGTTTTCCAAAACTAATAACTGAACCGGTACCTGTCAATGTATCTGAAAAGAAAATCCCGTCACGTACCAATACATATTTAATTCCGGTTTGAGATCCGTTTAGTGAAATAACAGTACCCGGGCATTGACTGCCTGCCGGAAGTTGAGTGAAAACAGTAGGACCAGGGTTTATTACAACACTGTTGCTCATCATATTTGTACATCCGTTGCTGCCTGAGGCCTCAACAGTGTAAGTGCCCGGTATAGTCTGAACTCCGAAACTGATTGCTGAACCTGTTCCTGCAACAGGTAATCCGATGTTTGTTGATCCGTTCAAACGTAACTGATAGGATACTCCTGTTTCTGAATTATCAAGCCCGATTACAGTGCCAACGCAATTGATGCCGGCTGGTGTAAGATTGTAAGCAATCGGAGCCGGATTTATTATTGTATTGCCGTTCATCAACTTCTGGCATAGCGTAATATCATTGAAAGCAATTATTGAATAGGTTCCTGATGTGGTCTGTATTCCAAAAGATAATGCAGAACTGGTCCCTGCAAGTGTATCAAGATGAATTGCGCCATCGAGAACAAGCATATAACTTATGCCCGTTTCCGATCCGTCAATTCCAATTTCAGTACCCGGGCAACGTATTGCGTCCGGAGTAATGTTGTAAGCAACAGGATTTGGATTTACTAATACGCTTCCAATCATTATTGCGCTACAGCCATTAGGATTGGTTGCTATTGCTGTGTAAATACCAGGTACAGTCTGTGCGCCAAAACTAATTGCTGATCCTGTACCTGCTACAGCTGAGCCTATATTAATGATTCCGTTCAGGCGAAGCTGATACGATGCACCGATTTCTGAAGTGTCGAGACCAATGTTGCCACCTGCACATGTACTTCCTGCAGGAGTAATATTAAATTGTACCGGTGTTGCTTTAATTATTGGACTGCCATTCATTGTATTTGAGCAGAATGTGGCTGTGTTGTATGCCACAATTGAATATGTTCCTGCTGTTGTCTGTGGACCAAAATCAATAGAACTTCCGTTACCTGCGATGGTGTCAAGATGTATTGAGCCGTCAAGGACAAGAATATAGTTAGTATTTAATTGTGTTCCGTTGAGGCCAATTGAAACTCCTGCACAATAACTTCCTGACGGGGTAACAGTAAATGCAACCGGAAGGGGCTGAAAAATAGTGCTGTCAGCCATAATTGAATTACATCCGCTCAGGTCATTTACAGCTCTTACGGTATAAGCACCGGTAAGATTTTGTGCTCCGAAACTGATAGCGCTGCCGGTACCTGCAACGGGTGCACCCATATTGTAAAGTCCGTCAAGCATTAGCTGGTAAGTAATGCCTGGTTGTGACCCAGAAAGAGAAATTATATTACCGACACATTGTATTCCTGCCGGTTGAACAGAGTATTGTATCGGGCTGTCATTCATAACTGTTGTTCCAGCCATGGGGAATATACAGTAGGTAGTCTGGTTAATTGCAAGTACTGTATAGTTTCCTGCAGTCATCTGTGGTCCGAAACTGATTGGTAATCCTGTTCCCGAAATCGTATCAAGATGTATTGCATTATCAAGTAACAAAACATAATCAACTCCTAACTCTGAACCATTCAGCCCTATAATATCACCTTCGCAGGCAGGACCATCAGGTACAATGGTATATACAGTTGGATCCGGGTATAAAGTAGCGCTGTCATTCATGTATGATACGCAATTCGTTGTTGCATTGGTAGCTATCACCGAATAGATTCCTGGAAGCCCTACAGTGCCTACAATGATTGATAATCCTGTACCTGCTACCGGAGCACCCAGGTCAAATGTTCCGTTCCACCGGAGTTGATAATTTACACCTGGTTCTGATCCATCAAGGATAATATCCTGCCCCGGACAAAGAATTCCGGCTGGAATAACTGTAAAAATCTTAGGGGCTATACTAATATATGTGCTTCCATTCATCATGGCCTTACAGCCGGTAGTCATGTTCACAGCACTGATCGTGTACGTGCCATTTATGGTTTGTGGTCCGAAATCGAGGAAGCCTACAGCTCCGGTTCCTACAATGGTGTCAATTACAATTCCGTTCAGCATCAGGAAATACATGTTGCCTGCTTCAGAGCCATTGAGACGTATAATAGTGCCCGGACATTGAGATCCAATTGGATCAACGGAAAATATAGTAAGTGCTGGGTTAACAATTATTACTGCACTGTCGTTCATCATTTGAGTTATGCCGGTAATTGGATTAACGGCACGTACTTCGAATAAACCTGAAGTGCTGATAGGGCTCCAATCTAAAGGACTATTTGTTCCGGGAACGACCGGCCCAAAAGGTAATCCATTTAATAAAATCTGATAATCTATTCCACCCTCTGAACCTGTAAGTCCAACTTGTAATCCGGGCTCGCCGAGGCAGATCATTCCACCACCTGTAACACTGTAAATTACAGGAAGTGGCAGAATAGTGATATTGACACTTCCTGACATATCGGCTGTGCAACCTGTTACAGGGTCTGTTCCAACAACAGTGTAGGTCCCGGCCTGGGTCTGGTAGCCAAAATTAATACTGGTGCCAGCACCTGTTATCGGAGTTCCGATAGGTGTATTATTATAATATAACTGATAACTAATTCCGTTATCGCCATGCATTAAACCGATTTCTCTCCCGGGTCCGCCAAAAGGATATGAACCTCCTCCGGTTACAACATATTGAGTTGGTGGCGGTACTATTGTTACCGTTGTACTTCCATTCATTTTCTCAGTGCATCCGGTGATATTTTTGGTTGCCACAACCGTATAGGTGAATGATGCAGTCCGGTTACCGAAACTTATAGGTGAGCCGTTGCCGGTTACAGGTGGTCCATCTGCTACACCACCTCTGTATAATTGATAATTGGTAAATGGCTCCGATCCGCTTAAACCAATGTTAGCTCCTGAGCCTGCGAAACAGTAAGGGCCTCCTCCGGTTATGCTATACAATAATGGCAGCGGATGCACCAGGATATTGGCTGATGCAACTGCTGAATTAAAACCGTCACTCACAGTAACAGTATAAGTAGTTGTAACATCAGGTGATACTATTGGGTTCTGATCCGTTGATGTCCATACCGGGCTGCCGGGAGGGTTGCTTGTCCAGGAATAGGTATAAATCCCTGTTCCGCCTGTAACAACTGCCTTTAATTGTGCCAGGGAAGAGTCAGCACAAATTTCATCGGGCCCGGATACAGCTACTATATTAATTGCACTGCCACTGAGTGAAACAGCCACCTGATCGGATCCGGTGCAGCCTTTACTATCAGTTACATTAAGTGTATAAGTTATGTTTGAATAAACATTTGTTGTAGTTGGCGAAAAAGTATTTTGTCCTGATACAATAAATGCAGAAGGCTCCCATGCATAATTGTATGGTCCGGTTCCTGCTGTTGATGTCCCGAACAAGGTTGTATTTGTTCCGTAAGTAATAATCTGGTCGAGGCCGGCATCGGGAACCGGAAGAGGATTAATTGAAACTAAAACACTGCTTCCCATGTCCTGAGAACAACTTGTCGAAATCCGTGTTGCTCTTGCAGTATATATTCCTGCAGCAGTCTGGTTGCCGAAACTCACCGGGGCTCCGTTTCCAAGTATGGGAGTGCCCACAGGATTTCCGTTGTTATATAATTGATAATTTACGCCTGACTCTGATCCGGCTAACCCGACAACAACTCCTGATCCACCTAAACAATAGCTTCCTCCTCCTGTGAGTATATATTTTGTCGGCAAAGGATTTACAGTAACTGTTACAGAAGCTGAAACTGAATTAAAACCATCATTGGCTGTAACTGTATAAACTGTTGTAACTAATGGCGTAACACTGGGGTTTGTTGCAGTTGAGGTAAACCCTGCAGGCATTGAAGTCCACAGGTAAGTATATGTACCTGATCCTCCGGTTGCATGTGGGTCAAGCACTGATGATTCACCAACACAGACAGTTGAAGGGTTGGCTGTAGGGGCTACTGACAGTGGGCTTCCATTTACAAAAACTGTCGCCTGATCATTAGCTGAACAACCTGCAGCATCATTTACTGTCAGGGTATAGGTCCTGGTAATATTAAGGTTGATGGTCTGAGGTGTAAGAGTGTTAATTCCTGAACCTATGTAAGTACCAGGTGTCCAGGTGGCGGTCAGCGCACCGGTTCCACCGCTTGCTGATCCGTTTAAAGTGGTAAAAGTTCCGTAAGGTATGGTGAGATCCGGGCCTGCATTAACTTGTGGTAATGCTTTAACTTTTACAATGAGGGATTCGGAATTCCCTGTGCAAAATGTAAGTGCTTGTCCGGTTGGTGTTAAAATATACTCAACGTCAATATCAAAATTGGTAGTATTAATCAGGGTTTCGCTTATGGCCGATGTTGAACCGGAAGCTGTTGGATTACTGATTCCGGACACTGTTGCCCTCGTCCAGGTAAACGTTGTTCCGGCAAGATTGCTGGTTATCGAATAATTAAGAGATTGTCCGCTGCATACAGAAGTACTCAGGTTGCTGCTAATTGACGGAAGAGGCTGAACATTAATTGTGTAAGTGGCAATAGGTCCCGGGCAGTTTGGCCCGAAATTGGAAGTTGGAATAACCTGGTATGATACACTTTCAACTGTGGTTGAATAATTAAAAATAGTTTGAGCAGGAATTGTATTTCCGCCACTGGCTGTGAAACCTGTTACAGATGTTGATGATGCTGTTGCTATCCAGGTAAAGGTTGTGCCTGCAACATTCGAAAGTAAGTTAACATTTGCAGAAGTAGCTCCTGAACAAATGGTTTGCGACATAGGTGCGTTAATAACCTGTGGTATTGGATTTATAGTTACAATATGATTGGCAGTTGGGCCTGTGCATCCTGAAAACGAAGGCGTTACCTTATAGGTTACTGCACCCTGAACTGATAATGTACTGTTAATTACCTGGGAAGGGATTATGGCAGATCCTGAAGCTGTATAACTCGAGATGCCGGATCCCGATGGTGAAGCCGTCCATGTAAATGTTGTTCCGGCAACCGGCGATGAAAGAGTAACCGGCAAGGTGGAACTTCCTGAACATATAGCCTGGCTGGCAGGACTAAGATTGACTGTTGGAATAGGGTTTACCGTTACTACATAATTTACAGGTGTTCCTGCACACCCGTTGGCACTGGGAGTAATTGTATAAACTACTGTTCCCGGTGCATTAGAGCTGTTTTGAAGCAAATGATTAATAGTGCTTCCGCCGCCTGATACAAAACCGGAAATTCCCGAAGTGCCATTGGCAGTCCAGGTAAAAGTAGCTCCGGCGACATTTGAAGTCAATGCCAGGTTAAATACATCACCTGAACATTGGGTCGTTTTAAGTGGATTATTCGTCACCCTGGGATCAGGGGAAACTGTAACCGTAAAATTATTTGGCCCATCGTCACAGCCGTATTTTGACATTGTTACAGAATATACAACCGTGCGTGTAACATCGTCATGATTCACAAGAGTTTGTGAAATAGTTGATCCTGTTCCATCGGTATATCCGGTAACATTGCCAACCGGAAAAGCAGTCCACGAAAATGCAATTCCTGGCATATTACCAACGAGATTAATATCCACATTATTACCCGAACAAGTAACCGGAGGAACAACAGTCAGATCCATTTCCGGGTTAACGGTAACAACAACATTTATCGGATCTCCGACACATCCGTTTGCAGTAGGAATTATAACATAAGTTACATCATGCGGGGTATTCGTATTATTTGACAGAGTTTGGTTAATTGAAGAGCCACTTCCATCGCTGAATCCTGATATTACAAAAGGTGAACTGGCTATCCAGTTAAATGTTGTTCCGGCAACTGTTGATGATAAAGCTATATTGGTTTTATCACCCGAACAGATTGTTAAAACCGGGGGAGTTGCAGTTGCGATAGGTTTAGGATTAACGGTTATTACATAATCGCTTGGAACTCCGGGGCATCCGTTTAAACTTCCGCTTGGAATAATATGGTAGGTTACTAATCCGGGAACATTGGATGGATTTGTTATAGTTTGAGCAGGGATTATGCTTGTGCCGCTTGCCTGGTATCCCGAAACACTTGCAGGAACTGCTGAAGCAGTCCAGGTAAATGTGGTTGAGACTACATTTGATGTAAGTGTTACAGCGGTTGTTTTATCTCCTGTACAAATGGTTTGCTGCATAGGATTATTCGTAATACTGGGAGAAGGATTAACATTAACTGTATATACAACTGAAGGCCCATCGCAACTGGCAGGAGACGGACCGTGAGGTGTTATGGTATATTTTACGGTGCCGGCAACAAGCAACGAACTAAAAATCTGCCTTGATGCTATATCCCCAGATCCTGAAGCCAGGTAACCGCTAATTCCTGGTGTGGCAGTTGCAGTCCAGGTAAATGATGTGCCGGCTAAGTTGGATTGTAAAATAATTGGAGTGGTAAATGTTCCCGCACAAATATCCTGCGAAAGAGGAGAGTTAGTTACTAATGGAATTGGATTTACAGTAACAACAAGGTTCTTTGGAGTGCCGGGGCAACTTGCAGGCGCCGGACCAAAAGGAGTTATAACATACGTTACTTTTCCAGGAGTTGTAGATCCCGCAGATAATGATAAAACGTCATTAATTTTACCAGTACCTGTTGGTGAAAAACCGGTAACAGTTCCTGATGTAACTGATGCAGTCCATTTATATGTAGTTCCTCCTACATTGCTCGTAGGTTGATAGTTAACATTGTTACCTGAACAAATTGCTTTCGGTGGCGGACTGGTTAAGATTGGAAATGGATTTATCTTGACAATAACAGCATTCGAATTCTCAGGGTCGCAAGGTGCTGAGATTGTTGCTAACCTGTACCACGTTGTAACCAAAGTTGGCCCCGGCTGATAAGTAGGAGAAGTTGCCCCTGGAATATCGGTGAACCCGGTTGTAGCGCTTGTTGTACTGCTCTGCCATTGGTAGGTATATACTCCGCTGCTGCCTGATGGTGGCGTCGATGTAATTAAAGGAGGTGTTGCGCCCGGGCAAATCTGGGCATCTGATTGTATACCTGCCGGTACTAAAATAGGATATACTACTATGGTAACAGCATCTGTTTTGGCACATCCGGTAATGGTGCTTCCACCCACAACCTGAAAGGTAGTAGTGGTAGTAACATTTGGGGTCACTGGATTAATGTTCGTGAGATATATAGAACTTGGATTTGGGTTTATCCAAACCCAGCCAACATTAGCTCCTGCATTCACAAAAAGCGTGACATCCTGGCCATCACATAAAGCCTTCGAGGAAGGAATAATAGATAATATAGGCAGTGGTTTGAGTGTAATGTGAAAAATTTGGGACTGGGATCCGCAACCTCCGACCCTGACCGTATAATTGGCATTGTCCATGCCGTAGTATGTACTTTTTGTTGCCCCGGATATAAGTACCCCGTCTTTATACCATTGCCATGTTGTACCCGTTGATGGAGCAGCATTCATCTGTACCGAATCGCCTGAGCAAATTGTAGCTGTTGAAGCTGTGGTTTCCTGGCTTGATGACGATGGAACGGCAGTAACAGTAGGGGGGCATTGTGCGTGAAGATTCAGGCTTCCAAGTGTAAACAAGAATACAGGTAGCAAATGCCTTAACGACATAGCCACCCTGAGCAGGTTGAGTAGAGCTTGTATCATAGTTCCTCGTTAGTAGTAGATATCTGATAATCAGAAAAATGTAGTTAGGATAGAGCCGGCCAAGTAATGAAATGTATAAGTTAATAGCTATTTTACCAATTTGTAATAGGCTATTTGGAATAATCTTAAAATAAATATTTACACTCGAATCTCAATTTCTTTACTGGGCAATTTTATTGATTTTGATTCGCCTGGGAACAAGTTTGGGCTAATAAACGAATACTATGATATTCAATATGTTACATCTCATTAGTTCTGGCAATTACATATCTGTTTGAGAAATGTGGTGACAGTTGCAGATTGGAGACCAGCGAAAACCACTTACCTTTGCACTTTAATTTATCACAACTACTTAATGGACAGGAATCACAAAGAGATCATTAAACAGTCGCATAAAAGAAGTAAGGAATTCGGGATCGCCAAAGATGGTGTTGATCACACACGATTTAGTACAGCGCCTCAGATACGGAAGCTGCTTAAGGAAAACGCTGATCTTATCGAGATTACTTCCCCTATCATTGAGGATTTATACGACTTCCTGAAAAACTCCGGTTTCATCATTATACTCACGGATAAAAATGGCCGGATTATCGAAATGGCCGGAGATACTGAGCCGCTGGATGAAGCTGCAAGGCATAACCTGGTTTTGGGAGCTTATATGGACGAAAAAAATGCAGGAACCAATGCTGTAGGAACCGCCTTGTCCGAAAATTGTCCTATTCAGATTACTGCCAATGAGCATTTTATCACGATTTTCCATCAATGGACCTGCTCGGCTGCACCTATTCATGATGCATCTAAAAACATTATCGGCGTTCTGAATCTTACTGGAAAAAGCGAACTTGTTCATCCGCATACCCTTGGCATGGTGGTAGCTGCCGTTGCAACTATAGAATACCACATCAACAATATCAATATACAGAAACAGTTACACAGCTCAAATCAGTTCGCTTTTTCGATGATGAATAACCTCACATACGGGCTCTTCGCGATAAATCTGAACGATCATATCCTTTGGGTTAACGATACTGCATGCCGTTCCATAAATACACGGCGGCTCGATTTAATCGACAAACCAATTGAGCATATTTTTCCCGACTGGTTTCAGGTTAAAGAAATCATTCTTCAAAATGAAACCTATTCTGACGAAGAAAACCGTTTCAGCATTTCAAAAGTTAAAGATCGGTTTCTGTTCAATGCCTTTCTTATCAAAACCAAAGAGGAAGAAATCCTTGGCTACCTGCTGTCGTTCAGGGAAATCAGTGGTATTTTAAAAATGATCAATAAGTACACTGAATATAGTACAAGGTATTCATTTACTGATTTTATCGGCGAAAGCAAACAAACCACTGAGTTAATTCGATACTCAAAAACAATCGCAAAAAATCATTCCTCAGTTTTGATCAGCGGCGAATCGGGAACCGGAAAGGAGATCATAGCTCAAAGTATTCATCATGCCGGCCCCAGGCGCGACCGTCCTTTTGTTGCCATCAATTGTGGCGCAATTTCCGAATCACTCATCGAAAGCGAATTGTTCGGGTATGCCGATGGTGCTTTTACCGGGGCAAAAAAAGGAGGGAAAACCGGTAAATTTGAACTTGCCGATAAAGGAACACTCTTCCTGGACGAAATTGGCGAAATGCCCCTCGAAATGCAGGTGAAACTTCTGCGCGCCATTCAGGAAAAAGCCGTTATCCGCGTCGGAGGCAATAATCCGGTGCCGGTTAATGTGAGAATTATCGCTGCAACCAACAAGAATCTTGAAGACGAAGTAAAGGCAGGTAAATTCCGACTCGATTTGTATTACCGGCTCAATGTATTCGAGGTAGTGATACCGCCGCTTCGCGATCGCAGGGAGGATATTCTTCCGCTTATGCATCATTTTCTGAAACGGAATGCTGCCCGCTTCGATATTCCCATTCCCGAACTTAAGCCCGACCTCGTTGAGGCTCTTGTGCAATACAACTGGCCTGGGAATATCCGTGAACTCGAAAACCTGATGGAACGAGCCGTGATACTCAAAGGTAATCTTGATAAGAACAGTATTTTACATTTGGCGCCACAGGGCTCTTCCAGAATAGCGCAACCTCAGCTTCCACATCCGGACAAAGAAGAAATAAGGAGCCTGGATGAACATGAGAAAAATAATATTATTCGCACGATAGCACATTTTCAGAATAATATTTCAAAATCAGCAGAATCCCTTGGAATAAGCAGGAATACGCTCTACCAGAAAATGAAAAGGTATGATCTGCTGCACGTTTCAACTTTCAATTCCTGAACAACTGTACTGAAACTGAACACTGTCCTGTTTTCGAACAGTTAAAAATATCTTAAATTGTCCTGACTCAGGACAATTTAAGTTTTTATCCCGACCTTTTTCATGTTAAAAAATCATCATAAAGCATTGCTTAAAAGTTTGTTACTCTCTTTCAGTGGAATGATATTACTATTTCAATTATTTAATTGATGAATTCCATTCTATAAACCACTTTTCTTCTATATAAAAATTACTCAATCAGATAGTTGTAATTCATGGCATGTTACTTGTCTTATTGTTAATCAAATAACAATAGATGATCTTAATTGATCATCAAATTTCAAAGACAATGAACACTCAAAGCAACCTTCAAACCATTCAGCAGAAAACCGAAACGAAAGCAACCGTTCATAAGATCAGGATTTGCCTCGGAAGTTCATGCTTTTCAAAAGCCAAAGAAACAAACCTGGAGTATATCGAACGCTTTCTGAAAGTGAATAAAGTTACTGACAAGGTGGATTTTGCCGGTCATCTTTGTATTGACCAATGTATTACCGGCCCGAATATTGAAATCGACGACATTATGTACAGCGAAGTTGATCCGGCAAAACTCGAAAAAGTATTGCGCTTTCATTTCGGACTTTAACTATTTACGCTTTCGCTGATAACAACTCTGCCATGAATCGTCTGCAACCTATTTATACCGAAAAAAACAATTGCCAGGATTGTTACAAATGCATACGCCAGTGCCCTGTTAAGGCAATTAAGATTGAAGACGGCAGTGCATCCATCATCCCCGAACAATGTATATTTTGTGGTCATTGTGTACAGGTTTGCCCGGTAGGTGCCAAAACAGTGCGTGATGATATGCCTGAATTACACAGATACCTCGGCAGTGGTGCAAAAGTTATCGCGTGTGTGGCACCTTCGTGGGTGAGCGAATTTCCGGGCATGAATGCAACACAACTTTCCGGAATATTTTCCAGGCTTGGCTTCTTTGGAGTTTCGGAAACAGCTTTGGGTGCCGAAATTGTATCCAGACAAACTGCAGAGTGGATTGAAAATCAGACGAATGGTATATTTATTTCTTCATGTTGCCCTTCGGTAGTACAATTTATCTGCCGTTATTATCCAGAACTTAAATCACACCTTATTCCGATTGTATCACCTATGCAGGCTCATGCCCAAATGCTGCAGGAGATGTATGGGTCTGATATAAAGATTGCTTTTTTTGGCCCCTGCATTGCCAAAAAGACTGAACTCGACCATGGATTCACAGATGTTGTGCTTACTTTCCGCGATCTGAATGATTGGCTGGAAACTGAGCTTCCAGGCTGGCAGAATATAAAAACTTCAGTGGACAAGGCCTTTATCCCTTATCCTGCAGGAAAAGGAAATTTCTTTCCGGTGGATGGAGGAATGATTGCCAACCTTAAAACCAAGGCAGAGATTACCGATTTATCCTATATGTCGTTTTCGGGTATCAATCATATTAAAGATGTGCTTACTGATCTGAATGATTGGAAAACCGATGAGAAGATTTTTCTAGAGCTCCTGGCTTGTGAAGGCGGCTGCATCAAAGGTCCCGGAACAACAAGCTCAGCTTCGGCCGCTCTGAAACGCCAGAAAGTACTCGAAGCAACCCGCAACCTGAAGCCTACCATACCAGGACTCCCATATACCATGGAGTTATCTGCCAGTTTCGAACAGATTCATCCTCTTTTGCATCAGCAAATAACCCCTGATGAAATAACCTCTGCCTTGCATGCAGCTGGCAAGTTCGACACAAGTGATGAACTAAACTGTGGCGGATGCGGATACGATAACTGCCGCGATTTTGCAAAAGCAATGGTCGAAGGCAAAGCTGAACGCATGATGTGTGTTTCATATACCCGTAAAGTGGCTCACGGAAAGGCATCGGTGCTTCTCAAAAAAATACCTTACGGCGTTGTAATTGCTGACGAAAACCTCAAAGTAATCGATTCGAACAAAAAATTCGCTGAAATACTGGGTGGCGAAGTTCAATCCCTTTATGAACTGGATAACAGCCTCGAAAAAGCTGATTTGCGCAAACTTATACCATTTTATAAAATGTTCACTTCCGTACTCCGCACCGGCGAGGAAATGATAGAACACACCATTCGTGACAATGGGCTGATGCTGCATGTTTCCATCGTAACCATACAACCCGGCAAAATCGTTTGCGGGGTAATACAGAATATTCGCGAACCCGAAGTCCGCAATGCCATGATAAAAAGTTCGGTTAAAGATGTAATTCACCAAAATATGGCTGTGGTTCAGAAAATTGCCTTTCTTCTGGGCGAAAATGCATCCTATACCGAATCCATGCTCAACACTATTATTGAATCCGAAGGACCGGAAGCTGCAAACGAATTAGACAACTGAAATGGCTGAAAATGATCTGATTATCGAAATTGGCGCTTACCAGTTGAATAAGAACAACAAAGTGGTTTGTGGCGATACATTCCTTTCAAAAAAAGTATCCGGCGAAAACCGCTATGTCGCAGTATTATCCGATGGACTGGGCAGCGGCATAAAAGCGAATGTGCTATCGTCGCTCACCGCCAGCATGGCTTTAAATTTCCGTCTGCATCACGAGCCCATAATTAAATCCGCCAAATGGATTATGGATACACTTCCCATTGATAGCATTAGGGGAATCAGCTATTCAACATTTACTATTGTAGATGTTGATTTTGAAGGAGATACAACGGTAATTGAATACGGAAATCCTTCCTTTTTTATTGAACGCAATGGCGAAATCATTAATCCGGAACGTGAAACCATGCAGCTTAACAATTCGGGCAAGATGAACGAACTGGATGTTTCCAACTTTAATCTTCTCGAAAACGACCGGCTGGTAATGGTTAGCGATGGTATTACTCAGTCCGGAATAGGAAATGCCGGTATGCCATTTGGCTGGGGGAATAAAAATCTGCAGGATTTTGTGATCAGAAAAAACGCCGCTTCTCTGATAGTTTCAGCCAGCGATTTGGCGAAAGCGGTAGTGAAAAAGGCTTCGCAAAATGATATTTATAAACTACAGGACGATGCAAGCTGTGCCGTATTCTTTCGCCGGAAACCCCGCCAACTCCTGTTATGCTCAGGCCCGCCATTTACTGAGGCTAAGGATAAATTTCTGGCTAATTCAGTAAATGAGTTTAAAGGAACTAAAATTCTTTGCGGAGGTACAACAGCCAGAATTATCTCCCGCGAATTAAACAGGGAGATAGTACCCGAGCCGATGGACAAAATGATTTACGGCCTTCCGCCGGCTTTTAAAATGGATGGGATTGATCTGGTAACCGAAGGAATCCTGACCCTTGATAAAGTTTGCCAGATACTTAAAACCCTTCAAAATCAGGATATTCCCATCGAAGGACCGGCAGCTTCCATTATTAACTATATGATGAATGCCGACGTAATTCATTTTCTGGTAGGCACTTGCGTAAATGTTGCGCACCAGGATCCTAACCTGCCTGTTGAATTGGAAATACGAAGGAATGTCATTAAAAAAATCATATGCATACTCGAAGAAAAATTTCTGAAACAAGTTAAAGTACAATACCTGTAAAAATTACGAAAATGGAAAAGAAGTTAAAATTGAAAATCTGCGTTGGAACTCAATGCTATGTAATGGGAAATCATGAACTTAAGGACATCAAGGATCATCTTCCCGAAGACCTGAAAGATAAAGTATATGTGGAAGCCGCCGTATGCTTAGGATGCGATTTGCTGAAAAGTAAACCCATGCCGCCTTATGTGGAAATCGACGGGAAACTGATTCCACAGGCATCGCAGGAAAAAATAATAGAATACCTGTATTCGCTCGAAAAACAAACAGTAAGCTAATTTTAAAATATAGAACTACAATGAAAACATCAACAAGGAAAGAACCCGGAGTGCAGACCGAAGGCATAGCTGTAAGTGCGGAAATCAATATTGGAAACAGGTTTTCGGTAATCGAAGCTACAATTCAAAAAGTTGTAAATGCACAGAAAATATACCGCACCTTCACTCAGCAACAAGTTGACCATATATTTCAGAAAGCCGCTTTTGCCGCAGCGCAGAACAGGATTAAACTTGCCAGGATGGCGGTTGAAGAAACCGGAATGGGCGTAATTGAAGACAAGGTTATCAAAAATCAATTTGCTTCCGAATACATTTACAACAAGTATAAAGATGAAAAAACGGTTGGCCTGATCGAGGAGGATCTTACATTCGGAATAAGGAAATATGCGGAGCCTATTGGAGTAATAGCCGGCATTGTGCCAACCACAAATCCAACTTCTACCGCAATTTTTAAAGCGCTCATCACCTTAAAAACTCGGAATGGCATTATTTTTTCGCCGCATCCCCGGGCTGCAAAATCAACTATCGAAGCCGCCCGCATTGTACTTAATGCCGCTGTAGAAGCCGGTGCGCCCGAAGGTATTATCGGCTGGATAGATTTGCCCACTGTGGAGGCTTCGCAATACCTTATGCATCACCGGGATCTAAACCTTATCCTGGCAACAGGAGGCCCCGGAATGGTAAAAGCGGCATATTCATCCGGCGTTCCGGCCATTGGCGTGGGTGCTGGAAATACTCCTGCCATTATCGACGAAACCGCGAATCTGAAAATGGCGGTAAGCTCGGTTCTGATGTCAAAAACATTTGATAACGGTATGATCTGCGCTTCAGAGCAATCGCTGGTGGTTGTAGCAAGTGTTTACGATAAGGTGAAACAACTCCTGCTCGATAATAAGGCATATATCCTCAATGCTGACGAAAAGGAAAAAGTGGGCAAAACAATGATCGTGAATGCACATTTAAATTCAGCCATCGTAGGACAATCAGCCTTTAATATCGCTTTAATGGCTGGCATAACTGTGCCCGAAAACACCAAGGTGCTTATCGGCGAAGCCACTGAAATAAGCGTATCCGAGCCTTTTAGTTACGAAAAGCTTTCGCCCATCCTGGCGTTATACAAAGCAGGCGATTTCCGCGAAGCCGAATACCTGGCAACTCAGTTGGTGAAATTCGGAGGCATTGGCCATACCTCGGTTTTATACACCGATCCTAAAAATACCGATCGCATCGAATCGTTCAGCTCGCTGATCAAAACAGGAAGGTTGCTGATCAACATGCCGGCTTCGCAGGGAGCCATTGGCGATATTTATAACTTCAGGCTGGAACCATCGCTTACCTTAGGATGTGGATCGTGGGGCGGGAATTCAGTGAGCGAAAACGTAGGAATAAAACATCTGATAAATATAAAAACCAACGCCGAAAGGAGAGAAAACATGCTTTGGCTTCGTATGCCCGAAAAAATCTATTTCAAAACAGGCTCACTGCCAATAGCATTGCAGGATCTGGCAGGAAAGAAAAAAGCATTTATTGTTACTGACAAACCAATTTACGACCTCGGATATTGCGAAAAAGTTGTCAGGTATCTTAACAATCTGAACATCGAATCCAATGTGTTTTATGAAGTAGAACCTGATCCTACGCTTGCCAATGTCCGCAAAGGGCTGGCCCGTATGTGTCCGTTCCAGCCGGATGTAATTATTGCCCTCGGCGGCGGATCGGCAATGGATGCTGCTAAAATTATGTGGCTTATGTACGAGCATCCCGAAATGGAGTTCGAAGGTCTTGCGCTTCGGTTTATGGATATCCGCAAACGTATTTATGCGTTTCCCGCTTTGGGCAAAAAGGCAATGATGGTAGCTATTCCCACCACATCAGGCACCGGTTCCGAGGTAACTCCTTTTGCCGTTGTTACGGATGAAAAAACCGGTATTAAATATCCAATCGCCGATTATTCGCTTACGCCTAATATGGCCATTATCGACCCTGAATTTGTACTGACTATGCCTGCCAAACTTGCCGCCTGGTCAGGAGTTGATGCACTTACCCATGCCGTTGAGGCGCTGGCTTCGGTTTTTGCAACCGAGTTCACAAATCCTTACGCGCTCGAAGCTGCCAGATTGATTTTCAAATACCTCGAAGCCTCTGTTACCGAAGGAAGTGGCAATCAGAAAGCCAGAGAAAAAATACATTACGCCGCCACCATTGCCGGCATTGCTTTTGCAAATGCGTTCCTGGGTGTATGTCATTCCATGGCTCACAAGCTGGGTTCTGAATTTCACGTTCCTCATGGGCTTGCCAACGCATTGCTTATTAATGAAGTTATTCGCTTCAATGCCACCAACTCACCACGAAAACAGGCTACGTTCCCTCAATACAAATATCCCGATGCCATTTACCGCTATGCCCGCCTGGCTGATTATCTGGGTATTCAGGGAGCAACTCCTGAAGAAAAAGTGGTAGGACTTATTGCTGCCATTGATAAACTAAAGGCGGCTGTTGGTATTCCGGCTTCTATAAAGGATGCGGGTGTTCCTGAAAAGGAATTTTATGCACGTCTCGATCAGCTTTCGGAAAATGCTTTCGACGATCAATGTACAGGTGCCAATCCACGCTATCCATCCATTCTCGAAATAAAGGAAATGTTCACCAGAGCTTACGAAGGTCTGGCTTAAAACTCTCCTTTAAATACTTTTTAATCTCATTCCTGTCCCTTTCCCCAAACTGTAATATCGGTTACGGATGGGACAGGTTATGATCTGATTTTAGAAATTTGAGTTCGCTGTCAATAACCAAACACTAAAATCTGGTTTTCATCTACTTCTCATTTTGCAAAATAAAACTGTTTTATGGCATTTGTAAATAATGTGATGATAATCCGCCGCGATTTAATAACCCGCATGGCCGAATTATATAAAGATGATCAGCTTTTTGAGCAAATTGATCGCATTCCTTTGGAGATAAGCAGGCGGTTGAGCGGACACGAACGTTGCTGTGTTTATAAAATGAGAGCTGTTGTAAAGTATAAAATAATGGCTATCCTTGGTTTTGGACGGGAAGATGAAATTGATGAACTCGACTCGCTTGCATTTTATGCTGAGAAGACGATAAACAGGAAAGACCGGCCTGCTGGTTTCCTCACCGTGGTTGACGAAGCTTGCACCTCGTGCGTAAAAGCAAATTATGTGATAACCAACTTATGCAAAGGCTGTGTTGCACAGTCCTGTATGAACAATTGTCCTAAAAAAGCGATTTCACGCACCAGCGAAGGCAAGGCAATAATTGATCCTTCAACTTGTGTGAATTGCGGTATCTGCAAGGATTTGTGTCCGTACCATTCCATAATTTACATGCCGGTTCCCTGTGAGGAATCATGCCCGGTAGGTGCTATTTCGAAGGATGAAAATGGAATTGAAAAGATTAACGCGGAAAAATGTATCCTTTGCGGAAAATGTGTGAATGCTTGTCCTTTCGGATCGATTTTTGAAACAACAGAATTGTTCGAAATCATGGCCAGGCTAAAACAAAGGAAGCCAATAACGGCAATAGTTGCACCTTCCATATTCGGACAATTCAGGGCTGAACCGGGAGCCGTATTGGACGCTTTATACAAACTTGGATTTACTCATGTGGCCGAAGTTGCCGAAGGTGCCTCAATCACAACCCGGCTCGAATCGGAAGAGCTTATTCATAAACTGGATTCGGGGCAGGCGTTTATGACAACTTCCTGCTGCCCTTCGTGGGTGATGGCGGCACAAAAACATATACCTGAAATTCTGCCGTATGTATCAGATACGCCTTCGCCTATGGCTATTTCTGCAAAGATGTGCAAGGCACAATTTCCTTCCGGACCGGTGGTTTTTATTGGTCCCTGTATTGCTAAAAGAAACGAGGGTCGCAATAATCCTGATATTGACTGGGTAATGACTTTCGAAGAACTGGCTTGCCTTTTCAACGCTTGGGGAATTTCAGTTGTAGAATGTGAAAACCGGCCGCTTAACGAAAGTGTGGATCAACATTCGCGGAATTATTGCCTCTCGGGAGGTGTTGCGGCAGCAGTGGAGTCAGTTGCTGGCATAACCATTTCCTCAAAAGTGTTTAATGGATTGGATAGGAAACAGATGAGATTGCTTTCGTCCTATGCAAAAGCTAAATCAGCAGAAAGCCAGTTGATCGAAGTTATGGCCTGCGAAGGTGGTTGCATTTCCGGTCCATGCAGTCACGAATTCCCAAAAGATGCAAAGCGTTTCTTTATTCAGAACACCGAAAAAATATGCGATTGCAGCCATGCTTAAACCTAAGTATTATTTCATGGTGGGTAACTAATCAGCACTTGAATAATAAATTTTGCCACAGATTTCACGGATTTGCACAGATCTAGAACTTTTTTCAGCAACTTTCATAACAAAAACAGCCCTAAGGCATTTATTATTATCTGTGTAATCAGCGTAATCTGTGGCTTGTATTTATCCATCATTGCATTGACCAAGCTGAATAGTTACCATGATAGAATTTTGGGAATAGCAAGTTGAAAATTTAAATGCATACACATATCAACGGTACAATTATTGCTCCTGAATATTTTTGAAGGAAACACAGCTGAAAAATGTTGCTTTTATTTCTACCAATAGCTATTTGCTGGTGCAAATAATCTATCGGGACTGCCCTGTAGGGGCAAAATATTGATAGAAAAATAATACAAAATTGAACAAAGTCCCTTTTGGGACGCTATATTTATTAGCCAGACAAATGTGATATCTTTTATAGCAATTACATAAAAGTAAATCTTAATTTTGCGGCACAGTCAAAAACTTATACCTATGAAAACTGTAATTAATTTCTCCGTCTTTTTAGCAGCATTAACCATTTTATTGATATCGGCCTGCGAACCTGTTGACAATACAACCAATGGCGACCCTCGTGATCCGTATATTGGACAATGGCAGTTTTATGAAACCACTAAAAGTACTGAAAATCAGAGTTATATTGTAACTATTACCAAAGATCCGAACAACTCCAGCCAGGTGATACTCGGGAATTTTGGAAATTCAGGCTCAAATAGCATTAGTGCAAAAGGTATAGTTACTTCATCCCAGTTAGTTGTCTCATCCCAGACAATGAGTAATAACTGGAAAGTAGATGGGAATGGTAAATTTGCTAATTCAGACGAAACCATCATGAACTGGACTTTTTCAATTACTGCCGGCGCTAATTTTGATTCACACGACGCTACCGCCAACAAACAATAAACCGGCAAATTTTTAATTCCAATATAACCGAATCATTTTTGGAATATAGCTATTTATGATTTGAACTTATAAATAAGAATTAATCCTGATTGTTTCACGCATACTTTTGACCGAATAAAAAACGCCCGGAATATTTTTCCGGGCGTTTTAATTATTATCGTTCAATTATTTTTCCTGGCCCGTGATATGCGGGTCTTTCATCCGACGTAAATGAATATTTAGAACCGTCGAAGTACTGAAATTCAAGTGGCTGATTGGCTTTATTCATTGCCCGTTGCCATGTATTATTAGGATCGGTAATACCCATGTACCTCCTGTTGGCATCAGGGTTGATTTTCGGAACTAAAGAAGCTTCCAGCGCTGTAAGACGATTAATCACTTCCACATATATTTGATCCAGCTCTTCGATATGCACCAGGTAATAGTTGAGGCTGGTATTGAAATTATCCGGATCCACATCATTTTTTTTGAAAACTTCGGCATAACGGTTGCGCAGTTCAGTAGTATCGGAAATACGTAATATCGAATCATTCGCAATTTTCAGGGTCGCCTCTGTTAGCTGTATGTCAACCAATACATCTGTCATTTTCTTTGCACTCAGAGTGCCCATGGGTTGGGAGCTTAAAACGCTGTTGCACGATGCCGAAAGCAACGCGATACAAACAATAAAAACCCAGTTTTTCATGGTAAAATTACTCAGTAATTAATGACTGATGGTGAAATAGCACTTAAATTTGTAAACCGAAACAGGTTTTTTTATTTGTCGCCATGCTTCGAAAGATAAGCGGCATTCAGCTCTTTTATCACATCATTGGTTACATCCAGCGTATCGTTTGCAAATAGGATATTTCCGCCTTTGGTAAATCCAAGAATATAATCGAATTTGTACTTATCGTTGTAACGCTTGAGGAAATTCATAACCGAGTCGATCAGGGCCACGTTCATATCCATTTCACTTTGTTGAAGTTCGGCTGCATACTTGTCGCGCAGAGCATAAATTTTTTGCTGATTTTGTTGCAGCTGACCATAAATTTCCTGTGCACTCTGGTCGGTTATGGCTTTCTTCTTCACCTGATCCTGAAAATAAGCGGCATCTTTTTCAAAAGCCTGCTGTTGCGAAGCTACTTCTCCTTCGAGCCGTTTGCCTTTGGCTTGCAGGTCAGCACGCATTTTTTTAACAAGTTCGTAATGGCTTAAAATGCTGTCGTTGTTCACAAACGCTACTGAAAGAGCTCCTTTACCGGCTTTGCCAACGGCTCCCGATATTGAAGTACTTTTATTCCCTGATCCAGTAAAATAGAGGATAAACAGTATGATCACACCAACAAGTGCTGCCAGGTTTAATCCAAGCATTACCGGGTTTATCTTGTTTGTTGCCGGAACAGCCATGTCATTTTCAGCGGCGGTTTTTTCGTAAGAACTTACATTCTGCTCAGTGGCAGGAGTTTTTTCGTTGTTGATTTCTTCTGTCATTTTTTTGAAGTATCGGGATTATTATAAGAACAACCTGATCCATAAAATATGAACCAGGTTGCGAAGTTAAAAAAAACACGTATTAGTCAGTGAATTAATTGCCAACTTCCGAAATGTATTTAATGCGCACCAGTCTGATTTCCTCCTCTGTAAACTCATTTTCGCCCAGATCTCTCAACGCCTGCTCAACAGAATCAGTTTCAGCCTCCATAAAATACTCAATGATCTCCTCCATATGGTATGGATCGATGGTTTCCTTCAGGTAATAGGAAAGGTCAATTTTTGTGCCCGAATCTACAATGCTTTCAACCTCGGTCAACAGTTCGTCGGAAGTAAGGTTTTTTGCAGTGGCAATGTCTTCGAGCGAAATTTTGCGGTCTATATTAGTAATGATATATACTTTAAGCCCCGACTTGTTAACCACCGATTTCACCACCATATCCATCGGGCGGATAATCTCATTCTCTTCGACATACGAAGCAATAAGTTCCAGAAATGGCTTTCCGTATTTTTGCGCTTTTCCCGCTCCTACGCCTGTGATGCGCTGTAATTCGTCCATTGTGATAGGATACTGTATCGCCATATCTTCGAGCGATGGATCCTGGAAAATAACAAATGGTGGCAGACTTTCTTTGCGTGCAATTTCCTTGCGGAGATCTTTTAAAAGTGAAAAAAGTGTTTTATCGGTTGTGCTGGTGCGTGCTCCGCCTCCGGCCATCATTTCGTCGTCCTCTCCTTCCTCGGGATCGGTATCTTTAGCCACCATTACAGCATAAGGCTTTTTCAGAAACTTCTGCCCTTCGGGAGTGATCTTGAGAATACCGTAATTCTCAATGTCTTTTACAACAAGCCTTTCGATCAGCATCTGCCTCAGCACTCCATCCCAGAAATGCTCGCTTTCTTCCATTCCCTTGCCGAAAATATCGAGCTCATTATGTTTGTAAGATTTGATGTTCGACGAAACCTTGCCTATCATAATATTTACGATATGCTTGGCTTTGCAGAGTTGTTTAGTAGCCAGCACGGCTTCCAGGGCGAGATCAACGTATTCACGTCCGTCGATCAGAGTTTTTGGGTGCAGACAGTTATCGCAGTTTCCGCAATTATCCTCAGAATAAACTTCGCCAAAATAGTGCAGCAGTTGCTTGCGGCGGCACATGGCTGATTCGGCAAAAGATACCACTTCCATCAGCAGTTGATTGGCAATTTCCTGTTCGGCAACGCCTTTATTCTTGCTGAATTTTTCAAGTTTCTCTATATCCTCGTAAGCGTAAAATGCCAGGCAGATTCCTTCTCCGTCATCACGGCCCGAGCGGCCTGTTTCCTGGTAGTAGCCTTCGAGGCTCTTAGGCATGTCGTAATGTATCACGAAACGCACGTCCGGCTTATCAATTCCCATCCCGAAAGCAATAGTAGCAACTATCACATCCGATTCTTCCATCAGGAATTTATCCTGGTTTTCGACACGTACCGCCGAATCGAGACCTGCATGGTAGGGCAAAGCTTTAATTCCGTTTACAACCAGGGTTTCCGAAAGCTCTTCCACTTGTCGGCGGCTCAGGCAATAAATAATACCTGATTTGCCCATATGCATCTTAATGAAACGAATCACTTCTTTATTTACATCATCATTTTTCTGTCGCACTTCATAATAAAGGTTTGAGCGGTTGAACGATGATTTGTAAAGTGCGGCTTCCTGCATGCCGAGGCTCTTTAAAATATCCTGCTGAACTTTTGGCGTTGCAGTTGCTGTTAATGCAAGCACAGGCACATCTTGTCCTATGGCATCAATTATCGGACGCAGTCTCCGGTATTCAGGTCTGAAATCATGTCCCCATTCCGAAATACAGTGCGCCTCATCAATGGCATAAAACGAAATCTTTATGTCTCTGAAAAAAGCTATGTTTTCCTCCTTTGTAAGTGACTCAGGTGCGACATACAGCAATTTTGTTACTCCGTTCGTTAAATCTGCCTTTACCTGAGTAATCTCGTTTTTCGAAAGAGATGAGTTCAGTACATGAGCAATGCCTATATCAGCGCCAAATTGACGCATGGCATCCACCTGGTTTTTCATCAGCGAGATAAGAGGAGATATAACTATCGCAGTACCAGGCAGAATCATGGCCGGCAACTGGTAGCACATCGATTTGCCACCGCCGGTAGGCATGATTACAAAAGTATCGTTGCCGGCAAGTAAATTACGTATTATTGGTTCCTGATTTCCTTTAAAATTTTCAAAGCCGAATATCTTTTTAAGTACGGTTTGCAAAGGATAATCTTTGAATTCATCATTCTTTTTCATTCCACGAGCATTATTCATGTATAAGCATCAATTTAAGATGCATGTTATGACGGTGTTGATCCTGATTAAATTAATTAACGGGAAATAGACTGCACTTTTAAATTAAAATTGTCTCACCTAGATCTTTGTTTGTTGGCTTCCCGTTATCCCTGATGCAAAAGAATTTTGATCATGGTAAAAATCTACTGACAGTGTGTCAGATAATTGTCGATTGCCAATGTGTTAAGTAAAGTTAATACAATTTTGACGTTTATCCGAAAAAAAATCTAACAACAACGAAATTATTTTAAAGCAAGTCATATAACAAGCACTAAAACAACCGGTTAAAATTTTTATGACAGATTAATATTTAGCAAAAAAGTACTTAATAGCATTTTTTTTAGCCTGATCCGGCATTTTTTGTAAATATCAAATGCTCTGATTAACAGTTTCCAAATTTACAGGCAGTTGATTCAAAAAGCGTGCAAAAGTAAAATTAAAATCAAAACAATCAGCATTTTAAATATTTTTTTTAATTTCGGACTAAAATCCGCATTGGTTCCATTCGGATTTGGCTTTCCAGCTTTGCAATCATCTTGATTTTGAATACTAAACCACCTGGACGGCACAGGCCATTGGTGACATAAAAAAAGTTGCAGCGATTAAAAAAGAGATATATTTGCAGCAAGAATTATATGCAAATGGTTGCAACTTACATATTTCAGGTTGCGATTTATTAAATGTAGAAATTTAGAGTTCCTCTGGTACATCAGTTATACAAATAGAATGATCGATATTATGGGGAGCAACCGTACGATCTGAAAACTATTAATAAAACAAATTATGGCAAATGATGAAATGAGCGCCCTTGGGATGATTGAAACCAAAGGATTCGTAGCCATGGTCGAGGCTTCTGACGCCATGGTAAAAGCTGCTAAGGTCGAACTTATCGGCTTCGAAAAGATTGGCGGTGGTTATGTTACCGCTATTGTCCGTGGCGATGTAGCAGCAGTTAGAGCCGCTGTAGATGCCGGTGTACAGGCCGCACAAAAAGTGGGCGAAATTATATCTACCCACATCATACCCAGACCTCATCCGAATGTGGATAGCGCGCTTCCATTGAGTGTGAAACAACCTAAAAAAGGCAAATAACCATGATAGACCTCAGAACCTATATTTTTATTGATTCCCTGCAATTGCAGATGGCTTCTTATTTATCCACCGTTTCGAAAGGTTACCTGCCGGTGAGCGGACAGGCTTGCTGCATTATCGAAATTGCGCCGGGCATCGAAATCAATACACTTACCGATATCGCCCTTAAGGCAACCAATGTAACTCCCGGTATGCAGATTGTTGAACGGGCTTATGGTATGCTCGAAGTTCACTCCGACAGCCAGGGCGACACACGCGTGGCCGGGGAAACGGTGCTAAGAACTATCGAAAAATCGGAAACCGACCGCATCAAACCCAGGATTCTTACCAGCCAGCTGATAAAGAACGTGGAGGATCATCATGCTCAGTTAATCAACAGAACCCGCCACGGCAATATGATCCTGAAAGGCGATACCTTGTTTGTATTGGAAGTTGAGCCTGCCGGATATGCATATTATGCTGCAAACGAAGCCGAAAAAACCGCTCATATCAACATCATTGAGGTAGTAGGATTTGGGAAATTCGGAAGGGTATATATCGCCGGCGACGAAGCCGAAGTTCTGGAAGCTAAGAAAATTGTTGAAAAACGCCTGGCCGAAATCACTGGCAGGGAAGAATATTAATCAGTAATCACAAATCTAAAAGATATAAAATTATGAATGACAATACTTCAGATGCACTGGGAATGATAGAAACCAAAGGCTTTGCTGCAATGGTTGAAGCTTCGGATGCAATGGTTAAAGCTGCAAAAGTCGAATTGATAGGCTTCGAAAGAATCGGTGGAGGTTATGTAACTGCCATCGTACGTGGTGATGTTGCTTCGGTTAAAGCCGCTGTGGATGCCGGTGTTCAGGCTGCACAAAAAGTAGGTGAAATAATCTCATCGCATATTATTCCAAGGCCACACGCTAATGTTGACAGTGCTTTGCCACTTGGCAGAGGAAATGCAAAGAAATAATTTGTCTGTAAGTACAACAGTCTAATCCAACGGCGCAGCTTAAACTGTAGCCGGAAGAATAAATCATTAACCGGAATCATCATGATATTGGCAAGGGTAGTAGGAACCGTAGTTTCAAGTCATAAATCCCCGAAAATTGAAGGGATCAGATTTTTACTTGTCGAAAAAATCGATCCGGTGACCATGAAAGGGAAGAATGACTTTGTTGTTTCAATGGATAGCGTGGGTGCCGGAATTGGCGAAATAGTTTTCTATGTTTCAGGCAGCAGCGCCCGGATGACGGGAGTTACCGAAGGCAAGCCATCCGATTCAGCCATCATTGCTATTGTCGATAATATCGAAAAGGATGGCGAATATACTTATCGGAAAAACAGTTAGGTTATGATACTGGCTAAAGTAGTAGGAACCATCGTAAGCAGCACCATTAATGATGGTATGGCAGGTTCGCGCTATCTTTTGGTTGATAAAACCGATCAGTACGGGACACAGAAAGGCGATTACATTGTTGCACTTGATATTATCGGTGCCGCTAACGGCGAAATTGTCATGGTTACCGAAGGCAGCCCGGCACGGGAAACGCTTCTCACCGTCAGCAAGCCGGTGGATGCTTTGATTGTCGGTATTATCGACATGATTGATGAAAACGATACAGTTGTTTACAGGAAGTAGAGGTATAGTGTGGAAATAATCGCGTTGGGAGCATTGGAATTCAGCAGCATAGCCATTGGCATTCTGGCGCTGGACGAAATGGTAAAAGTTGCGCCTGTTAAAATTATCGAAGCAAGAACCATGTGCCCCGGCAAATACCTGATTGTATTCAGCGGCGATGTGGCTTCGGTTGAATATTCGTTTAACAAGGGCTATGAAACCGGCAAGCAACTTATTGTAGATAGTTTGTTTCTCCCTATGATACATCCGGAGGCGTTGGTTGCAATAGGTAAAATAATTATCACTGACGAATGGAATGCGATCGGAATCATAGAAACGCTGTCGGTTGTTTCGGGTATCGAAGCAGCTGATACGGCAGCCAAGGTAGGAGGGGTTAAAATTATTGAAGTGAGGCTGGCCATCGGATTCGGCGGCAAATCGTATGTGAAAATGATTGGAAGCCTTGACGCTGTTCAGGCTGCGATGGAAGCGGGCACCGCAAAGGCAAAATCGAAAAACCAGTTATGTATGGCCACCCTTATTCCGCAACCGCATATAGAAACAAAGCCTTATTTCATGCAATAACTTATAAATATGGACAATCTGGAAAAAAGTGTCAGGCAGATCATAGAAGAAGTTATAAACGGCATGGATCTGAACCTGCCCAAGGATAACGAAAGCAAAACTACAGGTGTATTTTCCGATATTCAATCGGCCATTGATGCCGCTGCTGTGGCATTCAGGGAGTTGGGTTTGCTTACGTTGGAAAAACGCAAAGATATCATCGAAAATATCAGGAAAGTCTGCTTTACCAATAAAGAAATTATATCGAAAATGGCCTGGGAAGAAACCGGTATGGGCCGTTGGGAAGATAAAGTTATTAAAAATGAGCTGGGAATAGCTAAAACTCCCGGTACTGAAGACGTTATTCCTGAAGCCTTTTCGGATGATAACGGGCTGACGCTGGTCGAAAGAGCTCCTTACGGTGTAATTGGTGCCATTACGCCAAGCACAAATCCAACGGTATCTATTATCAGCAACGCCATTGGAATGATAGCCGGAGGTAATTCTGTAGTTTTCAATCCACATCCGGCTGCTAAAAAGTGCTCAGCTTTTCTGGTCAGCTTGATGAATAAAGCCATTACCGAATGTGGTGGTCCTTCAAACCTGGTTTGTTGTATTTCCGATCCTACCATCGAATCGGCAAAAACCCTGATGGCACATCCCAAAATTGCCATTCTGGTTGTAACCGGAGGACCGGCTGTTGTAAAAGTTGCCATGAACAGCGGTAAAAAAGCAATTGCTGCCGGTCCGGGAAATCCTCCCTGTGTGGTGGATGAAACAGCCGATTTGGCAAAAGCAGGAAAACATATAGTTGATGGAGCCAGCTTTGATAACAACGTGATCTGCATCTGCGAAAAAGAAATCATCGTAGTTGCTTCCGTCGCCGACAGGCTTAAAGAAGAAATGAAAAAAAATGGCGCTTACGAACTTAACGAGGATCAGATAAAAAAGATCACCGAACTCGTGATTGCCGATCCCGGTGGTCCCGGAAAGGAAGGTGCCGCCAATAAGAGTTTTGTAGGCAAAAATGCTGATTTCATTGCATCCCAGATCGGACTAACAGTTCCACCGTCAACCAGACTGTTGCTTTGCGAGGTCGGAAGGGAACATCCTTTGCTCTGGACAGAGCAACTTATGCCGGTTATGCCTTTGGTGAGAGTTAAAGATGTTGATACTGCCATCGATCTTGCCGTTGAAGTAGAGCATGGCTTCCGGCATACAGCAATCATGCACTCGATGAATATTGCCAAACTCAGCAAAATGGCTAAAGTGATGAACTGCTCATTATTTATAAAAAACGGCCCCAGCTATGCAGGCCTTGGCCATGGCGGCGCAGGCTTTGCTTCGTTTACAATCGCCAGTCCAACCGGCGAAGGTGTCACCCGCGCAAGGACGTTTACAAGGGAAAGACGGTGTACGCTTGTGGATTATTTCAGGATTATCTAGGAAGGAAGAGTTAATAGTTAAAAGTTAAAAGAAAAAAGTCTGCATTTAAGTTTTATTTCAGCAGATATCAAAAAAGCAAATAACAGGATTGGAAATAAAGAGCATTGTTAATGCAACACCAAAGAACTATTAACCATTTTCTGTTAACTATTAACTATTTCCCCATTTTCCATTAACTAATAAAAAATGAAACTAGGCAAAATAACCGGCAGGGTCGTCAGTACTCATAAAGTGGAATCCTTCGAAGGGATCAAACTTATGCTGGTGCAACCTCTGGATGAAAAGTTGAATAAAGTCGGCGATCCTATTGTTGCATTTGATACCATTCAAGCTGGGGTTGGCGATCTCATTTATTACGAAACCAGCAAAGAAGCCGGCCGCGTACTCGAATTCACCATGAATCCTTGTGATGCAGCTATAGTAGGTATTGTAGATACAATTTTAGTGGAGGGCAAAAAATGATTCTTGCAAAGATAATTGGCAATGTAGTTTCCACTGTAAAGGAAAAAGGATACGATTCCAGGAAGATCCTGATCGTACAGCCTGTGGATCCTTCCGGGCAACCGAAAGGTCCGTCATTCCTGGCTGTGGATACCGTTCAGGCGGGCATTGGAAATACTGTTCTGGTCCTCGAAGAAGGCGGTTCAGCAAGGATGATTCTCGAAGAACCTGAAACTTTTACAATAAAAGCTGTGATTGCCGGTATTGTGGATCAGATAACGGTGTAATTTTGCAGGCGGAAAATCACATGAGAAACCGGATTTACAGGTATAATTTAAGGAATTCAAAAAAAGGATATTTAATGAATACTGCCGACCAGGTTAGGAAAATTGCCATAGGCGCCGATCATGGTTCTTTTGATACGAAGGAATTGCTCAGGGCATACCTTCGCACCGTCGGTTATACTGTGGTTGATGTCGGTACATTCAACAGCAAGGAAAAAGTTGATTATCCTGATTTTGCACAGGCTGTTTGCCGCAAAGTAGTAAGCGGCGATTGCGACCGCGGAATAATGCTCGATGCCGCCGGAATTGGTTCTTCCATGGTTTGTAACAAAATTCATGGTATTCGTGCAGCGCTTTGCTGGAGTGAGCAAACCATTGTTAACAGCCGCGAACACAATAATGCCAATGTCCTCACCATGGGTACTGCACAGCATAAACCTGAAGATATTTGTGTAATGGCCGCTTTGTGGCTTAAAACCAGGTTCGAAGGCGGCAGGCACTGGCCACGTATAAATAAAATGATGTCAATAGAAAGAGAAGGAAAGTAAGATGGAAAAGAATGAATTAATCGATAAAATTACCAAAGAAGTTCTGCAACGGCTTAATGAAAAGACAGCATCGCAGGGAGTCGGCGATCAGGCTAAGTCACAGTTTCAGCCTGCCACAAACCGTATGTCGCAAACCGAACTTGCAGGATATATTGATCACACCCTTTTAAAACCCGAAGCTGTAGAATCGCAGTTTGAGCAACTCTGTAACGAAGCCGTTGTCTATAAATTCAAATCCGTTTGTGTTAATTCATCGTGGGTTCCTTTTGTAGCAAAAAAACTCCGAGGCACAGGTATAGAGATATGCTCGGTTATTGGATTTCCCTTAGGCGGAATGGACACGCGAAGCAAAGCTTTCGAAGCCCGGAGTGCCATTGCAAGCGGTGCCACTGAACTGGATATGGTGATTAATGTTGGCGCATTGAAATCAGGTAATCTGAAACTGGTTGAAGAAGATATCAGGGCAATAAAAAGAGCTTGCAGAAGCACAACTGTTTTAAAAGTGATCCTCGAAACAGGTTTGCTGACAGAAGCCGAAAAAATAATTGCCTGCGAAATTGCCAAAAAGGCTGATGCCGACTTTGTGAAAACCAGCACCGGTTTTGCCGGAAGCGGCGCAACGGTTCCAGATATCGCTTTGATGCGTCGGATTGTTGGCTCCAAAATGGGTGTGAAAGCAAGCGGAGGTATCAAAACATACGATCAGGCAATTGCCATGATCAATGCAGGCGCAAACCGCCTCGGTTGCGGAGCCAGTGTTGCTATAATTACCGGCACCGCATCGAAAGGGAGTTATTAAAAACCCTTTTCTTCTGACTTCCGTCTTCTGACTTCCGACTTCTGTCTTCCGACTTCCGTCTTCCGTCCCGATAGCTATCGGGATCCATCTCCTCATATTCTGAAAATTTAACATTGCGGGCTCTATAGCACCATGTGGAGAAATCCACAGCCTCCATTTTCTTTCTATCTTTGCACTCAGAACTCAATAATCAGAGCTAGCTTTCTATGATTTAACTAATTCCGGATTATCTTAAAACCTGACAGCTATTACTATTAGGGTAATTTCTTATTAATCAATACACACAAGCAGTAAAAATGGGCGAAAAACTGGAACAGTTCAATGAATACCGAAGCAAGATGAATGATCGCATTCTTTCGGTTGATAATAAGGTAGTGAAACGTATTTTCAATGTAGATACCAACGCATATACTGACGGAGCATTGCCTGTAAAGACCAAGGAGCTAATGGGACTTGTTGCTTCTATGGTTTTGCGTTGCGACGATTGTGTTAAATATCACCTGTTGCAATGCAAGGAAAATAATGTTTCGGAAGAAGAACTTTTTGAAGTTTTCGGAATAGCAACCCTCGTTGGCGGAACTATAGTTGTTCCTCATATGCGAAGAGCCGTCGAATTTTGGGATGATTTGCAGAGCTAAAAGCAGGATATCTGTTGGAATGTCGGGATTTATCACTTCCAGGTACTGAGCCCTCGAACGGGAAAGTCAGTTATTGAATTGTATTTCAGAGCTTTATAACCTGTTCCAGGCCAGTTGACTGTCTTATTAATAATTGTGGCATGGCTTTTGACCGGACTTAAACGTATGAATAGAATATTTTCAGTAAAATATATAATCAGTCGTATTTCCCTTTTGCTCTTTTTAGCATCAGGCTTCTCAATGCATAGTAATGCCCAAGATCTGACAAAAATCATGGGAATCGTCCGGGATGCACAAACCGGTGATACACTGCCATTTGTCAGCGTATATTTTAAAAATACTCAGATCGGCACAACTACAGGCTTTGATGGTAAATTTTCTCTTGAATCGCGCAAAGCAACCGATACAATTGTTGCTTCTTATATTGGTTTTGTTACCAGTAATATCGCGATACAGCGCAACCGTTTTCAGACTGTCGACATACGATTGCAGCCCGAAAGATATGAATTATCAGGAGTAGTTATCCGACCAGGAGAGAATCCTGCCGAGGTGTTGCTGCGAAAAATAATAGATCACAAACCTCAGAATGATCCTGATAAAATAGAATCCTTTCATTGCCAGGCATACACTAAAATGCAGTTTGATGTAAATAATCTCAGCGAGAAATTTCAAAACCGTCGCGTACTCGAGCCGTTCAAATTTATTTTTAATCAGATCGATACCAGCGTAGTAAACGGAAAAGTATACCTTCCGGTGATGATTTCTGAAGCTTTCTCGGATTTGTATTTCCGAAAGACACCAAGGGAAAGGAAGGAGATTATTAAAGCCACGCAGATATCGGGTGTCGAAAACCCGACTATGTCGCAGTTTGTAGGTAATATGGCTCAGGATATTAAAATCTATGACAATTTCATCAGCCTTTTTCAAAAGAATTTTGTCAGCCCAATTTCTAACATGGGTCTGTTGTATTACAAATATTACCTTATCGATTCAACTTTTATTGACAACAACTGGTGCTATAATGTGATGTTCAAGCCTCGGCGCAAGCAGGAACTTGCATTTACAGGCAACATGTGGATACATGATACTACCTATGCCGTTAAAAAACTGGAAATGCGGATGGCAGGAGATGTTAATCTCAACTTTGTGAATGACATGATGATATCACAGGAATTCGGCTTAACAAACAACGGACAATGGATGCTCAACCGCGAACAGGTTATCGCCGATTTTAATGTAATAGTAGATTCCAAAATTACCATGGGCTTTTTTGGTACGCGCACTGTGATGTATTCCGGGTATGATTTTGCGCCTGTGCGCGATGAAAAAATCTACTCTATGCCCAGCAATATCATAGTATTGGAAGATGCTAACCTTAAAAATGACGAATTCTGGAAAAAATCGCGACCTGAAGAGCTTACGCACCGTGAAGCTTCGATTTATCGCCTTAGCGATACGCTGAAACAGATGCCTCTTTTCAGAACCTATGTTGACATTATCAAAATGTTAGTTACCGGATATTATGTAAAAGGCAATTTTGAATGGGGGCCTTATTCCTCAACCTACAGTTATAACCAGACTGAAGGCAGCCGTTTCAGAATAGGGGGACGCACCAGCAATGATTTTTCAACACGGTTGATGCTCAATGGCTATGTTGCATACGGAGCACGCGATGAAAAATTCAAGTACAGCGCAGGTTTTATGTACATGCTGGGCAAGGTTCCCGATCGCGTACTGAGCGCTTCCTATAAGTATGATGTGGAGCAATTGGGAATGTCAAATAATGCTTTCAGGCAGGATTTTATCCTTAATTCGCTTTTTCGCCGGAATCCCCAGGATAAACTTACCTTGGTTACCCAATACAAGGCATCCTACAAACACGAATGGTTTACCGGGTTTTCAAATACCATTACAGTAACCAAAAGACAGATTTCCACGATTAATGGTTCTATTGTGCTGGATTATGTGCCCACCAAGCATTTAACCACTACCGAACTGGCTTTTGGCTTGCATTATGGTTTTCGCGAAAAGCAATTGGCAGGAGAGTTCGAGCGTACTGTAGTAAGTACGCCTTTCCCTATATTCAACCTGCAATATGCGCGCGGAATTAAAGATGTGTTTAATGGTGAGTATAAATACAGTAGCGTAACTGCCAATGTTTCGCAATGGTTCAGTTTCCTGTCGGCTGGCTGGCTGAAATACAATATCGAAGGCGGAAAAGTATGGGGCAAACTGCCATTCCCATTGATGAAAATATTGCCTGGAAACGAAACTTTTTATCATGATGATTATGCATTTAACCTCATGAACTATTACGAGTTTATTGCTGATGAATATGTTTCCTATCACCTGATTTATCATATGGAAGGCTTGTTCCTGAACCGCATTCCGGTGATGCGTAAGCTGAAATGGCGCGAAGTGGTTCAGTTTAAAGGTACATATGGCGCTACCTCAGCCGATAATCAATCGTATAATCAATTACCAACAGGCGCTTACTTTATCACCAAACCATACATGGAAGCAGGCGTTGGTATCGAAAATATTTTCCGTTTCCTTCGGATTGACGGTGTATGGCGACTTTCTTACAACGATCACCCCAATACTAAAAAATTCGGATTGATGTTTTCAATGAATTTTGATTTCTAGATAGAATGATAAATAATTTGGCAATTCGACAATGTGGCAATGTGACAATGTGATAATGTGGCAATTAGGACAATTGAACCTTTGAACGCGAAGCATTGAACGCGAAGCATCGAACGCGAAGCTTTGAACCCTTCAAACCTCTTCAAACTAATTTTACTACCTTTACCGGCTCAACGGATCAAAATGATATTACGTACCGAAGATTTAGTTAAAAAATACCGTCAGCGCACTGTTGTTAACCATGTATCAATCAAGGTTGAACAAGGAGAAATAGTCGGGCTGCTTGGTCCGAATGGTGCCGGCAAAACCACTTCATTTTATATTATTGTAGGTCTTATCAAACCTCTGCAGGGAAAAGTCTTCCTTGATGATCGCGATATAACCAATGAGCCGGTATTCCGCAGAGCACAGATCGGAATTGGATACCTTGCTCAGGAAGCTTCGGTTTTCCGTAAACTTTCCGTTGAAGATAACATAAAGGCAGTGCTCGAATTTACAAAACTGAATAAAAAGGAACAGGCTGAAAAGCTGGAATCCCTTATCGATGAGTTCGGATTACATCAGGTACGTAAAAGTATGGGAATTCAGCTTTCGGGAGGTGAACGCCGCCGTACCGAAATTGCACGGGCGCTGGCAACTGATCCAAAATTTATTTTGCTCGATGAGCCTTTTGCCGGTGTCGATCCTATTGCTGTTGAAGATATTCAGAATATTGTTGTGAAACTTAAGGCTAAAAATATCGGTATTCTCATCACCGATCATAATGTACACGAAACCTTAAATATCACCGACCGGGCTTACCTCCTTTTCGAAGGTTCGGTGCTAAAATCGGGCACAGCCGAAGAACTGGCTGCCGACGAACAAGTACGTAAAGTTTACCTTGGAAGCAATTTCGAACTGCGAAGATAAGCGGTCTTTGGTCAACTTCCTGTTTCAACAAACAACAATTTCAATCTTCCGGCGATATCAGATTCTCGAATTTCGTTTTTTACAAGGTGTCTATGTCCTAATAGCTTTCATGATGCCGGTTTAAATATCAGCGAAAGCAGAATATACGCCAGTATAATAAGTGGAATAGCCGTAAATGTAACCAGTAAAAAAGCGATTACTGAAAATGCTACAAGAATAAACTGGGGTTTGTTTTCGGCAAATTTCAGGTTTTGGAATTTTAATGAAATCAGGGGAATCTTCGAAACCAGTAGTAAACTCATACTTATTGCAATAATTGCAAGAATATAATAATTATCGGTTATTGCAGTAAGCCACGAAAGTGAATCACTGTATCCCGCCTGCATTTTTATAAGTGGCAGCGATCCAAGAAAAAGCGCATTGGCCGGTACTGGCAGTCCGATAAATGAGGTGGTCTGGCGCGTATCAAGATTAAATTTGGCTAATCGTACTGCCGACAGAACAGGGATGATAAAAGCGATTAGCGAAAAAACACTCAGAAACGAACCCGCTTCAGGAGTATTGGGGCTTGCAACCATAAGCTGGTAGATAATAATTCCCGGCAAAACCCCGAACGAAACCACATCGGCCAGGGAATCAAGTTCTTTTCCTATTTCGCTCTTTACGTGCAGTAGCCTGGCAGCCATGCCATCCATAAAATCGAAAAGCGCTGCAATTACAATAAAGTATGCAGCATACTCAATACGCGACTGGAAGGCTACAATAATCCCGATGCAGCCGCTGAAAAGGTTTAAAGTAGTTATGAAATTTGGAATATGCTTTTTCAAAATAATTTTTTTAAGAGTAAATGAGGCGGTAAAATTAACAAAATTGTTGACTGTTTTGTTAAACCTCTGACTTCCGCACTGTTTGCTGTCACATAAAGCTTTTTTACCTAATCAGCACCGTCAATGCTATAAAAGAGGATAGCTTGTAACACATTACTCAGATTTATTAGAAAAAATTATTGCTTGTTTTTGTTTTAAAAACTGCTGAAAGCAGTTCTAAATCTGTGAAAACTTGTGAAATCTGTGGCAAAACAGATAGGTTAAAGGCCGAATTATTATAGCTTTTTAGAAGTATACTTGTTTTTCCCTTTTAAAATTTATATTTTTGTTAATCAGGAACAGGATGTTCAATATACCGGATCAGGATCCGGATTAACATCAGGTTCAGGATAAATCAATCTTGCTGAAAAACTAAACGCAGTGCTATGACAGAGAATTTACAATCGTTAGGTTATCTCTTAAAGAGAGAAAAACTTGCTTCGTTAGCTTCAGATCATCCTTATTCTGAACTGCTTCTCGAAAGTCTTGATCCCTATCCCGGATTTTACGAGGAATATTTTGTTCCAACCACAGCCAGGGAGCAAAAGCCAAAATCTGTTTTTATGGTGATCAAAAATTTTGATGTTTGCCACGAAGATGATTTTATCCGTATGACAATGCATATCAAACGTGATCATCATATTGAGTTTGACGCTGCTCTTAGCACTATTGTATTGTATAATGAACCGGCTACGACAATAAGAGTCAATATGCAGGACTATAACCAGTTGCCGGAGTTGATCAATCATTACAAACTAGTGGATGTGAAATTTCAGCCGGTCAAAACGGTGAAACCTTATCAGAGCCTGATTAAAATACGCCGGTTTTTCGATCTGGAAGTATTGGCTGATGGCGTTTATAAAGATGCCGATAAAGAGTTTACCTACTACATCCGGGTGCCGTTGTTTATGACCTGGGATGAATTTGAAAAAGCTACCATCGCGATTCGAAATAATTTTGATTATAAAACTTACGATGCTGCCCAGGCTGCCATTTACAATAAGCCAGGCATTGTTGAGCTTGTGCGTATTTACGATCGTAAGGCCGATCTCTCAAAACTGCAATCGCTTCAACGCAAATACATTATTGAAGTTGAGCGAAAATAACAAACAGGTGACCTTATAACATTTTTTCGCTTAAAATAAAGATTAAATACGGTGAAAAGCGACGATTTCAGGAAACTTACCATCTTTCGACAGGTAGAAATGCTGTTCGATAAAGGGCATCATGTTCTTAGCCGGATTTACCTTTTTTATAATGTGCATTTATATACACTTTCTGGATTTTATGCCGAAATATGGTTCCGTCAGGCTGATAACAAGATTGAACGCGTTATTCTGCTCGACGAATCCGCTGTACTCGATTTATACGATAACCAGATTGGGTTAAGCGACATAACCGGGAGTATTGATTCAAAATAAATCCAGTCACTAAAGGACTCCAATCCTCTATTTTCCCCAACCGAAACAGATTTTCTTAATGTTTGTGAGATTCTTGTCTTAAGCGGATAAGGATTCGCCAGGTTCAAAATTTCTGAATTTTCAAATACTATTATCCGGTTCAACCTTTGGCGCTTATGTTGTTGAGCCATGTCATTTCAGCCAGGATAATGGATTAGTTGTTGATACCAATAGTCCCGTTGTCTTTCATTATACAGCTAAAAGTGCATCAAAGAATTCATTATTTTAGGATATAAATCATTCTGTCTGTTATAGTGTACCGATATAAATTTTTGAAGTAACTTTGGCACTCCAAACTTTACTAAACTTCAGGTACTTTTTTTAGCATGCAAGTCCTCCGTAACATATACCTGTTTTACTATCAGGGTTTCAAAAGCATGACCGTGGGTAAAAAGTTATGGGCAATCATAATTATAAAGTTGATCATCCTTTACCTGGTTTTAAAGTTATTTTTCTTTCCCGATTTCCTGAAAACGAATTTTAAGACCGACGAAGAACGGAGTAATCATGTAATCGAACAACTTACAAAGTAACTTTGATAATTTTATAATTCGACAATTCGACAATTCGACAATTGGGAATAATGAACCTTTGAACGCGAAGCATTGAACCCTTGAACAAAAAATTAACCTTATACCTCTCACATGGAACATATTGACTTTTCGCTCGTTGATTGGTCGAGGGCACAATTCGCACTCACAGCCTTATATCACTGGTTGTTTGTGCCGCTCACGCTAGGCCTTTCTTTTATTGTTGCCTTCATGGAGACCTTGTACGTAAAAACCGGCAATCCCGAATGGAAGCGAATTACAAAATTCTGGATGACAATTTTTGGGATCAACTTCGCCATCGGTGTAGCAACCGGCATTATCCTCGAATTCGAATTTGGAACCAACTGGTCAAACTATTCCTGGTTTGTCGGCGATATTTTCGGCGCTCCGCTGGCTATCGAAGGCATTATGGCATTTTTCCTCGAAAGCACTTTTATTGCCGTAATGTTCTTTGGCTGGAATAAGGTAAGCAAGAAATTTCACCTGCTTTCGACCTGGCTGGTAGCAATCGGCTCAAACTTATCGGCACTATGGATATTGGTTGCTAATGCATGGATGCAGAATCCGGTTGGTATGAAATTTAATCCCGATACTGCCCGTAACGAAATGGCTGATTTCTGGGAAGTCCTGTTTTCGCCTGTTGCTATCAATAAATTTCTTCACACCATTTCGTCAGGATTTGTAATGGCTTCGGTTTTCGTAATGGGTGTAAGCGCATGGTATTTACTTAAAAACCGCGAACATTTATTTGCCAAAAGAAGCATTATTGTGGCGGCCACATTCGGATTGGTAACCACTGCTTTTGTGATATTAACCGGCGACGGCTCAGCCCGGAATATGGCAAAATACCAGCCTATGAAATTTGCTTCCATGGAAAATCTTTATATCGGAAGGCAGAATGCGCCTCTGGTTGCCATCGGGATTTTACAGGAAGATGTTAGGGAATCTTCACACAAAAAACAGAATTTCAGGTTCATGTTCGAGATTCCCAACATGTTGTCGTATATGGCTTTTCTCGATCCCAACGCTTATGTTCCCGGTATCCGTGATATAGTGTATGGCAATCCTGAACGCAATATTATTTCCTTCAGGGAACGTAGCGAGAAAGGAAAGATTGCAATTACTTCGCTGGCTGATTATAAAAATGCTAAAAAAGCCGGAAATGATACCCTGGCAAAGACAGCCCTGGTAAAATTTGAGGAAAACTATAAACATTTTGGCTATGGGTATTACGCTGGTCGCAATATGCAGGAGCTGATTCCAAGCGTTCCGACTACCTTTTATTCGTTCAGGATTATGGTAGGTTTGGGTTTCCATTTCGGACTTTTATTCCTGGTAGTATTGCTGTTAACTTTAAAGGATAAAATTGCTAAAAAACGGTTCATCCTTTATACAGCTTTGTGGAGTATTCCGCTGGCATACATCGCCTCGGAACTGGGTTGGGTTGTTGCCGAAGTAGGCCGTCAACCATGGGTAATCCAGGATATTCTTCCAACCATTGCCGCTGTTTCGCAACTTAAACCGGCTTCGGTACAAATCACTTTCTGGATGTTCTTTGTTATTTTTACAGGTTTGCTTATCGCCGAAATCAAGATTATGACAACCCAGATTAAAAAAGGTCCCGATGAAGTTCAGCCTTCAACCGAAACAACAGAAGTGAATAATTAATTTAAAAATCCAGGAATCATGTTCGAAGCATTTTCATATATCACATTGCAGCACTACTGGTGGATCATTGTATCCTTGCTGGGCGCCAATTTAGTTTTCCTCATGTTCGTTCAGGGCGGACAAACACTCATCTACACCATCGGGAAAACCAACGACGAACGCACTTTACTCATCAACCTGCTGGGGCGCAAATGGGAGTTCACATTTACCACGCTGGTAACTTTTGGAGGAGCATTTTTTGCGTCCTTTCCTTTGTTTTATTCCACCAGCTTTGGGGGTGCATACTGGGTATGGATAGTGATATTGTTTGCCTTTATCATTCAGGCTGTATCCTACGAATACCGGAGTAAAGCCGGTAATTTCCTTGGCAAAAGAACCTACGAAACCTTCCTTCTGTTGAATGGAATCCTGGCTCCTTTGCTTATCGGCACTGCTGTGGCCACTTTTTTTACAGGTTCGCAATTCTCGGTTAACTTTATGAATATAACCCGGCTTACAGGTGATAAAATGCCAATAATTTCGGAATGGACCGGTCCGGCACACGGACTCGAAGCTGCTCTAAACCTTCATAATCTTACACTCGGACTGGCAGTTTTATTTCTTTCGCGTGTTCTCGCCTTGCTCTATTTTATGAATCGGATAAAGCATGCCATAATGATGGAACTAGTTAAGAAACAGCTGCTTATAAATGCCATTCCTTTTATCTTTTTCTTTCTCACTTTTGTGATTTGGACGTTGCTTTCAACCGGGTTTGCTGTAAATCCGCAAACCGGTGAAGTATTTATGGAGCCTTTCAAATACCTGCATAACCTGATCCAAATGCCTGCGGTTGCAGCGCTTTTTGTAATCGGAGTTGCTCTGGTACTACTCGGAATTATTCGTCCGCTCACTTGTTTCGAAAAATGCAGTACCAAAGGGATCTGGGGCGCCGGGATTGGAACAGTTCTAACTGTGTTAGCTTTGTTTCTGCTGGCTGGTTTTAATAATACCGCTTACTACCCTTCGACCTTCGATTTGCAGAGTTCACTTACCATCCAAAACAGTTCGTCCAGTTATTACACTTTAACGGTTATGAGCTATGTATCATTGTTTGTGCCTTTTGTAATTGCATACATCTTTGTTGCCTGGCGATCAATCGACAACAAGAAAATAGATATGGACGAGTTGCATAACGAAACTCATGTGTATTAGTACGATTCAATTCAACGCTAAAAATTTAAATTATGATAACACAAATAATCTGGTTGCTCACATGGCCACTTATCATTGCAGTTTCCTTTATTGCCATCAGGTGGATGCTGCGGAAGTTCGAAAAAAATTCCGGTAATTAAATAGATTACTTTCCTGTTTACCTTTTCACAAATAACTTTTGACTATACTATGAGTGAATTTGATGCCAAAGCCCGTGACTGGGATAAAAATCAACGTTATATTGAACGATCCGAGGCGGTTGCCAAAGCGCTACTTGCAATGATTCCCTTGCACCCGGGAATGAAAGCCATGGAATATGGCTCTGGAACGGCTTTGTTAAGTTTTGCCCTCAAAGATAAATTTTCCGAAATCACGCTGATGGATAATTCGCGGGAGATGACACAAGTTACTGTTGAAAAAGTGGCGGAGAACCAGATATCAAACATGAAGCCTCTGTTTTTTGACCTGGAACACGAGGATTTTGACGGCAAATTTGATATTATCTATTCACAGATGGTGATGCATCATGTAAAAGATATCGATGCCATGCTGGCTAAATTCTATTCCCTGCTAAATCCCGGTGGTTTTATTGCTGTCGCTGATTTGTATGCGGAAGATGGTTCGTTTCATGGCGAAGGATTCAACGGGCATATGGGATTTGATGTGGATGAACTGGCTAACAAGATAAAAGCAATTGGTTTTGAGAGTGTTAAGCATCAGCAATGTTATGAAATTTCGAAAACATATGTTGATGAAACGGTAAAAACGTTTCCTGTTTTTATAATTACAGGACTTAAGTCGTGAAGTGCTTATATTTCAGAATGATGTAAAAATATCCTGATTGAAGGGAAAAATCAAAAAAAGTACGTTATTCGTACTAAACGACGTTTTGTTTACTACCTTAGCATCCTGTTAGGCTAATGCCAGACTCATGCATACGAATTGCACAAAAAAAGAGAACAAATACATTTTTTTTTAAACATCTGATTAAAACAACTGTTAGTATTGTTCAGCGTTTCAAATTGCATTTTTATAAATTCATTAACAACCAATTTTAAAAAAAACAAATTATGAACAAATCAGAATTAATTGACCATGTAGCTGAAGCTGCAGGAATCACAAAAGTAGTAGCAAAAAAGGCAATCGATAGCTATCATGAAGCTATTGCCGGAACACTTAAAGCTGGAAAACGTGTTGAAATCTTAGGTTTTGGCTCATTTTCAGTAGCAACCAGGGAAGCCAGAACAGGCCGTAATCCTAAAACAGGTGAAGCTTTACAAATTGCTGCTAAAAAAGTTGCAAAATTTAAAGCCGGCAAAGAATTATCTTCCAATCTATAAGTTTTTAACCGGCTGATTTTATTACAGTTGGTACAGTTAAGCGTTCATTATCCTGTTTCAACAGGTTATAATGAACGCTTTTTTTTAATTTGGTGTTTGAAAATAATGATTCATCAATTTTAGCATTTCCGCATGCCCGAACACTTCCATTTTATTCATCATAAACCATACGGTTATCTCTGTCAGTTTGTATGCGAACTGCCTAAAAAGAAATTAGTAGGGTCGTTGTACGATTTTCCCGAAGGCACTATGGCCATCGGTAGGCTGGATGAGCAAAGCGAGGGTCTCCTCCTGCTTACTACAGATGGACAGTTAAGCGAATATATCCGAAGCCGTAAAATTGAGAAAGAATATTATTCACAAGTGGATGGACTGATAACCGATGAAGCCATTGAAAACCTGCGGCAAGGTGTTGAAATAGGAATTCGCGACGTGAAATATCAGACGAAGCCATGCAAAGTTTTCCGTTTGGAGAAAGATCCCGGTTTTGAGCCGCGCACCCGAAAAATAAGGGACGAACGGCATGGACCCACAAGCTGGATTTCGATAACTCTTACAGAAGGGAAATTCCGGCAGGTTCGCAAAATGACCGCTGCCGCAGGATTCCCGACCTTACGACTAGTCAGGGTGAGAATAGGAAATATCCATCTCGGTAATTTGATTGCCGGGGAGGTGAGAAGCGTCGAAAACCTCGCAGCGCTCGTAACTGAAATCTCCTAATGACATGGAATTGGGAAAGAAGAATTTTGCCATTCGCAAATTACCTTTGTGGAATACCCATAGCGAACAAAGACTTCTTTCCGCAAAAGTGAATAAATTCCGGTAAATTTGTATAAAGGATTAAACATTACATTGTGTGTGCGTGATGAACTTTAATCGAAGAATAGTAGTTATCCATTTATATGAATCGTTTACCCGCATTCAGTCTGTCTGTATTTCCCCGGCAAACGAGGCGGAGAGTTCTATTATCTTGTCTGTTAATTATCCTACTTGGTATTCAGGTGATTACGCTTGCCGAAGGCACCAAACAACTGGAGCCAAAAAGCGCTCCTTTAAATTCAGTTTGCAGGCTTGTACTTTTACAAAACCTGGCGGAATACAGGATTCCGTTTGCATTGGTTGGCTGTGCCGAAGAGTATCGCTTAAATATCCGGGTCAGCGATTTTAAAAGCGAGAAAATTTACCTGGGTTTTGGTAATATCATCGACTATTCTTATGATACAACTATTTATAAAGATGTATGTTACCAGGTAAAAGATCCGGATGGAAATGTTGTATCGGGCACTAATCTACAACCAATGCCTCCCGCTGTTCCCGGTGGCGCCGGTTTTATCAATACCAGGGCAGAAGCGGAATCAGGTCCTGATATTAATAATTCAAATCCTGGCGGATATAATCCAATGATAATCAATCCATTGATGAATGGTGATTACTATATTGAATTCCAGATTCCCCCTTTCGTTAAAAACCAGATCCGCACATTTAAATACATTGATATTACCGTTGCAAATGGGAACAAACCTGTACCCGGACGTTTATGGAGCAAGGCCTGGCAATTGGGCTCGGGAAGTGTTACAGCAGATAAGAGCGCATCCTATTCATTGTTTTATATTTATACAAACGACAGTATTGTTACCCGTTTCGATTGCAACGGCATGGCTGGAGGCGTATGGGATATTTACAGCAATGAATGGGGCTGTACAAATACAGGTATATGGAGCGAAAGCCGGAGGTCAATCACAGGTAATGCCACGGTAAAGCCGGAATACAGAATTTTTCTCAACGACCCGGACTCAACGGTATTCCCTTCCGGACATATCGGGAAGTTGAATGACTTTAAATTTTTAAATGTTGAATGTGATACGGTTGTCACTTTTGCGGCGGATGTAAGTAAAGCAGGGAACATTGAGTTAATGATTGATGTGCCTCCATTCAATTCATTGGGTCCGGAAGATGTAAAACTCGTGTATAAGGTCAATCCCGGGTATAACGTATTGCTTCCCGCCTGGGATGGCAAAGACGGGCATGGTGTTCCACTCGAAAATGGAACGCAGATTAAAACCCGGATGAGCTTTTTGAATGGTCTCTCCAATGTTCCGCTTTATGATGTGGAGGATAATCCAAGGGGCTTCAAAGTCGATTTGCAAAGACCTTTGCCTGTAGCAGGTGTCACTAAACTCAAACTTTACTGGGACGACTCAAAACTGCCGGTTGATAAAAACCCTACCAGAAATATAACCGATGGGTGCCTGTACAACCCTGCTATCCCGACATCTGGTTGTCATTCATGGGGATGGACAAATAACAAATCATTAGGAGACACCAACACGGTAAATACCTGGTGGTATTTAATCACCGATGACTCTATTCCCAATCCAATAACACTCAAACTCAGGCCGTCATCAGGTCACATCAACGGTCCTGCAACAATTTGCTCAGGGCAATTAACCGGTTTTAATACACTGTCGATTCCTTTTGCCAAACAATATCTATGGAATATATCAGGACCAGGCTTTTCAAAGGATTTTAAAATTAATGCCCCCGACACCTCTCTTTTTCAGATGTTTCCTTCATCAACTATACCCGGTAATTACACTTTGTCTGTTTTCGGCCGCAATCCCCAGTGTCGCGATGGGGATACGGTTTCTTTCAACTCTTATATTTATGATTATATAGCTCCGCCGTTTTTAGGTGAATCCTCTGTGTGTAACAATGCGACAAATCAGTACCAGCTTTCAGGATCTTTTTCAAAAATACATTGGAGTGTTAAAAATGGCGACATCATCGGTTCGCCTGATGCAAGTAACATTAGCATCCGCTGGCACATGACCGGGAACGATACCATCTATGTTTCTTCAACTACGAATGAATGTGGTACCAGAACTTCAGCCATCGCTATAGTGGTGAATCCAGCAGCCGGAGCTGCTTTTGCAAATACAGGTGAGCCGGCAAGCTGCCCGGGAATTCCCCTTTCTTTCAGAGATCAGTCACATCTTGAAACGGGATCTGTCATCTCACGAACCTGGGATTGGGGCGATGGTAATTCTCATGCTGGAAATGACACCCTTGTGGTTTATAGTTTTCGGGATGCAGGTAATTTTGATGTTAACCTTAAAGTTGCCACGGATAAAGGCTGCGTTACATCAATTAGCAAACGGATCAGGATTATCCCTTACCCCGAAGCTTCCTTTTCATGGTTCAGGAATTGCCAATCTCAACCTATATTGCTTTCGGATAATTCAACCGGTATCGACCTGGCTTCACGGAAATGGGATTTTGGCAACGCTCCCGTTACTGCTGCAAATCTAAATCTTTCACAACCGGATGCGATATTTCGTGCTACAGGGCAGTTTCCGGTAAAACTGTTAGTCGTAAATCAATATGGTTGCAGGGATTCGGTGATTCATCAAGTAAAAATACATAGGATTCCTCATGCTACTTTTACAAATGAATTTCCTTGCCAGGGAACAGGCATCTTATTTACTGATCGTAGCATTGCAGCTGATACCGCGCTTACACAATACAGCTGGAACATCATGCCTGCCGATAGAATCAGACAATCTTATTCGGGTAATCCTGCGTTAATTGTGTTCGATAAGGCCGTGGATTATAGTGTCAGTCTTGTGGCAACTGACGGATATGGATGTGCAGATACCACGACATCTCTTATTGCAGTCAGGCCTAAACCCGATTGCTCGTTTGAGTATACCGAAGATTCGGGCAACAGAAAGGGAACGCTTTATTTTCAAAATCTCACTACCGGTGCTAAAACTTATTCCTGGGATTTTGGAAACAACATGGTTTCTGCTATGCCAAATCCTGAAATTACATATGGCAACGAAGGTCAATATATCATTTCACTTATTGCAAGCAGTGACGTTGGATGCAGAGATACCGCCGTAAAATTATATTATTATCTTCCGGTTCTTACGTTGCCCAATGCATTTTCACCGGATAACAACGGGCATAATGATATTTTCAGGCCGGTTACAAAGCGCAACACTTTGGAACCCTATAAACTTATGGTTTTTAACCGCTGGGGACAGCTGATCTTTAGTACTGACAATCCGTCAGAAGGTTGGGATGGAACAGCTGATGGGAAAGCATGTGAGGCAGGTACTTACAGTTACTTAGTGCGGTACAGGAAAGGACCTGAATTAAATTCCGGAACAATTACAAGGCGTGGGTTTGTTAGTTTGATTCGGTAAAACCGAAACTTAAATAAATTAATCAACAAGAATATTTATTGTGATAAAATTATCAGAGGAATCAAGAAATTAAACAGTATTT
>JBBRYZ010000003.1:0-71635 GCA_038237165.1 Bacteroidales bacterium | reverse complement strand
TACCGTGATACGTAAAAACGCCACCACAGGCCTTGCCGAACTGGTACAGGACAACCATTACTTCCCTTTTGGAATGCTGATGAGCGACATTAGTACCAGCAATACCGATAACCGTTTCCGCTATAATGGAAAGGAATACCAAAATGATCTTAACCTGGAGTGGTATGATTACGGGGCAAGGTTTTATGACCCGGCATTGGCAAGATGGCATAGTGTGGATCCGAAAGCACAAAAATATATAAGCAGTAGTCCTTACGTCTATTGCGCTGATAATCCAATGAAGTTTATTGATCCTAATGGAAAGGAAATTTGGATATCATTTGCTTATAAATCAAATGGAGAAACTTATTCAAACTCATTCCAATATAAATCCGGAAAACTATGGGATGAAAAAGGCAAAGAATACAAGGGGAAAAATGTTTATTTAACCACCGTCACAAAACAGTTAAATCAACTGAAAAAAGAAAATAGTAATGCGGCAGATCTCATCAGTAATTTAGAAACCAACAATTACAAAAATACGATTACCAACTATGATGAGAAAGCTAATGGAAAATCAAATCAAACCAGAGAAGATAAATCCTGGAGTAATTTTTTTAAAGAAGGGGAAAATACAGTAATGCAATTTGATGCCTTTTCAAAAAAAGGTACCAAACCTGAAGAATTAGAGCGTAATGGAACAAGATCTCCACGAGTAGCTTTGATTCATGAATTAAAACATGACGAAGAAATCAATTCAGGCATAATTAAATATAATTCATACCTAGTAAGAATGAATAATGGAAGAACGGAAACCAAGTCAGAAGTTAACGCTCGTCAAATCGAAAATGAAATAAGAAGCATAACAGGAGATCCATTGATTGGAGAATAAAATTAAGCTAAAAATGAAAACAAAAATTATAACTTTATTGGGTTCATTAATTGTTCTATTGGTTGTGATACAAGTAATAGTCAGTTATAGCAACTTATACAATTCAAAGAGGATTCCTATATGTAATTTAAAATCAATAAGTACAGGCAGTTGTTATGTCTATTTAAATGTGCATTATAGAAACAAGAATTCAATTATTGTTTGTCCCAATAGCAACCTCTATTATAATCTTAGGGATGATAAGTGGATGTTTTTCCCTTATGTTTATATTTACAGGTTGGGAAATATTATTGAAAAAGAACAAGCATTAAATTTAAGCGATAATTTACATAAAAAAATCGAAAATTATATTGTGGATATGAATCTTGTAAATAGGTTTATGAGATATAATGAACTTACAAAAGACACAAGCATAATAAAAAACGATTATATCAATTATAAATTAGGTTGGGAAAATGAAAAGGCGATTATTTATATACTCTTGAAAAGAGGTATAAACTGTTGTTATAATTGCGAAGGAGGTATTACGAATGTATATTTTAAAGGTGAACAGTTACATTAACATTTCTTATAATTCATATAGTTCTTTGAATTGAATGATAGAATTACGGGGCAAGGTTTTATGACCCGGCGCTGGCTAGATGGCATAGTGTAGACCCAAGTGCTGAAAACGACTATGACTGGTCACCTTATTGCTATGGATTAAATAATCCAATACGAAATATTGATCCCGATGGCAATACTTGGTGGGATGTAGTTAATGGTTCTGCTAGGGGTGTAACCGATAATGTACTTGGTACAAATACCAGAGCCAGTTACAATCCTACAGATGCAAAGGACTATAATGATGCACTTACTAAAGCGGATATTACAAGCTTGATGTTTGGGGCCTCTGAAACAGTTGTGGGCGGAGCTGCAACAATTGGAGGTATTGCCGCCGCCCCAGAAACATTGGGCGCAAGTTTAGCTGTTTCATTTGCAGGTGTTGGAGCTGTTGCTCATGGGACAATGGTAACAGGGAATAGCATAAGGCATCTGGCTACCGGGAATAATTATGGAGAACATGGGAATTCAAAATCAAGTACTAAAGAACAGCATAATTACGATATCAAGGATACGCAAACAGGTAAAACAGTCAAAACTGGGACTAGTGGAGGTAAACTGACAAAGACTGGTGAATCCTACAGGGGAAATTCGCAGGCAAATAAATGGAACAAGCAAGAAGGAACACCTGGCAGATACAAATCTGAAACTACAAATAAAGTACCCGCTGGCAAAGGAGCCAGAGAAAAAGCTTTGGATTATGAAAAAGCACAAGCAAACAAACTTAGAGATCAGTTAGATCCCAATAAACATAAAAGACCATAGTATGAATTTAAGGTATATTGCTTTATACATGGATTCTGATTCAGGGTATAAAGACCCTTTCAGAGATAATTTTAATCTAAATTCAAGATTTATTAGTAATAATTTATCTATGAATATTAGAAAACTTAAAATTCAAACCGATGGTGAATTTAACATGATCTCTATAGCTCCGTCATTAAGTATTGAGCATATTTGTAGAATTATAGGAGATAGCGCTTTACAAGCTAGGGTGACCATGAATGATGAAACCTATAATCGAATGAACGAATTGAATAAGTATGAATATTACTTACAATTATTAGAAGAGGGCTATAAAATTTGTACCCAATATAGAAAAATACCTTTAGATCAACTTTTAAAACTACATCAAGATTTTAGAGATAAAGGATACAAAAATGAGTGGATACATAAAAAGAAGAAATTCAAAGAATTTAAAATAGAAGTGATTTTATATTGTTTTTTTACATCTTTTGATTTCAGATTAGTGATGTCTGTATATGATGATAAAAGTAAACTTGAACTAGTTACAGGTACAGTTATTCGTACCTTACCTGATGAATTGTGTTTTAACAGCTTATTTAAAGATATTGCAATTGAAAAGCAATATCTCTTTATTACTGATTATCAAAACAGACCAAAGTTTAAATTTCTTCTTTCAAATATATTAAATGGAAATTTCTTATTTGAAATAGAAGATGTAGGATTAGCCTATGAACCCCTTTCTATCGATATTGTTCAATAAAGCAAGCGCTATCCTAGGTTGTAACTACGGATACTTATTAAAAATAGCCTTCACTGTCTTTAGCATACAAGTTTAAAAAATGCAATTGCAAATCTGAGTTAATACATTTCAGATTGTACAATACAAAAAAAATCAATATCTAAAATCTAATAATCAAAAACACTTTATTAATTCAACTATTTAATAAAATAAAAAACGTTAAATATTATGAAAAAAGTTCTCTATGTAATTGCGATCGCGGCATTACTATTTGCTTGCAAAAAAACAACCGTTGATGAGGTTACCGGCGATAATGTAAGTGCGGTTTCCAATTTTGTGCCAATAGAAGAAGCACTTAAAATTGCAGAGATGCAGGCGCCTCTAAATACTGCCGCCATAAATGGTCTTAAGAGTAGCCGCAAAGTAAAAAGCACTTTTTCCGTAAAGCCTGATGCTGGAAATCCATCCATGTATATTGTTAATTATGAGGATAAAGGATTTGTAATAATTTCGGGAGATAACCGGCTCTCACCAATATTAGCCTATTCTGATAGCAGCAGCTTTCCAACCGATAGGGCAGTTTATCCTGCAGGCCTTGTTAACTGGTTATCAGGTGTTGACGAAATAGTCAAAAAAACAAGGAAAGATAATTTCAAACAGAACGATACACGCAAGAAGCAATGGAATAAATTAAAGAACAAAAATGTAATTGTCAGTCATAACCTCAAATCCAGCCTTGGAGTTCTGGATGTTAATCAATGTTCCTTCAATGGTGAGCTACAAACATATTATTATTCTAAAGGCCCATTAACTTATACAACATGGGATCAGGGCGATGGTTACAATGAGCTATTGCCATTTGCAAACTGTACGAATGTGGTTCCAGGGCGCACCAATGGAAGGGTTTGGGCCGGTTGTGTTGCTACTGCCATGGCTCAGATTATGAAATTCTGGCAATATCCCACTTCATATTACTGGAGTGCTATGGTACCTGTTTATGGTAGTGCGGAAGTGTCACGTTTAATACGTGATCTTGGATTGCCGGCAAAACTTAATGCTGATTATTCTTCCTGCGATGGTACACCAATAAATCTTTCAAATGTTCCCGCAACATTCGCGAAATTTGGATATCCAACACCTACATTATGCAATTATGATTACTTTACTGTAAAATATCAACTACAATCAGGAAAACCTGTGATTATCACAGGTGCTAATAAGACCGGGGGGTGGTGGATTTTTTTCAACACTTATGATAATGGTCATGCATGGGTTTGTGACGGGTATCAGGAATGTCAATATTACCAATGCCAGAATGACCCTAATACTCCTGGAGAATGGATTGAGAATTATACTGGTTATGATGCTTCTCTTCACATGAACTGGGGATTTAGCGGAACTTATAATGGATGGTACGGGGCATATAATAGCTTTACGCCTGGTAATCACAATTATAATTACCAAAATAAAATGATAATTAATATCCGGAAACCCTAAACCTAATTATATGATAAATATAAAAAGTGTCATATTTATGTTACTCTGTGCAGTTGTAGCAGTATTGTATGCATGCAAACCTGTATTTCCTGGGTCTGATATTATGATGGACACAAGTATTGATTTATGGATAAGGGATAGTCTTGGGAATAATCTTCTGGACTCAACCACAGATAATTATTACAAGGCTTCTGAAATCCGTGTTTACAAATTAGTGAATGAATCGAAAATTGAAATGTTTAATCCGGCATTGGATGCTCCACGCAACTTTATGATCTATAAAAATACCGGCAATGGGGAGTATTTAATGAGACTTTTCCCGTACGAAGGACCCCGGACAGAGAATAAACCAGGAAGGACTGATGAGCTAGCGACTACATACATCAAATGGAGAGAAAATAAAGAGGACACAGTTTTATGCACCATAACACGAATCTATACATCGATGATTTGCACCAAAGTGATATACAATGGAGTACTTAAATATGATGATCAAACGCAAAAGGAAGTGCACTTTGGTGATGGTTTCTTTCACCGGTTTATAGCGGTAACGGAGTAGCTAAGTTTGTCTGATATAGAGGACTTTCATCTTTCTTCATGCTTTTGCAGGAGTCCACTGACCCGGATGTCCGTAGTGTTCCAAAAATAAAATGAATAGTATCCGTAGTCGCAGACTACGGATACTGAGTCTAATTATTGCCCATTCCCCAACCCCCTCTCACCCAACAATCTATATTTACTTATATAGAATAATTCCATATTAACGATTTTGAATTAATTTCTTTGTCTATTGTTATTTCATTAACAAAAAGAAATTAATTTTGCAAAAAATTTCAACCTATGAATTTATCACACATCGAACACATCGGAATTGCAGTTAAAAGTCTGGAAGTCAGTATTCCATACTGGGAAAAAGTATTCGGACTCAAATGCTACGCTATAGAAGAAGTTGCTGACCAGCGTGTAAAGACGGCATTCTTTATGGTCGGTCAAACCAAGATCGAATTACTCGAGAGCACTGATCCGGAAGGACCTATCGGCAAATTCCTTGAGAAAAAAGGCGAAGGCATTCATCATATTGCATTTGCAGTTAAGGATATCGAAAATGCTTTGGCCGAAACCGAAGCTAATGGAATACAACTTATCGACAAGCAGTCGCGAAAAGGCGCCGAAGGCATGAGCATTGGTTTCCTTCATCCGAAATCGACTTTTGGGGTGCTTACCGAGCTTTGTGAAAATAAAAATATTTAGAGAATAGTGCATAGTGCTTGGTGCATAGTGCATTGGCTGAAGCCAACAACTAAATCCTGATCCAAACAATAATCCAATTCCAATCATACAAAATGGCTAGTGAAGATAAAATCAAGCAACTACTTGATAAGCGCGAACTTGCACAACTGGGTGGTGGCCAGAAACGAATAGACTCGCAGCACAAAAAGGGTAAACTCACCGCCCGCGAACGCATCGACTTATTGCTCGATGAAGGCAGTTTTGAGGAATTCGACATGTTTGTTTCGCACCGCTGCACTGATTTTGGCATCGAAAACGAAAAGTATCTCACAGATGGGGTGGTTACCGGGTTCGGAACCATCGATGGCCGCCTGGTATATGTTTTCTCCCAGGACTTTACTGTTTTCGGAGGTTCCCTTGGCGAGGGATATGCTAAGAAAATATGCAAGGTAATGGACCAGGCCATGAAGGTAGGGGCTCCATTAATCGGCATCAACGATTCAGGCGGAGCACGCATACAGGAAGGCGTTCAGAGTCTTGCCGGTTATGCCGAAATTTTCCAGCGTAACATTATGGCATCGGGTGTAATTCCACAGTTATCGGCTATTTTCGGCCCTTGTGCAGGTGGCGCTGTTTACAGTCCGGCTCTCACCGATTTTATCATCATGTCGAAAACAAACAGTTATATGTTTGTAACCGGCCCCAAAGTAGTAAAGACAGTTACCGGCGAAATTGTTACCGACGATGAACTTGGCGGAGCAATGGTTCACGGTTCCAAGTCGGGCGTTTCGCATTTTGTTGCCGAGGACGAACAGGAAGGAATTCAGCTTTTACGCAAAATACTCAGCTATCTGCCGTCAAATAACCTCGAAGATCCACCACTAACCCCTTGCATTGATCCAATTGATCGCCTGGAAGAATCTTTAAATGAAATTGTTCCTGAAAATCCGAATAAACCATATGATATAAAGGATGTAATCCATCTGATAGCCGACAACAACGAGTTTCTGGAAGTTGCCCGCCATTTTGCTCCCAATATCGTAATAGGTTTTGCCCGCTTCAACGGCATGCCGGTTGGTATTGTTGCCAATCAGCCCAATTATCTTGCCGGTGTTCTGGATATAAATGCTTCGCGCAAAGCAGCCCGTTTTGTTCGCTTCTGCGATGCATTCAATATGCCTATTCTTACTTTGGTTGATGTTCCTGGTTTCCTTCCGGGTACGGCGCAGGAATATGGCGGGATTATTATTCACGGAGCCAAACTGCTGTTTGCTTATGGAGAAGCTACCGTTCCCAAAGTTACCGTAATCCTTCGTAAAGCGTATGGTGGAGCTTACGACGTAATGAGTTCTAAGCATTTGCGTGGCGATATAAACTATGCGTGGCCTTCAGCCGAAATTGCAGTAATGGGTCCGAAAGGTGCTATTGAAGTACTGTACAATAAAAAGCTTGCCTCGATAGAAGATCCTTCGGACAGGGAAGTAGAATTTCATAAATACGAAAACGAGTACAAAACCAAATTTGCCAATCCTTACGATGCCGCAAGCTATGGTTTTATTGATGATGTGATCGTACCTCGCAATACTCGTTTTAGAGTAATACGTGCTTTTCAGGCATTATCGACCAAGAAGGATACCAATCCTGCCAAGAAACATTCAAACTTACCATTATGATGCTGACACTGTTATTGGTGGCAGAAGCCACTGGTCGGGTAAAGGGACATGCGGCAGAGGAATTTGGCAAAATGGATCCACTAGGAATTGCTATGGCAATAATTGCCATGTCAATAGTATTCGCTTCGCTGATTTTACTGTATATCACCTTCAAGTATCTGGCAAAATTGTACAATGTTGACCGGAAGAAGCTTTTCAGAAAAAGGCAGCCTGGCATTGAAATTCAGGAAGAGGATGAAGAGATACCCGGTGAGACCCTGGCTGCCATTTCGCTTACACTGTACCTTTACAACCAGCAAATGCAAGGCTTGGAAGACGCAGTGATGACTATTAAAAAAGCTTCTAAAGCATATTCACCCTGGAGTTCAAAGATTTATGGCTTACGCAGAATTCCCAAACAATAAGTAATCGCAAATGAAAAATTTTAAATTCACCATACACGGAAACGAATACGAAACCGAAATCATAGGTATCGAAGACAATATAGCCGAAGTAGAGGTTAATGGTATAACATATAGTATTGAAATAGACCGCAAGCTACAGCCAATTAAAACACCAAAATTGGTAAGAACAATGGCTGTGCCTTCCACAGATTCGCATCCTTCGATGAGTAAAACTGCCAATCCGTCAGCGCCAAAGGGAACAGGGAATATCAAATCACCTTTGCCAGGAGTCATTCTCGAGCTTTATATCCGCGAAGGCGATATGGTAAAAATAGGTCAGAAACTGCTGATGCTGGAAGCCATGAAAATGGAGAATATCATCAATTCCGATAAAGAGGGACATGTTGTTTCTATAAAAGCGGATAAAGGTACCAGCGTGATGGAAGGGGATATTCTTATTGTAATCGGAGAATAACGACATGGGAACTTCAGGAAATTTATGGACATTTTTGTCCGATCACATAGTCCAGTTCTTTCAGTACACTGCCTTCGCTAATTTTACAGTGGGGCATGTATTTATGATACTTATCGGGATTGGATTTATTTACCTGGCAATTGCAAAGGGATTTGAACCAATGTTACTGGTTCCGATTGGCTTTGGAATACTGGTTGGGAATATTCCCTTTCTGGGAGCTGATCATATTTTGAGTGGCGATCCTCTAAACCCGGAGATTGGAATATACCAAAGTGGAAGTGTACTCAATTATCTTTATTTTGGGGTACGATATGGCATTTATCCACCTATAATTTTTCTGGGTATTGGCGCCATGACTGATTTTTCGGCACTTATCTCAAATCCGAAATTAATGCTCGTTGGGGCTGCGGCACAATTAGGTATATTTGGAGCATATGCCGGCGCTCTTGCACTGGGTTTTTTGCCCAACGAAGCAGGGGCAATAGGTATTATTGGTGGCGCCGACGGACCTACGGCTATTTTCCTTACTTCGAAGCTAGCTCCTGAACTACTTGGCGCCATTGCTGTATCCGCATATTCTTATATGGCTCTTGTACCTGTTATACAACCTCCAATCATGAGGTTACTAACTACCAAAAAGGAACGGTTGATCCGGATGAAACCACCGCGCTCTGTTTCCAAACGCGAAAAAATTGTTTTTCCTGTAATCGGGATGTTGTTCACCTGTTTCATAGTTCCGGCTGCCATTCCTTTACTGGGTATGCTTTTCTTAGGCAACCTGCTTAAAGAAAGCACTGTTACCAAACGTCTGGCCGATACTGCCAAAGGTCCGTTGATTGATATAGTTACAATTCTGCTTGGACTTACAGTGGGAGCATCTACACAGGCAACAACTTTTTTAACTCCAAAATCGGTAGGTATTTTTGTGCTTGGTGCGTTATCGTTTGCAGTTGCAACTTTTGGAGGTGTGATGTTTGTAAAGATATTCAACCTTTTTCTGAAAGAAGGGAACAAAATAAATCCGCTTATTGGAAATGCCGGTGTTTCGGCCGTTCCTGCAAGTGCCAGGGTATCGCAAGTTGTTGGATTGGAATATGATAGTACAAACCACCTGCTTATGCATGCTATGGGACCCAATGTAGCAGGAGTTATTGGCAGCGCCGTTGCAGCGGGTATTTTGCTCAGTTTCCTGTATTAATAAGTTATAAGAAGTAAGGAAAGGTATAAGTTATAAGGAGTAGGATATAAGGATGTAAAGAGAGGAATACTGTAACTCTGAGCTTCGGCTTGGTTCGGCTTCGCTCACCAACCATCGCTCAGCGACCTGTAACGCTGTAACTTTGTAACACTGTAAGGCTTTATACAGAATAAAAATTCACAAAATCACAAAGAAAGCTCCGATAATCCGGGGCTTTTTTTACTTTTACATTTTGGTACTCTCCCTCAAAATATTTTTTAACCTGCTCTTATTATGCTTATTATAGGAATTGCCGGTGGCTCGGGCTGCGGAAAAACTACCGTTGTCCGCGAAATCATCAAACGTTTGCCTAAGAATTCGGTTGCTGTAATTCCACAGGATGCCTATTATTGGGATAACGGACATCTTTCTCCCGAAGAAAAACTCAAAATAAACTTCGACCATCCCAATTCCTTTGAATGGAGTCTTTTAATCGATCATATTGATGCGTTGCGTCGTGGTGAAAGCATCGAAATGCCTGTGTATTCCTATATTACCTGTGCCAGATTAAAAGAAACTGTGAGGATAGAACCACGGCAGGTAATTATTATTGAAGGTATTTTGATTTACAGTGATCCCAAACTGACCAAGCGCCTGGATATAAAAATATTTGTTGATGCCGAAAGCGACGATCGCCTGATGCGCATTATCCGGCGCGATACCGTTGAGCGCGGCCGTGATGCCATGCAGGTACTCGAGCATTATAGCCGATGGGTGAAACCTATGCACATTCAGTTTATCGAACCTACTAAACGCAATGCCGATATTATTGTGCCGCAAGGAGGCGAAAATAAGGTTGCAATAGATATTATTGCTTCGAGAATAAAGATGAAGCTGGATTCGGGAGACTGAAAAAAGTGAAGAGTAAAAAGTGAAAAGTGACTGTACACCCGGAGGGTGTCTGAGACTGGAGAGCAGGAATAATGAACAATGAACAATGAACAATGAATAATGAATAGCGAATAATGAGTAGTGGATTTACAAAACTATAAATCCGCGTTCATCCGTTCTTTCCGCGTTATCCGCATTCCCTTCTAAAATACGATATCCGACATTTGAAATCCACAATCTTACATCCGATATTCGCAATCCGAAATCCGCGTTCATCCGTTCTTTCCGCGTTATCCGCGTTCCCTTCTACAATCCGACATCCGAAATTATTTTATACATTATCCTCCGCAAACCATTCGGCATACGAGGTTACAGTTTCGCGGAGCAGCAAATGATGAAGCTTTACATTTACAGGCAGTTGGGATTTGAGGCGCGCTACAAAATCGATCAGCATATTTTCGCTGGTAGGTTGATAGTTAACGAGAATGGTACGCCCGAACATTTCAACATCGGGTTTAAAATCATTAGCTGATTCTCGGCTAAGCACCAGGGCATGATCGAATTCATCTATAATATTTTTTCGTACGATTTTCTTCAGGTCGCCGAAATCCATAACCATTCCCAGTTTAGTTGAAGTGCTGTCTGCAATTGGAATTCCGGCAATCGTTACCAGCAGTTCGTAGGAATGGCCGTGAATATTCCGGCACAGCCCGTCGTATCCTTTAAGGGCGTGAGCCATTTCAAATTTAAATTCTTTTGTGATTCGTATGGTTTGCAAGGGGAAAAGGGTTAAAAGGGTTCAGTGGTTCGCGTTAAAAGTTGGACAAGGTTAAAATGATTGGTTCGAGGGGGAGGAGTTGTCATATAATGGTCATACAATAGTCATGCATTTGTTAATCATGCCAATCAAGGGTTAAATTTTTCTCTATATTTCCGCAAAGCCCTGAAAGGGCTTCACTTAAATATCCGCCTTAGGCGGAGTAATCCACGGTTGACAATGGCAAGTTAGCGTCAGCCCCGAAGGGGTTGAATTATGCATAATTCTGTTCAACCACTTCGTGGCTGATCCCGCTAGATTAATCAATAACCGTTGGTTGCTCCGCCTAAGGCGGATATTGATGTTTAGCCACTTCGTGGCTATTTCGTTCCAACCCTTGATTCGCATTAAATACTATTTTCTATTTTCACTTTTCGTTTTTCACTTTTAAAGGTTTGTTTTTCACAACTTTAACATTTTTCATTAAGTGTTATATGTTATTCATTTTTTAATGATTAACACTAAACATAAAATGTTTAATAATTAGCATGCTGGAAAGTGCTTATAACGCGAAATCCGTTATCTAATTCTTAATAATCCTTGCCTGGTATATGGTATGGTAATTATTAAGAGCAAGTCGTACCAGGTAAAAGCCGGCAGGCAAACTCTCGAGGTTCAGAATTGCCTTGTCGCCACTCACACTCATAGGTGCAAAAACCGGCGTGCCTGTTGACGAATAAACAACAAAACCATTATTTTGTTGATTGTAATCTGAAGGTAAAACTACAGTACAACTTCCTGAAACCGGGTTTGGATATACCTGAAGTGCTATTTGTGCAGGTGTATCAGTAATGCCAACATAGGCGCCCCAAACACTGTTCACATACTCAGGATGATCAATGTAAGGATTGCGATTATGCTGAATGGCATAAACAGCATTATTACGCGCAATTTCCTTAGGGCTGACCGGATCAGCTGCGTTCCATGCAAGCAAAACGTTGAGTATCCATGTGTTGAAACATGGGAATTTTGTCCCGTCAAGTGTAGGTTGTGCTTCTGGGTTTGAGTTCCATGAAGCGACTACATCTTCGTAACCTGTCACCATATAAAAATATGTACGGGCAAGGTCGCCTTTGTATTCATTAATAGGTTCGAACGCTGTTCCCGTATATCCAGGTGCTGAGCAAGGTCCGAGTTTTGACCCATTCAATGATGTCCAGGAAGGTGAACTTACCGGCCCGTAAGGATAATTACTTCTTTTTCCATTAACATATCCATCGGTAGCGTAAATATGAAATATATCGCAATTCATAGGTGCAACATCCCCAAACCAACTCTTAGGAAAACTATGCTCGCGGTTGTAGCAGGATGCTTCGCCGGAATAATTTCCACATTGGTTTGAGATCATCGTATATTCATAAGGTGGGGTACCGCCGGGAATGTCGGAGTACATGTCCCAAACCTTTCCATTTGACTTTTTATCAGTTGTTTGGAAAGCTGTCCATATATAATCATAACTTTTCACAGTATGCCCTTTAATAATATTATACAATGCTGTTTTAAGTTCTGCGCCAGTTTTTCCTGAAGCTGCATCATAATAATTTACAGGAATTTGTGCTTTCGTTATTACAAGAATTGTAACAAGCAGGAATAAGAGTAGCGTTTTTTTCATTTCTATGGATTAAAAATTTGAGTTAAAGGTATATGATTATTTAGAAGAGGCTGAATTCTATATTCCTGTTACATTCATAGCCAGTTTAATGGCAACGGCAAGCAAAAGAAGTCCTCCGATAGCGCCAAGCCTGATTTTAAGTGAATTTAATCCCATAAACACAGCAAGGATTTGAGCTGCCAGAATGCCGGAAAGTAAAAATAATCCTGTCAGAATCCAATGTAAATAAGGGTGTGTTGAAAGTATTCCGATAGAAACTCCAATGATTAACGGGATTATGCCCTCTGCCAGCGCCGATAAGAAAATTGCTTTTTTATCGAAGTAATCAAATTCCTTTTCTATTGTTTGAGGTCTGATGTTGGAGAGTAAAACAATCAGCCCAATCATAAGAATAATGCCGAAGCTGATCATCATGTTTATTCTCATTTCGGGGCTGCAAAATTTATATCCGGCCCAAATACCAACTCCGGCTATTCCGAATTGCATCAGAAACATAATGCCAGAATAAGAAAACTTTCGAACAACAGGCCCTTCAGCAAGACCAAGACCCGCGTTCAGATATGAATTCCAGGAACTGAAAACAAGCGACAAGGCGAGTATTATTATTTCGAAGTTATTCATTGAAGCTGTTAATCTATATTGCTATATTGGATACACCAATGCACTTATAATTTCTAGATGAATACGATCGGTTTCATCAAACGAACCGAATGCAGCACTATCCACATCCAGCACGGCCATAATATTACCATCCGGTTTACGAACAGGTATTACAATTTCAGAATTGGAACGGGAATCGCAGGCAATATGACCCGGAAATTTATTGACATCAGCAACCACAATGCTTTGGTTTTGCGTAACAGCAGCCAGGCAAACACCTGTTCCCTGCAATACCTGGCAGGCAACCGGTCCCTGGTATGGCCCGACGATAAGTTTATCGCCATGCAAAATATAAAATCCACACCAGAAAAAATAGTCGAACTTATTGGTTAAAACTGCTGCTATGGTGGCCATTCTGGCAATAGGATCGTTGGTTTTAGTAAGTAGGCCTTCGAGTTGACTGATAATCCGCTGGTAACGGCCTGCTTTTTTAGTTTCTTCCATATTTTAAAAAATAGCCGGTAAAGATACGAACATATATTAGTTATTCTATGATAACTTTTAGCAGTGGCTTTGTATCGGAAGTCCCTGATTTCTATATAAACATGATGGAGAAAAATGAAATTTCATCTCCATTTATCTTAAACATCATTGTTTACATCCCAACCCGTAAAATCATTTATCTTTGGCAACTGAAAAATCTTTGTCTTATGAATTTCAATGGTCTTGTTACTTCCAGGCTTCCTAATGCCGGAACATCAATATTTGCTGTAATGTCGGGGCTGGCCAACGAGGTCGGCGCCATCAACCTTTCGCAGGGATTTCCTGATTTCCCGATTTCGATGGAACTGGTTGACCTGGTGAACCATTATATGCACAAAGGCTTCAACCAATATGCTCCTATGCCTGGCGTACTTGCTTTGCGCGAAGCTATTGCCGCAAAGGCCTCAGATACATTCGGAATTACTTATGATCCTCAAACTGAAATCACCATAACTGCAGGGGCAACCGAAGCAATTTTTTGTGTTATTTCTGCTATGATCCATCCGGGTGACGAAGCGATTATCATCGAACCGGCTTACGACAGTTATTCCCCTGCCGTGGAACTGAGTGGCGGTGTTGTGAGATATTCGTCGCTACAGGTTCCTTCCTACACCATTAACTGGGCTGAGGTCAGAAGCCTGATCAATAACAGGACGAAACTTATAATGATTAATACGCCACATAATCCGACCGGTAGTGTGCTGCTGGCATCTGATCTTGCTGAATTGGATCGGATTACACGCGGCACCAATATCGTGGTGATGAGCGACGAGGTGTACGAACATCTTATTTTTGAAGGTATCAGGCACGAAAGCGTGTGTTACTATCCTGAGCTGGCTTCACGAAGTTTTGTAATTGGTTCTTTTGGTAAAACATTCCATACAACCGGCTGGAAAACAGGATTTATCATGGCTCCGGCAGTTTTGATGGCTGAAGTGCGAAAAGTACATCAGTTTGTGGTATTTGCATCCAACACGCCGATTCAGCATGCAGTTGCCGATTATCTTAAAAATAAGGAAAATTATCTACAGCTTCCTGCATTTTACCAGCAGAAACGTGACCTGTTTGCCGGCTTGGTAAAGGATTCCCGATTCAGAATTATTCCTTGCAACGGTACCTATTTCCAGTTGCTCGATTACAGCGCAATATCCGATGAGAAGGAAATGGATTTTGCAGTCAGAATAACCAAAGAATATGGCGTGGCATCCGTGCCGGTTTCATCGTTTTATCACAACAGACAGGATAACAAAGTGTTACGTTTTTGTTTTGCCAAAACCGAAGAAACATTAATAAAAGCAGCCAAAATATTATGTACGATCTGAAAATCACCCTTGTTCAGCCAGATCTTTTCTGGCAGGATAAGAAAAGCAACTTGCTTAAATTTGAGGATTTCTTTCGCAAACTTGACCGGAAAACTGACCTGATTGTGTTGCCCGAAATGTTCAATACCGGCTTTGTGATCGATCAGCGCTCGCTTGCTGAGGATATGAATGGCCCTACTGTAGAGTGGATGGCTACCAAAGCTGCTGAATTGAAAAGTGTAATTACCGGAAGCTTTGTTGTGGTTGAAAACGGAAACTATTTCAATCGGCTGGTTTGGATGCAACCTGATGGAAGCTATAAATTTTATGATAAACGTCATTTGTTTCATCCGGGCAACGAACATGAACAGTTTTCGGCAGGCAGCGAAAAAATTATTGTGGATTTATTTGGCTGGAAAATTTGCCCCTTGGTTTGCTATGACCTCAGGTTCCCGGTCTGGAGTAAAAATACCTGGACCAACGGAATCTATGAATACGATATCCTTCTATACATGGCCAACTGGCCTGCATCCCGCAGTTATGCATATCGTCAATTGCTTATTGCCCGAGCCATCGAAAATCAATGTTATGTGGTTGCAGTTAACCGGGTTGGGATTGATGGTAAAGGAATCAATCACCAGGGCGAATCCACTGTTATTGACTTTAAAGGCAAGCATCTGGTTGAAATTGAATCCAATAAGGAAGGAATGGAAACACTCAACGTAAGTTTTGATCAATTGATTGATTTCCGTAAAAGTTTTATGGTGGGGATGGATTGGGACAGGTTTGAGATAGAGAAATAGGATTGAGGGGATTGAAGGGATTGAGGAGATTGATAGGATTGGGGGAATTGATGGGATTGAGGGGATTGAGGGTTTCTGGTTTCAGTGTTTCATGTTGATATTTCAAATGTTCTCATGTTCAAATGTTCTTCTGTTCGATTTTTTATGATTTAGTCTTCACCTGTCAAACATTCCCGCAACAAGCAATATCTTTGCAGCCGTAAAAACTAAGAATGGATAAATATTTAATAGTTGGTTTAGGTAATATTGGTGAGGAGTATGCAAATACCCGTCATAACATCGGATTCATTGTGGCTGATGCTCTGGCTGGCGATCTGGGCGTAAAATTTGAACTTGAACGACATGCGTTTAAAGCCGAAGCCCGTCTGAAAAACAAGTTGCTCATTATCCTTAAGCCCACCACCTATATGAATCTGAGTGGCAAAGCAGTGAAATATTGGATGGATAAGGAAAAAATTCCGCTCGAAAATATTCTGATAATTACTGATGATGTTGATCTTGAATTGGGCGTTTTGCGAATGCGTACAAAAGGCAGCGGAGGCAGTCACAATGGCTTGAACCATATTATCGAAACACTGATTATATCGGATTTTGCCAGGCTTCGTTTTGGGATCGGGAAAGACTACGCCAGGGGTTTCCAGGTCGAATATGTGATTGGTCAATGGTCGAAAAAGGAAGAGAAAATCCTGATACCCCGCGTCGAATCAGCAGTTGCTATCGTTAAAAGTTTTGTTCTCGCCGGAGCCACACAAACAATGTCGGAATTTAATAACAAATAATTCTGACACAAGGCAATTGAGCCTTGTGTTCCATTCATTGATTTATTTAGTCAGCCTGGAACTGAATACCCTTTGTGCTTTTATAAGATGAATAGAATCGTTCACAAGGTTGCCTATTTCAAACATCAGGTTTATATATAACATTGCACTCTTCGAACTCATTCTTTCATTAGCCATCCGAGATACCTGTTCCTGGCTGCTGGCATTGATCAGTTCATCAAGAGCAGCTTGTTTGATCTTTAACTCACTGACAGCCGAATAATCCGTGCTAAGTTTTATCCGGACTATGGCGTCCAGGATGACCTTCATTTCGATGATAACTTTATTGATTTCCGCAGTCTGTATTTCCGATAATGGCTCATGGTTGTTTTCAACATGCTCGGAAGCGTGTTCTGTAATAGTGCGGACCGAACGCGTTATTTCGCGCAGGTAATCCACTACCTGGATATATTTATGGTATGTATCAACATTATTCAGTTCCAGAGCCCTTATGGTGGCAGGTATGCCAGCTTTAACAAGTTTCGCCTTTTCAACCAGCGTACGTACGTTTTGACGAGTTTGACGCAGCAGTTTTCTGTCCTCAGAAGCCAGACCCTTTATGGTCGACAGCAATATTTCGCCTGAAAGATTAAGGATTTCTGCCGAATAGCTGTTGCATTTTTTAATAATATCTTCTCCGTTTAACTGATCGGTATACGTAGTAATATTTAATGCCTCGCTGTCGGCCAATACTTTTTTCCTGTGGATGATATGTGTGCGGGTAATAAAAAATAATGTCAGCAGGATAAAACCTGATATAGCATACATACCGCCGTATGAAACAATGAAAGCAACGATCATTGAAATGGAAAATGCTATAAATGCAGTAAAAAACCACCCTCCGATAACTGTCATTACTCCTGTAACCCGGTAAACTGCACTCTCGCGCCCCCAGGCTTTGTCGGACAATGATGTCCCCATGGCAACCATAAACGTGACGTAAGTAGTTGAAAGCGGTAATTTGAGTGATGTGGCAAATGCGATTAAAACACTTGCTACCGTTAAATTTACCGTAGCCCTGATCAGATCGAATGCGGGAATATCTTTGTTGTGAGAATAACCATTTATATAGGCAGGGACAAACCTGCTGTTACTCCAGTTTATAAAACGGTCGGGAAGTATCGACTTGTAAAAAGTATTCAGATTAAGCGCCTGCCTCACTATGGATCTGGCAGACAATGACGACCCGAATTTTTCAAAACCGCTGTCCTGGCGGCTAAGGCTGATCTCGGTTTCAGTAACTGTACGGGCTTTCTTTGAGAACCAAAGAGTAGCCACCATAACAAGGCTGGCAATTAAAAGTAAATACGTATCTGATTTTACTTCGCCTTTAAGGAATTCCATTGTCATCATTCCGGGGTCGCTCAGGCCTGAAGCAATGAAAGCCTTATAAGATGAAAGACCTGCCAGAGGAACGCCTATAAAATTAACAAGATCATTACCGGCAAATGCCATCGCCAGTCCAAATGTCCCGACAAGTACAACAAGCTTTAAAATATTGAATTTGAACAACATGGTAAATACCTGGAATACAATGGAAAGAGATGCGAAACTTATCAATAACAGCATCAACGAGTTTTGTTGAATGTATTTGATTGCATCACCCGAAATAATGGTTGAACCCTTAGCTCCTTTAACAATAATAAAATATAGCATTAATGAAATGGCAAGGCCTCCCCACAGGGAGCCAAAATACCGGAGTCTTTTCGTGTAATTGAAAGTAAAAAGCAAACGCGACAGGTACTGAACAACTGTGCCTACTGTAAATGCCACCACAATGGAAATCAGGATACCCGAAATAATAAGAAGTGCATTTCCTGAATTGATATAAGTTCCCAATGTCGAAAATTCGGATCCCGTAGCTGATATCTTAACAAGGGCTACTGCAACAGCAGCGCCGAGCAGTTCGAATACAATGCTAACAGTAGTGGAGGTAGGCAAGCCAATGGTGTTGAAAAAATCCAATAATAAAATATCAGTGATCATAACTGCGAAGAACAATATCATGATTTCACTGAAGGCAAAACTCTCAGGATGAAAAACGCCTTTCCGGGCTACTTCCATCATGCCATCCGAAAACAGGGCACCCATGATAATGCCAATACTGGCGATGAGCATAATAACTTTAAAAGGAGCCACTTTTGAGCCAATGGCCGAATTCAGAAAATTGACAGCGTCATTTGAAACACCGACTATGAGGTCCGAAACAGCTAAAGCCATTAATACTAAAACTATAACAAGATAAAATCCGTTCATGTCAAAATAGTTGGTTTTGCTATGATATTAACTTTTGAAGCACTTTGGTGGTAGGATTTCCTGAAAATATCCATAGCTAAAAGCGATTTAGCCGTTTCTGGAAATTGGCGTGGAATAATTGCATTTTTCGTTTTGCAAAGTAACCGATTTTTTTCAGACTATTTAGGGTTGCATTTTTATTTTATCCGGCATTTAAGAATTAATTTTATGATGCTAAATTTCAGAAAGATATATTTTGATATTTTACCAATTCATGGAGCAATTGAACCTCATCCCACAAGCTCTATTTTTAATGTGTGATTCATATTCTTAATGAACAAAAGTGAACTCTGCCCGTTGGAAGTGTAGTACTTTCACAAATTATCTCAAACTTAATCTCAAGCTTCAGCCTGTTATAACTCTCTGTTTGGATTTGAGTTTTAGTGGTATCATTTCTTGTCATCTTATTTTAGTTGATTCAATAGTTACACAGATATTTTTCAACAGGATATTTAAGTCATAAAATAAGATAGTGAATTAGTACCTGCGTTAAGAAAAAGAGGTAGGATGGAATCAGATATTGTTAATCACTCAAAAATATGAAATTAGATTTAAGAGAATTAGGCATTGAAACGGTAAATCCGGGCGCCAGCACAGGCAGCGAATGGCTTGATACCAAAGGGGATGAAACGGCCTCGTATTCACCGATTGATGGCTCACTGATTGCCAAAGTCACTAATGCCACAATCAAAGATTATGAACACCTGGTTGCCAAAGCTCAGGAAGCTTATTTAAAATGGCGCATTATTCCTGCACCGAAACGTGGATTGGTGGTTCACCAGATCGGCGAAGCGCTGAGGGCAAATAAGGAAAAACTGGGTTTTCTGGTTTCGCTCGAAATGGGCAAGATTTACGAGGAAGGACTGGGCGAAGTTCAGGAGATGATTGATATTTGTGAGTTTGCCGTCGGGCAGTCGCGTTTGCTTAACGGAGCCACCATGCACTCCGAACGTCCCTTTCACCGCATGTACGACCAATATCATCCGATCGGAATAGTTGGAATTATCACTTCCTTTAATTTCCCGGTGGCTGTATGGGGCTGGAATGCTATGCTGGCTGCCATTGCAGGCGATGTGGTAATCTGGAAACCCAGTTCAAAAACACCCATTTGTGCACTTGCAGTTCAGAAAATCATTGCTCAAACTCTTCGAAACAACAATGTACCCGAAGGAGTTTTTAATATGATTATTGCAAAATCTTCGGTGCTTGGCGATAATTTCGCAGCCGACAAACGTATTCCCTTACTTTCAGTTACAGGATCTACGGCTGTTGGCAAACGGGTGGCAACCATTGTAGGCAAACGTCTTGGTAAGACTATTCTGGAACTTGGCGGAAACAACGCGGTTATTATTTCGAAATTTGCTGACCTGGATATAACCTTGCAGTCGGTTGTTTTCGGCGCAGTTGGAACTTGTGGACAAAGATGTACTTCCACACGACGACTCATTATTCACGAATCCATCTATGAAACAGTCAAAACCCGGTTAGTAGCAGCCTATCAAAGTATCAGCGACCGCATAGGTGATCCGCTCGAAAAAGGCATACTTATCGGTCCGTTGGTGGATGGAACTGCTGTTGCTAATTTCCTTCATGCCATTGCCGAAGTGCAGAAAGAAGGTGGAAATCTGGCTTTTGGCGGTATAAGTCTCAGCGGAGCCAATTATCCCAATGGTAATTATGTGCTTCCGGCAATTGTTGAAGCTAAAAATCATTACAAATTGGTGCAGGAAGAAACCTTTGCGCCTATAGTTTACCTGATAAAATACAGCACTATTGAAGACGCAATAAATCTCAATAACCAGGTTCCGCAAGGCTTGTCATCCTGTATTTTTACCGAAAACCTGGTGGAAGCAGAGAAGTTTCTTTCCGAAACCGGTTCCGACTGTGGTATTGCCAACGTAAATCTTGGCACATCAGGAGCAGAAATCGGTGGCGCTTTTGGCGGTGAAAAAGATACCGGCGGCGGCCGCGAATCAGGTTCTGATGCATGGAAAGCCTATATGCGGCGACAAACAAATACCATTAATTTCAGTGGGCAAACGGCATTAGCACAGGGAATAACATTTGATTTTTAATTGTGTCTGCACACCCGAAAGATGTCTGACGCGATTATCGTATATTGAAAAAGCATGGAAATACTTTCCGTGCTTTTTCGTTTTTCCAATGCATCTATTTTGTTAACTTATTCATACCAGCTTTTACAAATTATTGCTTTAATTTTGTCGGCTAATGATTTTATGATAACCGGGTTTTGTTAAGTCTGACTGGATATTCTAACTGACCAAGCAACGATTTCAATTCATTAACATTTCCCTCTTTAATAAAATGACCTGGCAGGCCGTTAACGACTAATGTTCAATGACCCCGGAAATACCTGTCATTTTTTAAATACCTGCATATTCTCTTTTTTAAAAACATGCCTACCCACGCTCCAACCTTGAAAAAAATCTGGATTATCTCCTGGCCGATTATGATCAGCCTGGTAGCTCAGAATATTGTAAATGTTACTGATACCGCTTTCCTTGGGCATGTTGGCGCTGTTGAACTTGGCGCTTCGGCTATCGGAGGATTATTTTATATAACCTTATTTATGGTTGCCTATGGTTTTACAACGGGCGTGCAGATTTTAATTGCCCGCAGGCACGGGGAAAAAGATTACCCGGCCATTGGATCCATATTTGATAATAGTTTTTACTTCCTCGGTGCTTCAACTATTTTCATTACAATCCTTATTCTGTTATTCGGTGCCCAGATGCTCAAGCCTTTAATAGCATCGGCAAATGTATTGCATGCAAGTACAATTTATTTGAGATACAGAATTTTCGGATTGTTTTTTGCATCGTCAGCATTACTTTTCCGATCCTTTTATACAGGGATAGCATTTACAAAATATATCAGCATCAGCGCAGCGATTATGGCTGGTGTGAATGTGATACTGGATTACGGAATGATATTCGGCAAACTCGGTTTCCCTGAAATGGGTATTGCCGGGGCAGGGCTGGCATCCTCAATTTCCGAGGCCTGCGCTTTGTTATTCTTTTTTGCCATCACCGCCCGTAAGGCTCATCTTACGAAATATAATCTTTTTGCATTCGTAAAACCCGATTTATCCATCATTAAGAAAACCCTTGATGTTTCATTGTATATCATGATACAGTTTGTGTTGTCGCACGCGGTATGGCTCGGATTTTTCCTGATGATCGAAAAAATGGGTGAAACTTCTCTGGCTGTTTCTAACATTATCCGAAGTATTTATATGCTGCTGATGATTCCGGCATGGGCGATGAGTTCAGCAACAAGCAGTATTGTGAGTAACGCCATTGGTGCGGGTTTTTCGAACCAGGTAATGCCAATTATCAGGAAGATACTGATGTTAAGCATGGGAATTATGCTCATCGTAGCTGTGCTTGCCATTTTTATTCCGCGTTTTATGATTTCCATTTATACCAGCGACCCCAATCTGCTCGAAGCTTCTGTAACTTCTTATTACGTGATCCTTGGCGCCGTATTTTTGTTTTCGGCTACCATCGTTTTGTTTAACGGTGTATTAGGAACCGGCAATACACGTACCGGTCTGGCTATGGAATTGGTGACTTTGAGTATGTACCTGGTTTTTGCATGGGTTCTTTCGGTGAAACTCCATCAGCCTATTGAGGTTGTGTGGTTGTGCGAATATATGTATAGCATTGTTCTTGGGTCTTTATCATGGTTTTACCTGAAAAGAGGGAAATGGGAGGGAAGGGTTATTTAGGACGGGGAGAGTGGGGATGGGGAGACTGGGAGACATGGGGACTGGGAGAAATGGGGACAGAGAGACTGAGAGATTGAGTGATTTGGAAATTGGAGACTGAGTGACGAAGAGACATATTGTCAAAAACCATTTCCGGTTTTCAAGCTTCTCCTGAAACGGTTAAAATATTATTCCTATCTTTCGGCTTTCAAAACCGGGTTTTCATTCTAATCGTATGCTATGGAATGGTTTGTTGTTGTTAATCCCAATGCAGGGAAACGCAAAGGGGAAAAAGATTGGCTCGAAATTGCAGCCCAGCTTACTGCTGACGGGATTGAATTTGCCAGCGTATTCACTGAGCATCGCGGACACGCTGTTGATCTGACCCGTAAATATGTCGAAAACGGTTATCGCAATATAATAGTAGTCGGTGGCGATGGTACCCTCAACGAGGTGGTAAATGGAATTTTTACACAGGCTCATATTCCCACCGAAAAAATTACACTTGCAATGATTCCTGTGGGGACCGGTAACGACTGGTGCCGGATGTACAACATACCGGGTGATTACAAACAGGCCATTAAACTGATTGCAAAACGAAAAATATTTACACAGGATACCGGAACTATTAAGTATATATCAACCGAAGGAGAAGAAAAGACACGCTATTTTATCAACATGGCCGGAATGGGATTTGATGCCCTGGTAACCAAAAAAACCAACAGGCAAAAAGAACTCGGAAAAAGTAATCCGATGTCGTATGTGGTAAATATCCTTTCCAGTTTATTTGTTTACACCAGCACCAAGGTCACCATACTGCTCGACAGCGAAAAAATTATTTCGGATATTTTCAGTATGAGTGTTGGTATCTGTCAATACAATGGCGGTGGTATGAAACAGGCACCTGATGCGTTGCCCGATGACGGGCTTTTCGATCTTACGCTGATAAAACCGATCGGAAAATTTAAAATAATCCGTAATATTATCAAGCTGTTTGATGGCAGTTTCACCCGTTTGCCTGAGGTAAGCACCTTTCGTTCCTCAAAAATCATTATTCATTCCGAGCCGCCAATGTTTATGGAAGCCGATGGCGAATCACTGGAGCATACTCCTTTTGTATTCAATATTCTTCGTCAAAGTCTGAATGTGGTGAGTGGGCTGAAGTGAGTATCATTTAATGCAATTACTCATAGTTATCAGATTCAAAAATGGGAATGATTCGAATATTGACATGTGGAAATTTATCTGAAGCATACCTGATAAAAGGTAATCTTAACAATGAAGGTATTGACTGTTTTCTTACAAATCAATATTTTACAAACCTGATGCCATTATATAATGATATGCTAGGTGCAGGTATTCAGATATTTGTTCGGGAAGAAGATGTTGTTAAAGCAAGAGAATTACAAAAGGATAAAATTGAACCAAATAATCTGGAATTACATTGCCAATATTGCGGATCAGTTGACATAGGACTTGGACTCGGGAAAAATAAATGGCAAAAGATTTTAAATATTATTTTGGCGGTTTTCATGGCTTTTCCCATGGGGAATTTGAAGCCAAAGTTTTATTGCAAGGTTTGTAAAGAAGAAATAAGGTAAGGAATAGAAACTGATACAGAAAAATCGATAATGGTTATAAGCCATGAAATTTACTGTGGGAAAAGCCTTGTTGACTGTTAAAGGATCTTATTGGATATTCTTAAAGTATATGAGTGAATAATTTAAAGTTTAAATAATCAGTTCTTTTGTTGGATCATCTGATTCCTTCCAATCTCCCGATTCTTTAATTAGTTTAATCAGCAACGGAATTGCCTCTGATTCTGAGATATTTTTATAAGCAATTTCCTTCCCTTTATAAAGCGAAACATTTCCCGGTCCTGCGCCAACATAGCCGTAGTCGGCATCGGCCATTTCGCCGGGGCCGTTTACAATGCAACCCATAACGGCAATTTTCAGTCCTTTCAGGTGTTGGGTTGCGGCTTTTACCTGCTTAAGTGTTTTTTCAATATCAAAAAGCGTACGCCCACAGGAAGGGCACGAAATAAATTCAGTGCGGGTGATGCGTGCCCGGGTTGCCTGCAGAATGGCAAAAGCGGTATGGTTAACAGTTTCGGCAGCGATATTTGGAGCCACCGGCCATATGGCATCACCTATCCCGTCAATCAGCAAGCTACCGAAATCAATGGTGCTGTCGACCTGGAAACGAAGCAGATTGTCAGTCTGATAATAATTTTTCAGTATAACCGGACGAGTACTTTCGGATTTAATGTTCACCAATTGCTGATGTATTTCAGCTGAGTTGCCTTCAATTACATGCAGATGTTGGAAGTTATGATCCGGTAATGATCCTGTAACCTCATAAAGCTCATCGACCAGACTGATAATTCGATCTTTTTCCGCAATAACGCCAACGGGATAATTGCCTCCTACACCCGAAACAGCAATGTTTTTGCGGTTGTTAAATTGATTGTTTTCACGTGTAGGCTCTACGGAATTCACCTGGGTAATTAATTTCCGCGAATCATTAAAACGCTCCGCAATTGCAATGGCTACAGGAATTTCAATTACCGGGTCACCGGTAAGCGAAACGCGAATGGTATCGCCTATTCCCTCTTCGAGCAAGGTCCCTATTCCTGCGGCTGATTTTATGATTCCGTCTTCGCCATCACCGGCTTCGGTTACACCAAGATGGATCGGAAAATTCATTCCTTCGGCCTGCATTTTTTGTGCCAGCAACCGGGTGGATTGCACCATTACTCTCACATTGCTTGATTTCATAGAGAATACCAGGTTGTGAAATCCTTCCTGAAAGCAAATTCTCCCAAATTCCATGGCACTCTCGACCATTCCTTCGGGTGTATCGCCAAACCGGTCCATATTTCGGCCGCTCAGCGATCCATGGTTAGTTCCGATACGGATGGCAGTTCCATTTTGTATGCAGATACGCAGTAAAGGATGCAGACGTTCGGCTATCCGTTCAAGTTCCTCATCGTAAGCTTTTTGAGTGAGGATACCATGCGAATCGCGTTTATCAGCGTAGTTTCCGGGATTAATCCTTACTTTTTCAACAATTCCGGCGGCGATTTCTGCAGCCCGGGGATTGAAATGAATGTCAGCAATAAGCGGAACCTTTATGCCTTTACCTTGTAATCCTTTATGGATCAGCGCCAGGTTATTGGCTTCGGTAATTCCCTGGGCGGTGATACGTATCATTTCGCAACCTGCATTCGCCAGGCGCGTGCATTGTTCAATGGTAGCCTTAATGTCGTTGGTATTGGTATTGGTCATCGACTGAATTCGGATCGGCAAATGACCTCCAAGCGAAAGATCGCCGATGTTTACAACAGCCGATATGTAGGGTGGAAACATTTTTCTCCTGTTTTGGATTTACAGTGTGATAGATGCAACTGTTTAACTGATAATCCCTTTGAGATCAGGATCGTTTTCAACCAGTTTTTTCAGTGCTTCTTTGCATAGATATTTCTTGGTTTTAGCATAAAACTCCGATTTGTACCCCATATTCTCGGCTATATCTTTAGCCGACATCTTGGTGAGGAACAACCGCAGAAGTTTTTGGCAATCTTCGCTCAGGTTATCAAACTGCCTGATAAACGACTGGTATTTTTCTTCATATTCCAGGTGTACTTCGGTTCCCACTTCAGGTGCGTCGAGGTAGCGGGTAAGCTCATCCTGGTTTTTATGAGTCATCCGTTTGCGTTTCAGCCTCTGGAGCCAGATATTCTTGCTGATGGAATATAAATAAGTGATAAATGAAGAGCTTAATTCGAAATTATCATCTTTTATTTTGGTTAAAATTACCAATAATGCTTCCTGAAATACGTCTTCGGCATCTTCTTCGAGGCCGGCGTTGTTTTTGATCAGATATTTTATGGTTGGAAAGAATTCCTTATACACATAGCGAATAATGAAATCACTATTTAGCCGGAGGCCTTCAACGATGGCAAAATCAGAATAGTGAATCATTTCCCTGGTAAAGGTTTTTTATGCATAGTGTATTAAAGCACTGGAACATAACATTTTCAATTATCGCCAAAGTGGTGATTTTCAAATTAGTAATGCAGGTTTCAGTGGTTTTCGGGAGGTGAAGGTAATAAATATTTTAAAAAGCCGACCTGAATGTTTTTGCATTTTTTAACAAATCGTTGTTATCATGTTTAAGACCAGCAATTTAGATGTCAGGTATTTTTTTAAAAACCGAGAAATGATCAAATGCTTTCACTAATTTGTATTAATATGCATTGCTTTAAGTGATTTCAGGATTTTCATTTGCCAAATCTATGAAAATTGTTTGTTAAACTGTCATCTAAACTTCATTACTTTTGTATCAAATGAGTAAAATCTCTCAACATGCCCATCAATAGGCCACTGGCCTGAATTTTTGATTTGTATGTGTTGGGATGCATATACTAAAAACCGTTTTGAATAGTTATTAATGAGCATTCAGTCATCATCAGGTATTATGAAGTTTTCCGGTCGTATTTTATTGGTATTTTTCATACTGACATCATCATTGTATGCTGTCGAAGCACAAAATGCAATCTATAATCAATGGCTCGATCACCTGCCTTATAAAAAATCTATAGCCGTAGCCGAAGCCGGAAGCCGCATATACTCAGCAACGCCATACAGCTTAGTTTATTTTGACAAAACAGATAACAGCCTTAACAAACAGAATAAGGTTACTCCCTCTGGACTTTCGGATGTTGGTATCAGCAGTATAGCTTATTGCAGTTCCTTAAGCACACTTGTTGTCGCTTATTCAAATACAAATATCGACCTGGTTAAAGGTGCGGACATTATTAATATTCCGGATATCAAGCGAAAACAAATTCTGGGCAATAAAACCATAAACAGCATTCTGATTGTTGACAAACTGGCCTACCTGGCCTGTGGTTTCGGAATTGTGGTGATTGATATTGCTAAACATGAAATCAAGGATACATACTATATCGGCCCGTCGGGATCACAGATTAATGTGCTGTCAATTGCATTTGATCAGGATGATAATAAGCTTTATGCAGCTACGGAAAAGGGTATACTTTCAGCAGACGCAAATGCCAACCTGGCTTACTATGTAAACTGGGCCAGGGAAAATATAACCGGCCCTAATGATTATGCAAATCTAATCGTATCATTTTCGGGGAAATTATATGCCAATAAAACGGTGACAGGTAAATGGGATTCAGATACCATGTATGTGAAGAGCGGAGACAAATGGTCGAAGTTTCTTACTTCAGATCACGCAAACCGTTACTCAATAAGGGTTAGCGGGGACCGCCTCCTGATATGCAATAATTATAATGTAACCACATACAAACCTGACGGAGCACCTGACATGCAGTATTCCAAATATAACCCTCAGCTTTTAATTAATCCACGAGATGCATTGATTGATAAGGAAGGTAAAGTATGGATTGCCGACAATGAGCAGGGAATGTGGAGTATAGGCAGCGACCAGGTGGGATACAGCTATACATACGATGGACCTTCATCACCGCAGGTAGCTGCAATGGATATTGTCGGAAAGCAAATGTGGGCTGTTGCAGGTGGAACAACTACCAGGTTTGCAAACCTCTGGCGGGGTGCCGAATGCTATACATTTGCTGACAACTCCTGGAGTAATTTTAACTGGATTAATACCCCGGAATTCACTCCTATGCGCGATATAATGTGTGTTGTAGCTGATCCCACTGACGGAAGCCATGCTTTCATGGGTAGTTGGGGAAATGGATTGCTTGAATTTGAGAAAGGAGAATTAAAGAAAATTTATAATCCTCAAAACAGCACCTTGCAGTATATTGACGGATATGGCGATGGATATTTAAGAATAGGTGGTGTTGCTTTTGATCAGAATAACAATCTGTGGGTTACCAACTCGGAAGTGTATAATATTTTGTCGATGCGGAAGCCGACAGGTGAATGGAAATCATTTAACCTCAGCTCTCTTGGTAATTCTCCTGTTGTGGCTGGTATTATAATTGACCACGAAAATCAGAAATGGATTCAAACCCGTGATCCTATACTCTTTGTATTTAATGATAACAATACGCCTGATAACCCTGCCGATGATAAAATGATGAAGCTTACTAATTCGGTTGGTAATGGCGCTTTGTCAGGAATTAGTGTTTCCTGTATGACAGTTGACCGCAACGGCGAATTATGGCTGGGTTCCGACCAGGGAGTTTCTCGTATTGCTTCCCCCGGTAATGTGTTTAACGGAGGCGATTATGATGCCCATCCCGTTGAGATTGTAATAGACGGATTAATTCATTCACTACTTGCCACGGAACTGATTACCGCAATTACAGTAAACGGAAACAACGAAAAATGGATAGGAACCGAAAAGTCAGGAGTATTTCTTATGTCAGCTGATGGTGGGAAGGAACTATTGCATTTTACCGAGGCCAATAGTCCATTATTGTCAAACTCCATTCAATCTATAAAAATATCCAGTTCAGGTGAGGTGTATTTTGGAACCTCATTGGGAATAGTATCTTACCAGGATTATAAAGTAGAATCAAAATCAACACTCGATTCGTTATTTATTTATCCTAACCCGGTTCGACCTGAATATCATGGACCTATTTTCATCAGCAACCTGGTTAATGAGTCAAATGTAAAAATCACTGACGTTTCGGGCGCACTGGTATGGGAAACACTGGCGCAGGGCGGACAGGTTATATGGGATGGCAGCAATCTTGAGCATCGCAAAGTGAATACCGGAGTTTATCTGGTTTTCGTGACTAACGCTGACGGCAGCCAGAAAAAAACAGGAAAAATACTTTTTGTCCGCTAACTCCCATCTCCCTATCTCACTCAGTCTCTCAGTCCCTCAGTCTTTAAGTTCCTCAGTCTCTCAGTCTCTCAGTCTCTCACTCCCTCAGTCCCTCACTCCCTCAGTCCCTTAGTCCCTCAGTTCCTCAATCTCCCTCCAAAACAGCTTTCTAACTCTCAAATGATACTCTCCACCAAAGGCATAGTGCTACATTGCATGGATTATTCCGAAACCAGCATTATTGCCAGGGTATTTACCGAGCAGCTTGGTTTGCAGACGTATATTGCCAAAGGTGTACGTAAAAAAGGTTCGCGGATTAAGCGAAATCTTTTCGCGCCCTTGTCGGTAATACAACTGGTTGCCAATCACAAAGAAGGGGAAGGTATGCGTGTAATGCGTGATGCCACATGCGAATACCAGCTCAATGGTATAGCTACGGATATGGCTAAAACTGCCGTTAGTATTTATATCAGCGAATTGCTTTCACACTCTGTTTCAGCTCAGATGGCCGACCCGAATCTTTATGGGTATCTTGAAGATGCGATATTGAACCTGGATCGGGCCACCGGTTCAGTTGCAGGTTTTCCGCTGGCTTTTACTATTGGCCTTACACAGTTCCTGGGTTTCGATCCGCATAATAATTTCAGTGAAAACGATACTTATTTTGATATGGAAGAAGGACATTTCTGTGCTCATCCGCCCGGTCATCCCTATTATTTATCATCACCGCTGAGCAACAGCCTTTCCGAGGTACTCACAACTCTGAATGCCGGTGTAACTGCCCTAAGCATCAATTCGGTGATGCGAAACGAATTACTTGCCGGAATGCTTGGCTATTTCAGGATTCATATCGCCAATTTTGGAGAAATAAAATCGGTGCGTGTGCTTAGCGATGTGCTTAACGAATCACAGGGTTGATCTTATAAAGCACAAAATCCTTATTTTCAAATTGTTTGTTAAGGCGGTTTTGCATTACCTTGGAATAACGCAACATCAACTCACCCGTTAAGTTGTTATTGATAAGCAGGTACGATGCTTTTGCCTTCACAACCTGCAAATGGAAAAGCGTTGGATTGTTGGTGCGCGGATCGACCATACTCTTGCAACCTCCGTATAACGCAAGCGCCCGTGGCTTTTCAAAAACAACTACCGAGTCGGGAGGAACATTTTTACTTATAAAATTAAAAGTTTCAACCGCAGTTTTCTTTTGAGGCCCTTCCTGTATGTTTTCACCGGCGCGGGCAATTTTCATAATGCCAGGTAAAAACATAAGCAGTATCAAACCTCCGAAAATGATTGCTTTATTTTGAGAAGCGAGTTGCGGCAAAAGCTGAAGTTTTTTGAAACCTGTGGCAGAATAAATCAGGAATATAAATCCTAATGGAATCAATAGCCTTGTGGCCGAATTTGTATTCGGGAAAAGCAGCAACATGATAATGTAAAAAATAAAAAACCAATCAATTATCTGTGGACCCTGGAATATTCTGTGTAAGAATCCAAGCAGCACCAATGTAAGCATTACCGACGAAAGTAATACTGAAATTCCCATAAGGTTCCCGCTTTGTGGCATGTATAACAACCGGATGGCTTCTATATAATGATAAAAATTCCCAGGAAACATCCAGACTAATTTCCCCGATTGAAAGAAGCTGAGATAATCGCTGATTCCACTTCCTGAAGGCATCCTGAAGATGAAGATATTGAACAGTAAATAGATCAAAATCGGAATAGATACGAATATACCACCACGGATAGCAAAATCCTTTATGGATATTTTTCTTTTTCTTAAAATGATTAATTGGTCAAGAATAACTGCTGCAACAAAAATAAATCCTGCTGATCTTACCATAATCAGAAACCCGGATAAAAGGGCTAAAACCAAGAAATGTAAAGGATCGGCAAATTTCACTTTTTCATATAAAATAAAGCAGGTAACCAGCAAAACTGTAAATGGTATTTCAGACATCACTTCCCCTTTAAAAAGAATCATTTGAGGATTGTAAACAAAAATTGTTGCCAAAATAAATGCAGGAATCCACGAAAAATAATTCCTGAAATATATAATCATTACTAATCCAAGTGTAATATACAGGACAGAAATTAATAAAAGGAAAGCTGTTATATTGTTACCAGCCACAGCATATACCGGTGCCAGAATAAGCGGGAAACCAGAAGGGTACGCTTGCGGGCCGATAAAATTTTGCTGGCTGTAAATGAAACCGGTTTCCGATTGTGGAATGCTATGAACGATATTTGCTGCCTGATGAATGTACTGCGCGAAATCATCACCCCAGTCGTGGCTGATATGATTGCCTAAAAAAAGAACCGGAAAGAATAGAATAACAGCTGCAATGATTACAGTACGGGGTTTTGAGAATATTTTTTTAAAGCGGAGCATGAAGTTTCCTTTCATTTTATTTTTTTTACCGGTTCAAAGTTAAGGAGATTTGTTCATCATCACCCGCTAAACTCTAATTCCCATCTCAGTTCATTTTCCTATCTTTGTTATTAATCTCTGAGAATCAAAAATTAAAAAAATGGAACAAAATGAAGAATATGATTAAAAACTTTCTCAAAGATAATCTCCTTATACTGAAGGTTAGAAATAGATTTGCACCATCTGTTCAAATCGGGCAGAGGCAATTATATCATTATTATCAGGAACTTTCTAAGAAGAACGAACTCCCGTCAATTTCTGACACAGGATATAGAGTATTTTCTCAATTCGAAGAAGATGGCAAGCTATTGTTTATTTTTTCAGTTATTGGAATGGAGAATAAAGTTTTCGTTGAAATAGGCTCTGATGACGGGGTAAACAGTAACTCAGCTAACCTTTATTTTAATTTTGGATGGAGAGGATTGTTTATTGATGGCAATGCGAAAAGTGTAAATCGCGGAAAGAAATTTTTTAATAAATACCCACATCCCTGGTTCTATAAACCCCGCTGGCGCGGATTTGCCATCCGTGCCGGTACAGTCGTAAAACAATTACCTTTACAAAAAAAAGCAGGTTGAGCAGGAAATATAAATTCCATAATCCGGATGGAGTATATTTTGTAACGTTTGCAGTGCATGGCTGGGTTGATGTTTTTACCCGCAACGAATACAAGGATATACTTATTGATAACCTGGCCTATTGCCAAAAGAACAAAGGGTTGGAAATTTTTGCATGGTGCATTATGACTAATCATGTTCATTTGATCGTTCGTGCAGAGGAAGGACATACATTATCTGATATTCTTCGCGATTATAAGAAGTTTACCAGTAAAGCTGTATTAAAGGCAATTGCAGAAAACCAAAGAGAAAGCAGGAAAGAGTGGTTGGTGAAACAGTTTGAAACGGAAGAGGGTAACCGGTTCTGGCGGGCCGACAATCATCCTGTAGAACTTTGGAGCAATGCGGTTATAGCTCAAAAACTAACTTATATACATCAGAATCCCGTTGAAGAAGGACTGGTTTTTAGAGCTGAAGAATATGTATATAGCAGTGCTACTGATTATGCAGGAAACAATGGATTGTTGGATATATTAGTTATCTGATAAATATGAAAGATAGATAGGTAGGCTAATTGCACGGATTGAAAATCTTAATAGCACGGATTGCAAATCCGCGCCAGCGGGGGGGGAAACAGTTTGAAACGGAAGAGGGTAACAGGTTCTGGCGGGCCGACAATCATCCTGTAGAACTTTGGAGCAATGCGGTTATAGCTCAAAAACTAACTTATATACATCAGAATCCCGTTGAGGTTGGACTGGTTTTTAGAGCTGAAGAATATGTATATAGCAGTGCTACTGATTATGCAGGGAACAATGGATTGTTGGATATATTAGTTATCTGATAAATATGAAAGATAGATAGGTGGGCTAATTGCACGGATTGAAAATCTTAATAGCACGGATTGCAAATCCGCGCCAGCGGGGGTCCAGTTTTTTATCGGCTACTTTCATATCAATCGTATATTTTCTAAAAATTCAGTTCATTTACAGCATACTTATTCTTCCTTTATCAATACTGGTTTTCATGCTGATAAAGACAACTGATAAAAAACTATTGCTTAAGCAGTTATTCTATACTTCTCTTTTCCTGTTAATTTATCTGGCAATCTATTTCTTTGCCTGGTATTTGCCCAATAAGGAATTTTATGATTATGTAATTGCTAATACAGCAACTGGCAGATTTGTCAGCATACAGAATTTGTCACACCATTTAAATTTTATTCTGAATTTTATCTTTTATAATAACTATTTAAAATGGTACACAATTTCATTTTATATATTATTTCTCTCGGGTCTGATTTACACTTTCTTTACTGAATCTACTCGGTTCAGATTTCTTTTTATAGGATTAACATGTTGGATACTATTGGAAATGCATAAGTTGTCGATGACATATCTGCCCTCCAGGTATTTGTTAAGTTTATATTTTGCAATGGGGTTATTAATATCGCTGGTGTTGTACGAATTAATAAGTATAAAAACGAAAAATCCGATGGCTTATAGTATTAAAGCGTTATCCTTTTTAATCTTATTTTCTCTTGGAATCAAAAATGGCATTGATTATGGCTCATCTTATGGAAGAAGAACATTTGTTATTTCGGAGGTCAATACTTATTTGGGTAAATATAACTTTCAAAATAGTCCGATTATTGGCGCATGGGCTCCTTCATTGAGCTGGAAAAGCAAAGCAATTTCCTTCCCGGTTTGGAAAGATTGTTTTAATGACAAAGATGTGATTAACACGTATAACCCGGCTGTTATTATTGCCGAAACAGATGAAGAAGATTCAAATCAGGCATTTTCTTCACAAGGGGTTGATATTGATAAGTATGCCGATTCAATAAAATATTTTACTATTAACAAATGGAAGCTAAAATTGCTTTGGATTGATAAATCTAAACAGAGTAGCTCAATTAACTAAACATTGATATATTGATTTGTATGTAATCATAACTCCGGTTGGTGAATCATATATTCTGATACGTGCAGTTTCAATAAAGTTAAAAACTTTGGAGATAATATTACTTGAAATCGAATAGTATTTAAAGATCAATCGTACATTTGAAAGAAGTAAAGAACTCTCTGCTGCACGCATCAGAAAATAAGATGGGATCGAACGTGATTTATTGCCTTAGCATATAAATTCATAAATTTAAAGCACTGAAATGAATAAAATATTCTTGATTCTGATTATTATCCTGTCTTCAGCAAAACTGGTACTTTGTCAAAAACCATTCCAAGTTAATGAAAATGAATTTGTTCAGATCCTGGATAAATTTGTTTATATGTCGAAACTCCCTGATCATTTGAATTCCGATCCGTACGCAGTTAAATTAATTAATGAAGAAGGACATGATGCTTATAGTGTTGCAGTAGTTTCGATTGCTTATGCGCATGAACTGCCGAAAGACTCCATTTTGTACATTCAGGTTCAAAACAGAAATTTGTTTATCATTTTGAATAACAAAATTACGTTAAGCAAACCGGTTTCGAATAAGAGCAAAATTGTTACAGATATAAATCGAATTAATGGGATAGAAGATTCTGTATTTTATAAGGGTGCTGTTAAATACTATCCATTTATTGTTATTTTTAAAGTGCAAAAAGAATGTCATCTGTTTAAAAGCAGAATCGTGAAATTTGAAACTTATCTTCCTATTAACGGTGTCCACAAAAAGTATTGGCCTATTGAAGACCCAATTAGTGCAATAACTGATGAGATACCTGGTTGGCTGGCAAAAGATAATTTGGGTAACCTTCGAAAAGATTGGATTGCCAAATTTAAGAATGGGAAAGGGAAATTCAAGATAAAAACACGATAATGCTAACCCGGCTGGCGCTTCAAACCTTTTCTTCCGGCTCATAACCAATTCGATTGAAGCTTTATGAACTCTTCTTACGTTGGTGTTTCCCCAATTGCTGCTATTTCCTATCTTTGCAAAAAATTTCAAAATGCAACTTGAATTCAGCGAACAGGAACAAATACGACGTAATTCATTAACCGAACTGGCTGCACTGGGTATAAATCCCTATCCGGCTGAAAGTTTCCCCATTAACGTTACAGCACAGACTATACTTGCCGAATACAATCCGGAGAACCATCACGCTTTCCAGGATGTAAGTATTGCCGGCCGCATAATGACACGCCGCATTATGGGTGCCGCCTCTTTTGTGGATTTGCAGGACAGTAGCGGACGTATTCAGCTTTACATTAAGCGCGACGATATTTGCGAAAGCGAAGATAAAACCCTCTATAATACGGCATTCAAACGCCTTATGGATATAGGCGATATTATTGGAGTAAGCGGTTTTGTTTTTATTACCCAGATGGGCGAGATTTCCATTCATGTGAAATCGCTGAAACTGCTCAGTAAATCATTACGCGTTCTGCCAGTTGTAAAAGAAAAAGACGAACAGGTTTTTGATGCTTTCAGCGATCCGGAAGTCCGCTACCGCCAACGTTACGTTGACCTTATCGTGAATCCTGAAGTCCGCGAAGTGTTTGTGAAACGCACCCGGCTCGTAAATACCATGCGCAACTTCCTGAGCAGCAAAGGTTATCTCGAAGTTGAAACTCCTATTCTGCAGCCACTTTATGGCGGCGCGGCAGCCCGTCCGTTCAAAACGCACCACAACAGCCTCGACATGACGCTGTATATGCGTATTGCCAATGAGTTATATCTTAAAAGGTTGATTGTTGGTGGTTATGATGGAGTTTTTGAATTTTCGAAAGACTTCCGCAACGAAGGCATGGACCGGTTTCATAATCCTGAGTTTACTCAAATGGAACTTTACGTTGCTTACAAAGATTACGAATGGATGATGAATGCCGTGGAGGAAATGGTTGAACGTATTGCCATTGATCTGCACGGGACAACCAAAGTTCAGGTAGGAGATAATGAAATAGATTTCAAACGTCCCTGGAAACGTTTTACTATGTTTGAAGCGGTTCAGCATTTTACAGGTGTAGATATTTCGGAAATGACGGAAGACGAACTTCGTGCTACTTGCAAGAAGTTCAATATCGAAACCAATGAGAGCATGGGCAAAGGCAAGCTTATCGATGAGCTATTTGGCGAAACTGCCGAGGCAAAGCTTATACAACCCACGTTTATTACTGATTACCCGGTCGAAATGTCGCCGCTTGCCAAAAAGCACCGCAGCAAACCCGGGCTTGTTGAACGCTTCGAAGCTATCTGTAACGGCAAGGAACTATGCAATGCTTTCAGCGAATTGAACGATCCTATCGACCAGCGTGCCCGTTTCGAAGAACAGCTTGAACTAGGAAAACGTGGCGATGATGAATCCATGGTTCTTGATGAAGATTTTCTCCGTTCACTTGAGTATGGAATGCCCCCAACAGCCGGTCTGGGTATCGGAATCGACCGGTTAACAATGATAATGACAAATCAACAATCCATTCAGGATGTACTTTTCTTTCCTCAGATGCGCCCCGAAAAAGCAACTGTTGTTACCGGAGCAACTGATGAAGAATTTGTAGCTATTGGAATTCCAACTGACTGGGTTCCGGTATTGCGCAAAGCCGGGATTAAAGCACCAGCTGACCTCAAGGAAGCAAATCCGAACAAATTACTTCACGAACTGAGTGGATTACGCAAAAAACTAAAACTCGATATTCCTTCATTACGCCTCGAAGAAGTAAGTGCCTGGTGCGGGAAATAATTAATATCATTAATAGGAAAAGCCTTCTCCGGAAACGGGAAAGGCTTTTTTTTGTTTACAATGAATCCAAAATAATTGTGTTTCTTAAATGAAAAAGTCTTCCTGTAGTAACAGGAAGACTTTTCATTTTTAGTAAATCAAGACATACATTTTCCTCTCCTTGAGGCAGTCTAATTCCTGATTTCAATTACTTGATTACTAATTTCTTAACCATATTCACATTCGAGGTAATCACTTTCACCACGTAAACACCTGGTTCATTCAGGTAATATCTGGTGATTCCTTGAACTGCTGGTGCTGAGTAAACCAATTTCCCGCCCGAAGTGTAAATGAAAAACTCACCTTTGGTGTTGTCCTTGTTGTTTATAAAAACGGTTTTCTGGAAACTATAAGCATCAGAAAGCGCTTTTTCGTCGAAGTTAAAACCTGTATTCAGGAGTGTGGTTAAATTGATTGTATTTGAGTTATTGCTTGCAACAGTTCCCGAATAAGCTCTTACTCGGTAAAAGTAAGGCGTACTGTATGCCAACCCGTTAATCCCGTATGTATTAACATTGCTTACATCCAGGTTATTGTAACCCGAAACCGGGCTTGCAAAAGTATTATCTGTTGCAACATCAATCTGGTATGCTGTGGCACCAGCTGCAGTATTCCAATTAGCCGAAAAACCGTTTGCTGTAACATTCGTAGCAGCTTTGGCCAACGGTGCTGCAAGTGAAGATAGAACGCTTCCGTTGCAGATAGTATTAACAGTTACAGCACCGCCACCTGTGTTGGTAATCAGTTGCGCATTATATGTGCCGACGGAGAGCCCGGATTTCAGCCTTACATAAATTGGCGTGCTTGCAAGTGTTGGCGATTCATAGGTAACATTAACAGTTCCTCCGAATGTGCTGTTATCCGCCGAGACTTCATAATCTGTGCTGCCTGTTACGACTATTGTGCCAGGCGTGGTAAGAATACTGCCACTTAGGATGTAACTCTGTGCTATTGACGGGCCATTTCCTTCAAGATAGGCGAATCCTGAAAGAGTGGAAGGTGTAGCAGTTAATAATGGCGAAGGAACGAAACAGGGATTGGGAATAGTAGCTGTATTCCTTGGAACAGGAGGACCGGCAACAAAATCGGTAGCATTCTGGTCGGTATCTGTACACCCGTTTGATAATCGTATAGCTGAAGTTGTATTGCTTACTACCGGGGTTGGGCCTGTTCCTTCAAAACAACTTGCAGTAGAACCATAACCTACAAAATCTTCAATATTTGTTCCACTTGGACAAGCACCAGTGAGGGCAGTACTGTTATTTACAAGTGCTATTTTGCCGTTAGTTCCCGACATTGCCAGGGTTCCTGTGACATCCGGTGTTGGAAGTGCCGTTGTTCCTCCAGTTCCGGCTGCTTCCTGTATCAGACAATATTGGCCGGGAACTAACGTGATATTTGGCAAGTTAGTGGCCGCCCAGGTTGTTCCGGTTGCTGATGCATATTGAACTGACCATCCGTTTAGGTTCACACTTGATGTACCGCGGTTGAATAGTTCAATAAAATCATTTTTATAAGTCGCTCCACTATTTCCACCACCTCCGTATACCTGGCTTATTACTACCTGGGGAGTAGTTGGTTCGTTAATACCGGCGCTGCTTACTGCAACAGTTTGTGATGTTGCTCCGGCGCTTGCAAGCGAAATATTACCAATGTATGTCTGTACTAAGGTTGGCACAAAATGCACATAAACCAAAGTGGAAGAAATAATACCGCCGATTTGTGTTAATGTCAAAGTATTTGGGTTAGCAACAAATCCGGAACCTGAAGTGGATGAAATTTCAAATCCTGCCGGAGGTGTAAGTGTAATATCAGCAACCAGGTCGGTTCCTGAAACAGCAAAACTTTGCTCAGCAGAAACCGTGTTAATAATCTGATCGCTGAAAGCAGCCAGTGTGCCGGCAACGATTGCAGGAGCTGGCAGTACAGCAACATTTCCACTGCATGTAACATTAATAGTTGTTGCGCCACCGCCAGCATTGGCGATTATTTCATTGTTGTAGATTCCTGCGCTCAATCCGGCTTTCAGTCTCACAAATACAGGGCTGGCGGCCAGGGTGGCTGTTGCATAGGGAACAGTTAAGTTTCCACTGAATGCATTGTTATCGGTTGAAACTTCATAATTAGCGCTACCGGTAATACTAATTATGCCCGGAGCACCTGTTAGATTGATCCCACTCAGGTTGTATGTATTGGAAGCCGAAGGTCCACTTCCCGGAACATATGTAAAAGCAGTGAGAGTTGCAGGTGTAACATAAATTGCGGGAGTGGTTCCTCCACCCGTTGTAGATACTTTGATAACATTAGAACTTCCACTCGAATTCGATCCACTTTTAGCTCTTACCCTGTAATAATAAGGAACAGAAGCAGCCAAGCCTGTAACAGATTGTGAAATCCCACTAACCGACAGGCTTTCGTACCCGCCAACAAATGAAGGAACTGTTCCTCCCGAAATTATACTTACATCATCAAGTGCCAGGTTGCCTGTGCTTTTTGAATAGGAGAGCCTGAATTTAACCATATTTGCATGTAATGCAGGTGTGGATGATGAATTGTAGGTTTTAGTTGTGGCTACGATCGGAAGCGGACTATATGTGTCGATGGTAACCCATGAACTCCCGTTGAATCCTTCAATCAGCAGGGAACTTGATGTATTGACGGACTGTCCTTTACACCAGAAACTTAGCTGTGTCGCAGCTGAGGCAAGCATTGGAGTTTCAACAGCATCGCCTGTTGCATCCATTTTAAGTGAAGGTGAAGCTACACCGAAATTTCCTGCCGAAGTATATGTGCCGCCTATATTTGTAAATGTCCAGCCTGCCGGTGCAGTAAAGCCACTGTTGAAGCCCTCCGTAAGTGTCGAATTTCCCCCGCCAATGCTGAAGGTTGGATACAAGGAAACATCCAGGTCGTAGGAATTGGCTCCGTCAACAGCGCTCCAATTGGCTGTAAAGCCATTTGATGTAACGGTTGTAGCATCCGTTGCAGCGGGAGTATTTAAAGAACCTGAAGTAAATGTCACATCGCTTCCGTAAGCTGTACCGGCAGCATTAGTAACGTAAGCACGAACATGATAAATTGTTGCGGGAAGCAGAACCGTAATTGAACTTGTATAAATTCCTATGCCTGTTCCATCGGTAGTAATTGCATCTGTAATGGTAGGATTGGCCGAAATGCTCCAGCAAACGCCACGCGTAACTGTGCTTCCACCATTAGCTGTTACATTACCACCACCTGTAGCTGTTGTGGCAGTGATATTTGTAATGCCGGTAGTAGTTACTTCAGCCTGGCCACCAATAATGGTTAGGTCTGCTCCAATAGCTGTCCCATCACTGTTGGAAGCTACCACGCTGTAATGATAAAGCGTACCCGGTGTAAGTCCTGCAATATCTGCATAAACAGGTACAACTGTCGAAACGGTTCCTGCTGATAAAGTTGGAGTAACATTTCCATAAGATGCGGAGGTCCCCCATTTAAAATAATAATCTGTAGCCAGTCCGTTCGGGTTCACTGTGCCATTAAAAGTAGATGAAGTACCTGTAATATTTGTTGCAGGCAGTGTTGCCACTATAGGGGTATTAGAAAATACAAATGAAGCGATGCGGGTGGACCAGGGATAACTGCCGCCGTAAGTGCCAACATATTGGTTGGTATGCCAGAATGTTTTATTGTCAACAGGGTCAACGCTCATCATAGCATAATCACCCCAGCGGTCGGCCCCGGTCATTGACGCGGCACCCACAACAATAGGACTTTCAGCAACAGTCATTGTTCCGGGAGCATCAGTGGCTTTGCGGCCTGTAATGTAAATGGAAGGAAAATCATTTGTGCCCGAAAGTGTATAGCCTAATGCAATGTCACCGTTTCCGTTCATGGCTATGCTGCCAAGCCAGCGCGATTTGCTGTCGGCAAAAGCATATGTGCCTTGCTGGTATAGTGTCCAGGATGCGCCGCTTTTACGCATCTCGTACCAACGAACACCGGCAATATTACTGCCTGAATTCACCGTATGACAGGTAACCATGCTTTCGTAGGTCCCCATATTACGGTATTGAAGGCGATGCATCAGCCTGTCGCTGAGATCATCAAGTTTAAGCGTTACATCTTTTTGGGAAATTGCATAAGTAGAGTATGTTGCAAACGCGGCAACCGGCAGAGCCGTAACAAAAGAAGCGATAGCTGTGCCTGCAGTCCAGTCGGGTTTTAACGACCATATCCGGAGCTCATCTTTTCCGCCCCATGAATCATCATTTATATAAGTGAAATAATTGGGTGTGCCTGCTGGGGCAAATGTGCCGTCGCAATCGCCCGGAAGCATGCTGAAACAGTCGGAACCCAGACCTGAACCACTACCTCCTAAGGTTTCAGTTTTTGCATAGATCATTCTGGCCAGAGGATCTCCAGCCAACATTTTATCGCGTTCCAATACGGCCATACCTGCTCCAATGGCAGGTGACGAGGAACTGTTGGTATTGAAGCGGTTTACTGCCAGGTAGTATCCATCGCTCCACACACCCATTTTTGGATAATCGGGCATATGATCGAACTTAAAAGCATATCGATAATATGCGCCAGTTGGGTCAGCTGTCTGCGAAACGGCTACCAGTTCATATTCAGTGTAATTGGGAAAAGTGCCGCAATCCACAGCAAACTGGCTTATAATCCAGCGGTCGGCATTTTCATCATACATTATAATTGCGTCTCCATCGTTATGAACATGATTTTTGTTATCTAAATCATTATTCCAAATGCCGTCAAAACCACTCCAAATGGTTGATGTTTCTACCGGTCCGTATATTGAAGTGCCGGTTTTACTGAATATTTGTAGCATACAGTTAACAGCCTGTACATAATGATTCGGTCCTACATCGCCGGCAGGATCGGGAGGTGTAAACCTCCCCCTTTTGTTTTTGGAATTATTTATCCCGTCGAAATTTGTAACCGGATTTATGATTGCACCCTGAGCCTCCTTTTTGGAAGCATTTTGCATTGCTCCGTCAGTTTGGTTCATATATTCAGGATGTATCACCGGCTTAATATGAAACTTATTCGGGATTTCCTTTTCGGTTTCTGTCATCCATTTTTTCCAGAATGCAGTTTTTTTTACCTTCATATCACGTAATGGAGCCGAAACGTCGAAATGTACAGCAGTTTGAACCACGGGTTCCTGCGATTTCACATTTTGGGTGAAAGTAACCAGGATCAGGGCAAGTAAGGCAACCCTGCCTTTGAAAAGTAAAGAAGACTTCATAGGAAAATTATTTATGGGGAAGCAAATATAATAATTAAAAGTTTTGTTGTTCCGAAATTATTGATGCTATTACGTGTTCACGTTATTGAAAATCGAGTCTGCAACAAATATTTCATTTTGTATTATAACCAATAAAAATTAGCTATGAACCTTTATTTATATAATAAGCATCGAGCCAGAATTTTTATTTAATTAGGGATACAACCAATTTACTGCTTTTTAACCCTTTGTATTGTTGATATCTGCTTTATGAAGAAAACATTACTACTGATTGTTTTTTGTACCGTTCTTTTATCAGTCAGGTTATTTTCCCAATCAAGGCAAGATGTGGTATACCTCTATAATGGCAGTATCCTGAAAGGCAAGATAATCGAAACTATTCCGGGTGTAAAAACCAGTATTGAGATTGTAGGTCACAATTTAATTGTAATTCCCGATACAGCGCTTAAGATGGTCCTTATAAATCAGAAGATTACATCAAATGAATACGGAAACTTAGCTTTTCCGGTCGAAATGGCTGCGAATGTGAATTTTTATGGTGGAACAAAAAATTCGGGGGCATTCACTTTTATTACTTCATACCGTTTCCCGTTCCGGCTTTCAGTTGGTGCGGGGTTAGGAATCGAATGGTTTGATCATCAACAGATTCCGTTTATGGCTGATTTTACATACTGTTTAATAAAAGGTTCCTGGACTCCTTATGTATATGCCCGCACTGGCTATGCTGTTCCTCTTTCGAAGCATGATGAGGGCGACTACTCCGAATATTATGGTGGTGTTTTGGCCGGCACAGGCGCAGGCATGAGATTTAATTTTTCTAAACGTAATGCATTTGTTTTCAATGTTGGATATCGATATCAGAAAACCAAAACAGTTACCGGATCAGCTCCCTGGTCATCCATGTATCCGCCTTACGAAACTATCCGTTACGACGAATTCAGCCGGTTGGCTTTCTCATTTGGCTTCCTCTTTAACTAAAGAAAACGAAAGTAAAGACGCGATGCTTCACGTCTCCGAAAAGAATAAGTAAAGACGCAATGCCTCACATCTCAGAAAAAATAAATAGAATACTAAAAAAACTGACAATGAAAACCAAGAAATCACTCCTAGTTATCCCAATAATGATACTTGCATTGATAAGCATTGTATCGTGCAAGGACAGTTCGATTGAATATCGCAAATATATGGCCAATGTGCCACAGTACATGTCGTACGAAGCTATGCGTAAGCCTGTTAAGTCAACAGCAGCATACGCTATAGCCACTGCAGGGAAGATTTACATCAAAGACAATTACCTTTTTGTAAATGAAAAATACAAAGGAATCCATGTATTTGATAATTCGAATCCCGCCTCACCGGTTAATCTTAATTTTATTGATATTCCCGGTAATGTCGACCTGGCCGTTAGAGGCAGCTACCTGTACGCCGATAACTATGTTGACCTGGTAGTTCTTGATATTTCCGATATCATGCAACCCAAGGAAGTCAGCCGTATCAAAGACATTTTCCCATACACTATTCCTGAAACAGTTGATGTTTACCCAATAACAAATATTGACAAGGAACAGGGCGTGATCATCGGCTGGCAGGCTAAAGAAGTAACCGAAGAAATCACTAACATCGGGATCAATCCACATTATTATTTCGAAAAAGGAGATGGTCTTTTTATGATGAATGGAAGTAACGGCGGTCCGACTCAAACAGTAGGAGTTGGCGGATCCATGGCCCGGTTTATTATTAACGGCAACCAGTTTTATGGTTTAAACCAGACTAATTTGCAGGTTATTGATATCAATCAGCCAACAGTTCCGGTGGCAGGTGCAAAAATTGAAATATCACGAATGGTCGAAACCGTTTTTATCGATGGCGAAAACCTTTTTATCGGTACACAAACTGGAATGCTAATTTATGATATTACTAATCCGTCGGCGCCGCTGTATAAATCGGTATACGATCATTTTCAAAGCTGCGATCCTGTTGTAGTAAAAGATAACATGGCCTATGTTACGCTTCGTGAAGGAAACCGTTGCGGCAACTGGCAGAATGTTATGGAAGTGATAGACCTGAAGGTTATCACAAGCCCTGTGCTGATGAAAAGCTATGCGATGGAAGAGCCTTATGGATTGGGAATCGACAACAAAACACTTTTTGTTTGCGACGGCAAAGCTGGTTTAAAGATTTATGATGCCAGCGATCCGCTTCGCATTGACCTGAACATACTGAAACGATATCCCGATCTGAAAGCGCTTGATGTAATTCCGTTTGGCAACGTGCTGATTATGATTGCCGAAGATGGAATTTACCAGTATAATTATTCTGATTTACAGAATATTAAACAACTGAGTAAAATTCCGATAGGAGCTGTGTAAGGGATTTCGAATTTGCGAATGCGGAAAGCGGATTTTGGGACTTAGATTTTGAAATCCGGAATGATTCTTGTAATTCAATTAATTTACTAATAAAAGCCTTTTATGAGAATAGTCTTTTTAGTCTCATTTATTTCACTTGCATTGTTTTCGTGCCGGAAAGAGAATACTTTTATTCAGGATAGTAATACTGAACTGATTGGAAGTTGGATAAATCCTCAATATACTGATACTGTTGTAATTTATACCCGGGCTAATTATCTGGTAGAAAACCAGTATGGGATTACATTTAAGTCAGGTAATAAACTTGTCGAACGCCAAAATAGTGGATGGTGCGGCACACCTCCGGTTACAACTGCTGATTACGAAGGCACCTGGAATCAGGATGGTTCATTGGTTAATATTAAGGTTGGATATTGGGGCGGAACATCAATCCAAACATGGAAAATTGTATCGGTAAATAAACAGAGACTCACAGTTTACATCGCAGAGTCAAGCTATCAGCAAGGCAAATAATTAAGATACTTTTGACCTGATTTCCTGATTTTTACGTCCGTATCCTTTCAAACCCTTGCCCATACACGCCCATTACGTTATTTACCGACATAAAGGCATTTTGATCTATTTCCTTGATGATCCGGAATATCTGACTGGCTTCGGGCTTTTTCACCATTACCAGTAATACCTTGGTTTGTTCCCCTGTATACCATCCTTGCCCATCGATAATTGTAATTCCACGGCCCATTTCTTTCCCGATACGATCGGCGATCAGATCGTATTTTTTCGAAAAAATAAACATCTGTACCGATTGTTTTGACCCGGTAAAAAGCAGGTCGATGGTATATGAAGTAAGTCCCATAGCTACATAACCGTACACAATTTTTTCGAGTGAACGGAAAATCAGGAAAGACGATGCAATAATAAAAATATCAAGATACAGGATTACGCGTCCGGGATTGATGTTGCGGTATTTATTGATTATCATGGCAATGATATCGGTACCTCCTGTGCTGCTTCCCTGCGAAAATACGATTCCTATTCCGGCGCCTCCCAATATGCCACCAATTACTGTCGATAAAAAAACGTCGTTCACAATGGGCTTTGTAATAAACCCTTGCAACAATGAAAGCAGAAAAGCAAGTACTACCACGCTGAAAATAGTTTTCACGCCAAAATTAGTTCCCAGTATTTTGATCGAAATCAGGATCAGTACCGCATTAATTATCAGGTAAGTAACTCCTAACGGAAACCCTGAGGCATAAAAGATCAGGGTGGAAACACCTGTGATGCCGCCACCTGTAATCTGTGCCGGGATCAGGAATGCCGTCCATGCCAGCGCATTCAGCAACAATCCAAATGTGATTATAATATGCGAGCGTACAGTTTGTAATGTTATATGTTTAATCATGTTCCTTTTTAATAAAAATAAGTGTTTCCAAAAGAACTATATTGTTACACTTCTCTAAACTATATGGTCTATTTATGATGTAATCTTATGTTCTTTCTTAAAACTCAATTGGTTAATTGATATTGTGTCATCATTAAGTTATCGCGGCCAGTTAAATATTCAGATGCGCCGGAATAACTTTTCGTAAAGGGGTTAAAATAAAAGGCTGTCCCCGCTATTGAGAACAGCCTTCAATCAGTTAAGTTTTAAATTATTTAATTCCGGTAACGAATTTATAGGTCAGCATGGTGTAAATTAATTTGGCAACCAGGTAATCCGGAGCCTTATTCTCTTTGTTGGGAACCAGTTCCGTAACGTCGAAACCAACAATATTTACCTGCTCACTGATTTTTTTAAGGATATTGATAATGTCGAACCAGTTCATGCCGCCTGGCTCTGGCGTTCCTGTAGAGGCCATGATGGACGGATTGAGAACATCGAGGTCGATAGTGATGTAAACGTTGCGGGTGAGTTTATTCAGTAATTCGTACATCCAGGTTGACTGATCGTAAATCTGCATAGCATAAAATACACGGTCGGGCTTAATATCTTCGCGTTCGCCCGCACTCATGCTTCTGATGCCGACTTGAACAACAGGAGCCATTTCCGAAGCTCTGGCCATTACGCAATGATGATCGTTTTTTGACCCTTTAAATTCGTCGCGCATATCAGCATGAGCATCGAACTGGAGAATGGTAAGATCACTGAACTGTTCACTGGCTGCTTTAAAAGCGCCAATACTTACAGTGTGTTCTCCGCCCAGAATTACCGGAAATTTTTTCTTTTTGTATAAAGCCTTCACTCTGGCATAAACTTCATCAACCATAGCCTCGGGTGAAGAAGCTTCAGTAACAGGTTCAGCAGTGTGAATACCCAGTTTATGTACTTCACTATCTGTATCAATATCATACATTTCGAGATTAGCCGATGCCTCGATTATGGCTTTTGGCCCTTTGTCGGAACCTTTTATCCATGTGGTAGTTCCGTCATAAGGAACCGGCAGGATTATGATTTTTGAACTTTCGAACGCAGTGAATTCTTTTGGCAAATCACCATACTGTTTCATATAATTTATGTTTTAAGCTCTATGCCGTTATTTATCAGGAACTTGTGAACTAAAAAACAGACTATCCGTTTTTTAAAAGCATACTGTATTTTGGTTTAACAGTTGAAATACAGTTGAATGGCAAAGAGTAAGATTAATATGCTTTTTGTTTCAGAAATGCGAAAATACAATTTTTTTCATACATGCAAAACAAATCCTTATTTGCAGAATATAAATTAAGATTTTCAAAATCTTAGGTTGTTTCCTATGTTCATCCATACATATTAAGCATTTAGTGCTATATGTTAATCATTGTCTGAGCTTAGAAACGAAAAACACCTAACATATAATCATGAGTCCACTCCGAAAAGTCGGAAATGCTGATTTTCAACCCTTCTTTACCCCGACCCTGAAGGGGAAGTGTTAAAAATCAGCATTTTACCAAAGTCCCCTTTAGGGGATTTAGGGGTAAAATGACTTTTCGGAGTGGACTGAATCATTAATGTTAAAGTTCAGGTTTGCCAAAATTCAGAATTCTGTTAATACCCCAGGATCTTAAGCATCGATTTATGGCTTTGCTCCTTTGCAAACAGTTTGGTGAAGTACTCACCATCTTCGTCTAAATCAATGAGTATATGCTTAGGCGCTGGAATTAGGCAATGTTGGATTCCCCCGTATCCAGCCAGCGAATCCTGGTAAGCACCGGTGTGAAATAAGCCGATATACTGCGGTTCATCATCCATCAGCTTTGGAAGAAATATGGCGTTGGTATGGGCCTCAGCGTTATAATAATCTTCGCTGTCGCAGGTAAGGCCGCCCAGGAAAACCCGTTCATATTCCTGGTCCCAGTGATTAACTGCCAGGAGAATGAATTTCTGGTTAATAGCCCAGGTATCAGGTAAAGTAGTAATAAATGAACTGTCGATCATATTCCACAACTCGCGGTCGTTCTGACGTTTCTGGTCGATGATGCTATACAGGACGGCCCCGCTTTCGCCTACTGTAAATGATCCGAATTCGGTAAAAATATCAGGTTCCTGAGTTCCGTTTCGTTGGCAGATGCCCTTTATCTGGGCAATTATCTCTTCAGCCATATATGCATAATCGAAATCAAAATTCAGGGAATTCTTTATCGGGAAACCGCCTCCTATATTAAGCGACGTAAGTTGTGGGCAAACTGCCTTGAGCTCACAGTAAACCTGTACGCATTTTGATAATTCGTTCCAGTAATAGGCGGAATCACGTATGCCTGTGTTAATAAAGAAATGCAGCATTTTAAGCTCGAACTTCGGATTGTTCTTGATCTCTTCCTCGTAATAGGATACTATATCATTGTATCTTATGCCAAGCCGCGAAGTATAAAAGTCAAATTTGGGTTCCTCTTCCGATGCAATCCGTATTCCGATCTTGATCTTACGTGTTATATTCCGGTCATATTCATCGAGTTCAAACTTGTTATCCAGGATCGGGATTACATTTTCGAATCCTTCCTCAATCAGGTTGCAGATGTTCTCGATGTACTGTGGTCTTTTAAATCCATTGCATATAATGTAGGTGTCTTTCATTAACTTGCCCGACTCGAACAAGGATTCGATAATAGGTATGTCGAATGCCGAAGACGTTTCTATATGAATATCATTTTTCAGTGCTTCTTCCATTACAAATGAAAAATGGGAGCTTTTTGTGCAATAACAAAAATTATAACTACCTTTATAATCGGCCTTGGCAATTGCCACATTAAAGAGCCTTTTCGCTTTCTGTATCTGTTTGGTTATTTTTGGCAGGAATGTAACACGCAATGGCGTTCCATATTGTTTAATGACTTCCATAAGTGGAATGTTATTAAAAAACAACTCACTGTTTTCCACTTTAAACTCTTCGGTAGGAAAATCAAAAGTCTGTTCAATCAGATCAAGATACTTGTTTTTCATTTTAAAGCTGATAAGATAGGTTAACCGTGCAAAATTACAATATTTTGACTGGATTTGGCAGTTATTTTACATCCGACTCTTTTACATTGATGAAAAATATTTGGTTTAAGTCTTTTGGATCCTATGAAAGTCCATATCGGGTGGCGAGCAACTATGGTTTAATACCTGAACTGCCAACTCCGGGTATTTAAAAATACAAATGCTGATCTGAATTGTAGTATTATGAAAATCAATATTAATAACCATATGGCTCAATAGAAAAAGGTAAATAAGCCTGGTTAAGTTATCAAAAAAAGGTATTCTTCAACTAATCCCCAGTGATTATAAGGTGTTGGTTGCTTTTACATTAAGTTATAGGGATGATGCGGAAATGTTGCATCCTAATCTTAAAAAACTTGAACTTAGCCCACGCACCCGCCGTTCTGTCGGCGAATCGGGTTTTACAGGTTCGTTTGGTCACAAAGCTGATTTTCTGTAGCCGGTATTAAAACCTGTTGTATTACCTTTGTAGCTTACAAAAAGTTTAGTTATGCGATATTCTCTTGCCTTGGTTTCGGTTATTTTAATTGCAGCATTTAGTTCGTGCAAACAAAAATCTTCTCAAACTACTGATGAATCTTCAACTTCGGAGCCGGTGAAATCCTTTAAAGCTGCTGAATTTAATGCGGATACGGCTTATTATTTTGTAAACGAACAGGTAAAGTTCGGCCCAAGGGTTAATAACAGCAAGGCACATGAAAAATGCGCCGCATGGCTTGAAGCAACGCTAAAAAAATACACGCCGAATGTCGTTGTGCAGAACTTTACTGCCAAAGCCTACAACGGAACAACGTTGAACGGTAAGAATATTATTGCATCATTTAATCCGAGAAGCACAAACCGGGTTTTGCTTACTTCACATTGGGATTCACGTCCTTATGCTGATAACGATCCTGACACAACAATGCACCGCACGCCGATTGACGGAGCAAATGACGGTGCCAGCGGAGTTGGTATTCTACTTGAAATTGCCCGTCAGTTAAGGATATCGCCTTCAACAATTGGTGTTGATTTGTTGCTGTTAGATGCCGAAGACTATGGCGCGCCTCAGGATGCCGGTTATACGGGGACTGACGATTGGGCGCTGGGCTCGCAATATTGGTCACATAATCCGCATGTTCCTGGTTATACTGCCCGGTATGGAATATTGCTCGATATGGTTGGCGCCGAAAATGCGGTTTTTACCATGGAAGGCACTACCATGTATTATGCTCCTGATATAGCTCAGATGGTATGGAACATTGGCGCTTCTATTGGATACAGCGATTATTTTTCATCTGAACGAACCAATGCGATTACCGACGATCATGTGTATATCAACCAATTGCGGAAGATTCCGACCATTGATATTATCCAACACGATCAATCAACACAATCAGGATTTTACAGAAACTGGCATACCAAAAGTGATAATATGGCTGGCATAAGTAAACCTACACTTATGGCTGTGGGCCAAACAATACTTACTGCAGTTAGGAGTGAAAAGTGAGGAATGAAAAGTGCCCTTCGATTACACTCAGGGTGACAAAAAGTGAAAAATAAGAGAGAGTGAGATTTTAAAAAAATCCACAAATGGAAAAGAAAATATCCATTTGTGGATTTTTTTAGCAAAGGGTTTTTAAAATCCTTTTATAGCAAATCATTTGCCAGGTTAGCCAGTTCGGAACGTTCGCCTTTCTCGAGCCTCACATGAGCATACATGGGATGAGATTTAACTTTATCGATCAGGTACGAAAGTCCATTACTCTGAGAATCCAGGTAAGGTGTATCAATTTGGAAAATATCACCGGTGAAAACTATTTTAGTATTTTCTCCGGCGCGTGTAATGATGGTCTTTACCTCATGCGGCGTAAGATTCTGAGCCTCATCCACAATGAAAAACACATTGCTGATGCTTCGTCCGCGAATATAAGCCAGCGGTGTAACCACAAGTTTTTCGTTTTGCAACGACTCAGTAATTACCTTAGCTTCCTTATCTTTTTCGCCAAACTGGCTCTGTATAAATTTAAGGTTATCGTACAAAGGTTCCATGTAAGGACCAATTTTATCCTTCACATCGCCGGGCAGAAATCCGATTTCTTTATTACTGAGTGGAACAATTGGCCTGGCCAGGTAAATCTGCTTAAACTCACGCCGCTGTTCCATTGCCCCGGCCAATGCCAGCAAGGTTTTCCCTGTGCCGGCAACTCCTTGAAGAGTGACAAGTTTTATATCCGGATGCATAATGGCATGAAGTGCAAAAACCTGTTCGGCATTACGAGGCATGATGTGGTAGGCCGGACGTTTATCCAACCGTTCAATTCGCTTGGTTGTAGCGTTGTAAAAAGCCAGTGCCGAATTTTTAGTATTTTTCAGAATGTAATAGTGATTGGGAATTGCATTTTGAACACCTATGTCGCTTAGCTCGCAAAAGCCATTCTGATAAATAGTGTCAATTACTTTTGTTGGCAAACCTTCAATTGTTGTTTTGCCGGTGTAAAGCCCTTCCGGATCTTTTATCTTACCGGTCAGAAAATCTTCGGCCTGAATATTCAGTGATTTTGCTTTCAGCCGGAGGTTTATATCTTTCGATACGAGCGTTACGTTACAATCGGGATTTTCTTTTGCAATGGCGAGAGCCGCATTTAATATCCGATGATCAGGCTTGTTTTCACCAAAAATATCCCTGGCGTCAATGTCGCCTTTCTCGATCATGATCACTTTAAACTTACCACCTTTCGATTTTGGAAGCGTAAGCCATTTAGTAAGTGTCCGTTTTTCCGAAAGGCGATCGATAATGCGGATAAACTCACGGGCTTCGAAGTTTATATTATCATTGCCTTTTTTAAAGTTATCCAGTTCTTCAAGAACTGTTATAGGAATCGCGACGTTGTTATCATCAAAACTATTTATAGCGTCATGATTATACAGAATTACGCTGGTATCGAGAACGAATATTTTTTTTTGCTTTTTAAGAGTTGCTGAAGTAGGTTTTACCGGCATACAAAATAAAGTTTAGAAGGTTAGACCAGTGGTGATTTGAGTTGCTGTGCCAGCAAAATGCATGAAGCATCATTGGGTTTGGGAACAGACTTTTACGTCAGGTATTGCAACAACATTTGAAATTTGCCGGTTGAAATCAGAGTTTCTTTTTTCCTGTATTTCAAATTTCCTGTCAGCAATAGGCCGTCAGTTAGCTACAAAATAACAAACAGAAGCAGCACTTTTAACGACAGAGCTTCAGAGATTATTAAAAAGTTATAAACAGCAGGAGTCTGTTAGCTGATTTATAAATGATTAAGAATACGAAAGAAGCTCACTACATATGATTTGGTAAGGATTTGTTTACAAATCCCACTTAACATTTTTTAAAATGAATCAAAAGTTTTACATTTTGGTAACAGGGGGTTTCTGGCGAATTGAGCTTGAGTTGCCATATTTGCTGTTGCTGATGGTAAACCTTTGATGCATAAACTACTCTCAATAGCAACTTAATGGAAGTGGCAAAATTTGGCTATAAAGCCATGGCAAAAGGGAAGATAATTGAAATTCCGGGTTTGATGAATAAATTCGCTACAGTAGCGCACCGTTTCACGCCACGAAATATAAAAAGGGATATGATTTACGCAATTCACAAAAATCATTCACTTTAGTTGTGAATCGTCATCTTTAATTTATTGATATCAAATCCATTTTCCCTCAATCGCTCTGTAATTCCCTGCCAGGTTTCTTTTTGCATTTCAGGAGTGCGGCAAAGTATCCAAAGGTATTTGCGGCTGGGACCCGATACCACAGCCCAAGAGTAATCAGCAGCTTTATCAATCACCCAATAGTCGGCCTTTAAAGGCCAGAAAAACTGCACTTTCAGCTTGGCGTTATTCGATCCTTTCACCGGAAAAGCTTTGCCTTGTATGGATTTAACTTTCCCATTAATACTTCCTTTACGGCAGGAGTTAAACACTTTTACATACCCTTTATCTGTAAGGGTATAATCTGCGGTAACGAAAAAGCAGTCCATTTGAAACGACATCGGGTACGAAGCGATCTCGTACCATTTTCCGGCATATTTTTGCAAATCAACCGTATCGGTAACTGATGGTGAATTTTGACTCATAACTGAACAGGTTCTAAATAGCTGAATTGTAACCAGGAATAACAATACAAAAGATTTCATAGCCTCCTGAAATTAAAAAGTAAAGTTAAGATTTTATCAGGCGCAACGGGAACAATTGGATGGTAAAACTACTTTGATAAATTGAATTGGCATAGTAGAAATTGCCTTTAGCTTTTTAAAAGTAGTATACCAAGCACTCGTGAATTTCCAAATGAAATATTATACAAGATTCAGTCGTGCTATTCTTTTTTTAGTTTATTTTGCTTAACAGTATTAACATATTCAGTGTTTCAGATGAAAAAACTTATAGCTTTCTTCGTTTTGTTCCTGGCAATAGCCGGATTACCGTCCAGGGCATGTACTTCAATTATAATTTCGGGTAAAAGCACGCCCGATGGCAGACCTATTATGTGGAAAAACCGGGATACGGATTCCTTTCAGAACGCGATCAGGTATTTTGATGACGGGAAATATGCTTCCATTGGCTTGATAGATTCTGATGACCCAACCGGCAAGTCAGTTTGGATCGGATACAATTCAGCTGGATTTGCGATTATGAATACTGTTTCGTACAACCTGATCCTGAAAGACACAGTGGCTTTGCGTGATCGCGAGGGTTTGATTATGCGCGAAGCACTTAAACAATGTGCTACTGTTGATGAATTCGAAATGTTTCTGAATAAACACACAAAGCCATTGGGAGTGGAAACCAATTTTGGAGTGATTGATGCCAGTGGCGGCGCAGCTTATTTTGAAGTCAGTAATTTTTCATATAAAAAACTTGATGTCAACGATCCTGCAATTGCTCCTATGGGCTATATTCTACATACCAATTTCTCTTTTACGGGTGATCCAAATTCGGGAAGCGGGCAAATCAGGTATAAAACTGCCGAGGACCTTTTCTACCAGGCCGCCCAGCAAAAAAATCTGATTGTAAGGTTTATTCTTCAGGATGTAAGCCGTTCACTATGGCATTCGCTGACAAAAACAGACCTGAAGAAATCCTTTTCAGAAAATCCTGCTGAACAGAAATTTATGAATTTCACCGATTTTATTCCGCGCTATTTTTCAGCCTCGGCAGTTGTAATACAAGGTGTGAAACTCGGTGAAAATGCGGATTACACTACGATGTGGGCCGTGCTTGGTTTCCCGCTTACATCAGTTGTAACTCCTCTTTGGCTGTGTATGGGCAAAGATCAGCCTCAGTTAGTGACACTTGATAAAAGTGGGGTGGCGCCACTGTGTGACAAAGCAATAGCATTGAAGCAGATACTCTTCCCCATTAAAAACCGTTATGGCGAAAACTACATCAATGTAAATGCCATGTACAATGGGGCAGAAACAGGAATTATGCAGAAGCTGAAACCTGTTGACGATCTGATCTTCAACGAAGCAAATAAAAGACTTGATTCCTGGCGTAACAATAAAGATTTCAAACAGGAAATCCCTGATTTTTACAAATTTATAGACAATTATATTACCTCGCAGTACAAGAGTTTATTTGGATTTTAGCATCCATTGAGGTGATTAATCAATGAAACAAAAAATGATAAAAGCCGCAAGAGCAGTCTGCTCAGCGGCTTTTATGTCCACGAAATCTGAGCCTTTTTATTTTTCTGCCGGTTTATCTCCAACCATAAGAATTTCGCTGGCAACAATCTCGGTGGTTGTGTGCTTGGTGCCGTTTTTATCTTCCCAGTTGCGGTACGTAATGCGGCCGTCGACAGCAATTTCCTTGCCTTTTTTCAGGTACTTTTCGCAGATTCCTGCAAGGTTTCCCCAGGCTACGATGTTGTGCCATTCGGTGGAGTCTTTCTTGTTGCCTTCTTTATCCGTGTAGCTTTCGCCGGTGGCTAGTGAGAAAGTTGCTACTTTGTTGTCCTTTTCGAGGTTGCGGACTTCCGGATCCTGGCCAAGGCGGCCAATCAGTTTTACGTTGTTTCTAAGTGTGTTCATTTTTTTAAGGGTTTAGGGGTTAGTGTATGGGATTAGTGGGATTTACTTTGGAATAATTTTGTATCCGATTTTTACTCTTTCTGTTTTATCAACATCATTTTGCATCAGTTCTCTTAATGCCGGAAAAACTACCTTGAATTGTTTATAATATTTGGCTTCTAATTCCGTTAATTTTTTTGCCAGTTCTGAATGTGTTGAGAGTATTTCTCTCAGTTTCACAAATGCTCTTACAATCAGGACGCTGGTTTGTATTGCTAGCGGTGTGTTTAAAATGCTTGCAAGCATAATAGCTCCATGTTCAGTAAAAGCGTAAGGTTTTGTTGTGGAAAACCTGATTCTGGAAAGGTGGTCGCATTTTGCGACCACCTCTTGTTTCTCTTCATCAGATAATTGGAACATGAAGTCTGAAGGAAATCGGCTTGTGTTTCTCTTAACCTGCTCATTCAGCCTTTTTGTCTTTACGCCATACATATCAGCAAGGTCAACATCCAACATTACTTTTTGCTCTCTGACAAAAAGAATTCCTCTGTTAATTCTTGCATCCATTATTGAGACAGTGTTTTCCATATCTGTAAAGTTTGAAAAGCTATGATTCAGGATTTGGATTTATTTCTTAGCTTCGCTGTTAGCCCCTACAAAAAGCATTTCATTAGCAACAATTTCGGAACTGGTGTGCTTCGTCCCGTTCTTATCTTCCCAGTTGTGGTAGGTAAGGCGGCCATCTATGGCGATTTCCTTGCCTTTTTTCAGATACTTTTCACAGAATCCTGCCAGGTTGCCCCACACAACAATATTGTGCCATTGGGTTTGTTCCTGTTTGCTGCCATCCTTGGCAGTGATAGTGTCACTGGTTGCGAGCGAGAATTTTGCGAATTTGTTCCCTTTGTCCAAAATTTTTACTTCGGGATCCTGGCCTAAGCGACCGATCAGTTTTACATTGTTGCGGAGTGCGTTCATGGTGTTTTTGTTTTAAAAGATTAATTAATAAGGATTTCAAAATGTACTTCGTTTTCGTCAATTGGGATTATTCCCTGTTTGATGAAGCAAAGGTATGGCAACTGTTTTGGGTGATTCGGTTAATAAATATTTGTATTCGGATAAAAATATTTACAAGCGTTTGTTGTCGTTTGTAAATGAATTATTTGTAATTTTACAATATAGTAATAGCTTAATATTTATAATGTTGAAATAATAGATTTAGAATTTGAAGATTACAAGGCTGAAATTTCAGAAAACCTACATAGTTTAACCCAATATTTAAATCTTTCATTTTATGGAAAAAGTATGTCTCGATTGCGGTGAACTTATCACCGGTAGAATGGATAAGAAATTCTGCTCTGATATGTGCCGGAATAATTACAACAACCGGTTGAACAGCGAAGCAACCAACTACGTGCGCAATGTGAATAATATTCTGCGAAAAAACCGGCGGATACTGTCCGAATTAATCCCTCCGGAAGGGAAAATAAACCTTCATAAGGATAAGCTGTCGAACAGGGGCTTCAATTTTAATTATTTCACCCATCTGTATACCACACAAAAAGGCAGTGCGTACCGTTTTGTTTACGAATACGGTTTCCTGCCATTGGATAATGATTTTTATATGCTGGTGATCAGGGAGCAGAAGAGTTTATAGCAGGAGAGTTCTTGTCTGCTCACAAATAAATGTATAAGGCTGAGAATTTTCGTAACTGTATTTAATCAAAAACAACTCTGTTAGCAGGAAGTTGTTATCTTTTACTTGCGATTATTCAGATCGACGTATCTTTGCGTCTTGAAAGAAATTGGGAAAAGGAGGAATTGATTAAATTCTGATTTTTTCTTATCTCACATCAGATAACCTTTAATAATTGTCTCATAATTTTTCAAAAAATGATAAAGCCAAAAAATATAGCCCTCGTGGCACATGATAATCGTAAAAAAGACCTGGTAGAATGGGTACAATGGAATTGGGAGATTCTCAAGGATCATAAAATAGTATCAACAGGTACAACTGGCCGCATGGTTTCTGAGGCGCTTGCATCCCGCATGGAGAAAGGCTCAAGTAAAGGTGTGAGTATTAAAAGATTAAAATCCGGTCCTTTTGGCGGCGATCAGCAAATGGGGGCCATGATTGCCGAAGGTAAAATTGATGTACTTATATTTTTCTGGGACCCCATGGAGCCTCATCCTCATGAAGTGGATGTAAAAGCACTCGAACGGATTTCGGTTCTGTACAATATTCCGGTTGCCTGTAACCGATCAACGGCTGATTTTATTATTTCGTCAGAGCTTTTCAAAACCGATTACAAGATTATTGCAACCGATTATTCGTGGTACATAAACAGGAAGATAACACTGTGAGTTAGGAGTAAGGGATAAGTTGTAAGATTTATGGTTCGAAGAGTTTGAAAAGTTTGAAGAGCTTGCTCAGAGAGTACAATTTTATTTAAGATTATATACAAGTTTCAAAACGAGATAGGGTTTTGATATCGCAAATCCGTTATCCGACACCCGAAATTCTATCAAATCCGTATCTTTACACTTTCAAAATAACCACCGTGGAAAAACTTTTTCTGTTAGATGGCATGGCATTGATTTACCGTGCATTTTTTGCTATGCAGCGTACCCCGCGCTACAATTCCAAAGGGCTGAATACCTCAGCTATCATGGGGTTTGCCAATACATTGTACGAGCTGTTAAAAAACGAAAAACCCTCGCATATGGGTGTGGCATTCGACACTCATGCGCCAACAGCGCGCCACACTGATTTTGTGCAATATAAAGCTAACCGACAGGCAATGCCCGAAGATCTGGCAGCATCAATTCCTTACATAAAGGAACTTATACAGGCATTTAATATTCCTACACTTTATGTGGATGGCTACGAGGCTGATGATGTTATCGGAACCCTTGCAAAAGAAGCTGAGCAAGCTGGATTCCAGGTGTATATGGTTACTCCGGATAAAGATTTCGGGCAACTGGTGAGTGAGAATATATTTATGTACAAACCCGCCAAAGCAGGAGAAAAGCCTGTGATAATGGGTGTTCCCGAAATCTGTGAAAAATTCGGTATCACAAATCCTTTACAGGTAATCGATTTCCTTGGAATGATGGGCGATGCGGCAGATAATATTCCCGGTATTCCGGGAGTAGGTGAAGTAACGGCTCGAAAACTGATTGCTGAATACGGTTCGGTGGAAGGTTTGCTCGAAAATGCAAAATATATTAAAAACGATACCCTCCGGAACAAAGTGGAGAATGGCCGAGAGTCTGCGATTATTTCCAAACAACTGGCAACTATTATCCTCGATGTCCCCATCGAATTTAATGAAACTCATTTGCACCTCGATCCGCCTGATGTGGAAAGGCTTAAAGCATTGCTTGATGAATTGGAATTCCGGACTTTCGCACAACGTGTATTTACCGATTTATCATTAAATCCCGGTGGAATTCAGACTGCAACTTCAATTAAAACTCCAGCTTCCAAACCCGCTCCTCCGAGCGGACAAGGTGATCTGTTCAGTATTGCTGAAGTGCCTTTCGATACTGTTGAAGGCAGCCATAAAACCATTAATGATACGCCTCACGAATATCGCGCTGCAAGCGACGAAACCAGTCTAAAGGAGCTCCTTCTTGAATTGGAAACATCAGAGTCCTTTTGCTTTGATACCGAAACCACAGGTCTTGATACCATAACCGCCGAACTGGTTGGTATATCGTTTGCCACACAGCCGGGCAAAGCATGGTATGTGCCCGTTCCGGAAAACCAGGTTGAGGCAAAGGCATTGGTTGCCAGGTTTAAACCCGTATTCAGTAACCCGAACATAGGCAAAACCGCACAAAATATGAAATTCGATATGGCCGTGCTCGGAAATTATGGTATTGAAATTGCAGGCACTACATTCGATACTATGCTTGCTCATTACCTGATTGAGCCTGATATGAGGCACAACATGGATATACTGGCTCAAACATACCTGAATTATTCGCCGGTAAGCATTGAAACACTGATCGGTAAAAAGGGGAAAGGACAAACTACCATGCGCACGGTTCCCATCGACGAGATTAAGGAATATGCAGCCGAAGATGCGGATGTAACCCTGCAACTGCGAAATATTCTTGAACCTAAATTAATAGATACAGAAACACTTAAAATCTTTAATGAAATTGAAATGCCATTGGTTCCCGTGCTTGCAGGAATGGAGGCTGCAGGTGTTAAACTTGACTCGAAGGCATTGAACGATTTCTCGAAAGAGCTTCACCACGAAATTATTAAAGTACGGGAAGAAATTTGGCAACTTGCGGGCGTCGATTTTAATATTGCTTCACCCAAGCAGCTTGGAGAAATACTTTTCGACAGGCTTAAAATTGATGATAAGCCTAAAAAGACGGCTACCAAACAATACCAGACCGGTGAAGATGTGCTTCAGAAACTGATTCACAAAAATCCTATAGTTCAGTTGATTCTTGATTTCCGGGGTCTTAGTAAACTGAAATCAACCTATGTGGATGCTTTGCCGTTGCTTGTAAATCCGGTTACAGGACGAATTCACACCAGCTATAACCAGGCGGTGGCTGCTACCGGCCGATTGAGTTCCACCAATCCCAACCTTCAAAATATACCCATTCGCACAGAGCGCGGGCGTGAAATCCGTAAAGCATTTGTTCCCCGAAACGAAGATTATACCTTGCTTTCGGCCGACTATTCGCAGATTGAACTTCGCATCATTGCATCCATGAGTGGTGACGAAGCTATGAAAGAAGCTTTCCGCCAGGGACTTGATATCCATACTGCCACAGCAGCCAATATTTATAAAGTTGGCCTCGGGGAGGTGGACCGCGATATGAGGCGTAATGCGAAATCAGTGAATTTTGGAATTGTGTACGGCATTTCAGCTTTCGGGCTGAGCGAGAATTTAGGAATTCCCCGAAAGGAAGCAGCAGAAATTATCGATACTTATTTTGCCACATTCCCTGGGATTAAAAAATATATGGATAGCACTATGGCTTCCGCCCGTGAAAAAGGATATGTGGAAACGCTGAAGGGCCGACGCCGTATTATACGCGATATTAATTCAGCGAATGGCGTAATGCGCGGTTTTGCCGAACGTAATGCTATCAATGCTCCTATTCAAGGTTCCGCTGCTGATATGATCAAAATTGCCATGATCAATATTTACAACGAAATACGGAAACGTGGATTAAAAAGCCGCATGACCATGCAGGTTCATGACGAACTTGTTTTTGATGTATTTAAACCCGAAGTGGATCAGGTAAAACAGGTTGTCGGTGATTTGATGCGCAATGCTTTACCTCTCGATGTGCCGGTGGAGGTGGAGATGAATACAGGAGATAACTGGCTGGCAGCGCATTAATCGGCAACAAATAATCAGGTTTCGAAACTGATGTTCAATACCCGTAAGCCAATCTGAATATATAAAACCGGGGCCGAATTTTTATCCGACCCCGGTTCATAAAACAATTCAAAGCAGATTAAATTATTTTGAAAATTTAACCGGTATATTGAACAATGTCGCAACAGCTTTTCCGTTTTGTTTGCCGGGTATCCATTTAGGCATCAGGTTGATAACGCGTAAAACATCATCATCGTAGCTTTTTCCCAATCCACGTAAAATTTTTGCTTCGGTTATCGAACCATCTTCATTTACGATAAATGAGGCGTAAACAGTTCCCTCAATTCCTTCTGTCTGCTTCTTCAGAGTATTGGAAAGAAATTTGGTAAGTTCTGCCTGACCTCCCGGAAACGAAGGAATTTCTTCAACAACTCTAAAAACCGCACTTACATCACTATTATTGGCTTCAGGACTTTTTATTCCAGATGCTGATCCTTTTTTGGTAACAATCAGAATAACGCCGTTTTTCCCTTTTTCGCCATACAATTCAGTTGCACTTGCGTTTTTTAGCACATTAACTGATTCAATGGTATTGGGATCCAATTCCTGGTATGCATTCCCTTCTGAAGGAACTCCATCAACCAATACATAAGGTGCTGGCGGTGGTTCCATGCCCTCTTTATATTCAAAGCCTATTCTTGTGCGCTGTTTCTCCCCATTGCTTTTTACAGTGACCTCATCAATAGTTATCGCTTCTTTATACAATTTAATATCAGTAGTACTACTTGCTGAGAATTCTTGAACCAGAGTTGTATAGCCAATATATGAAAATACCAATACCACTTTCGCACCATCCGCTTTTATTTTAAACTCACCTTTTGGATCCGATATTGTTCCTTTTGTTGTGTGGAATAAAATGATATTAACTCCTTCAAGAGGTTTGGATGTTGATCCATCAATAACTTTACCTTTTATTGTGATTGATCCTTTTTCCAGAGCCGAACTATTTTGAGAAGCCAGATCAGGCAGGAGTTTGCCATCATTGATTTGCTGTTTTAACGATTCAACTTTTTCAACTACTGGTTTTACCAGCGGTTCCGGGTTCGAGAAAGCCATCAACAAACAGGCTGTTAAAGGGACGAAAAGCAAGGCTTTAGCCTTTGCCAGCTGAGGGGATTTCATTTTAGTCATCATAACGATTCGTTTTAAAATAAGTGATTGATTAAATTGGTGTGATATGGTAAACACCGGCCCACCTAAAGCTTGATTAACCAGCAATGCCTGGTAATTTCCCTTCGATACTCCTTTTTTCAAAACCTCGTCATCGGCCATGTATTCATGCACTTCTTTCATTGCTCGCTCATAAAGCCATACTATCGGATTAAACCACTGAACAATGGTTACAATTTCAATAAGGAAAAGGTCAAGAAAATGATACTGACTCAGATGAGACTTTTCATGTGCAAGAATGCTTTCGAATGAAGTTTCCTCCATTTTGGAAGCCGGAATAAATATTTTACTGAAATATGCAAAAGGAGTTATCTCTTTCTCAACCAATACTATAGTATGCTTGCCTTTGGTTATTGTGCGCGACATTTTTGCTATAACATGTATATAAAAGGACTGGTAAATAAGCCTGAATAGCGTAATTACAAACCCGGAAAAATAGATCAACAGCACGATTTCGCGAATTCCCCAGGCTGGTTCCGGTTTGCTTACGATATTTACAACCTGAGTCAGATCAATACTCATAGCGGGAATAGTAGAAGCAATTACTTCAGGAGTGAGATTGATTTTTATCAGAGGTAGCAAAAAAGAGGCGATAATGGATGCTGCCAGGGTTAAGCGGTTAAGTCCAAAATGAGTGGATTTTCGCATAAGCAGCCAATAAAACAGGTAAAATACACTGAGTGCTATGCCTGATTTAATAAGGTATTCAACTATGCTATCCATTGTTTTCGGTTTTTGAAGGGTTAAGTTCTTTTTCAGTCAGGCGGATAATTTCTTCGAGTTCGCTCATCGTAAGATTGTTTTCGCGTGCAAAAAAAGCAGCCATTTTCGGAAATGAGTTGTTGAAATACCCCGAGAGAAAACGGTTGAAATGCTCTCCTGCATAGTCTTCCTTTGTTACGAGCGCGTAATATTCGTATGTGTTTCCATATTGGGTATGGCTTACAAACTCTTTTTTCTCCAAAACCCTTATCACCGATAATACAGTTGTGTATGGTGGTTTCGGATCCGGCATTTGTTCAAGTATGTCTTTTACGAATCCTTTGCCGAGTTTCCATAAAATCTGCATTACCTCTTCTTCGGCGGTGGTTAGTTTTTTCATTTCCTGCATTATTTTCATTTTTTGAAGAATTAATTCTATGCAAATATACAACTGAAAATACAGTTATACAACTGAAAATACAGTTATATAACGTAAAATACAGTAAATAATTATTATATAATTGATATACAGTACTATGAAAATGAAAATAATTTTATATTTTGTAAATATTCAGGTTTTAAATAATTTATTTTGCCACAGATTACGCGGATTGGCACTGATTAAGTTGTGCTTTCAATAGTTTTTATGACAACAATTGGCCTCAACAGTTTAAATATTCTGTGTAGTCTGAGTAATCTGTGGCTCGTATTTTACTATTATAGCTTTGAACAGGCTAAATAGTTAGATATTCCCTTTTGGAATTTTACTTTTCACTAAATATTGTTGTATGATTTCGAAAGAAAAAGCGCGGGATCAATGAAAATTCCTCTAAAAGAAAATTTATTGGGCATAAATTAAAATCTAACTTTCAATATCCGAAAGTAAATCATTTCCATTAAATCGAAAGAATTTTTAAAATGGTAAAAAGATCATGAAGGTCAAAGGGAGTGTATTGTCATATAAGCGATAATTAATAGTTTGAATGTAAATATGGTAGAGAATTCTAATCCAGTTGAATTCCTAAAATCAATTCAAAAAAACTATGAGTTCGGAATCCCGGCCAAAAATTTCCTGGATGATGAAAATCCTTTTCGGACTGGCGATATATAAACTGTATTAAGCTTTTCTGTAAAAATACTATACAAGATATTGGGCAGATTTTTGGCTGTAAGTCTGTCCTTTGGGAAAAAGAAAACCGATTTTTTCTCGGGATTAGGATGTACTTTCATATTTGTTTCCCCTCCGGTCAGAATTATAATCCTGATTTCGGGCTTCAGAATGCGTATATTTTTTATAACATCCAAGCCATTGATAAAACAAAGGCTTTCGTCAATAATTATAACATCTGGACTTTCTTCGATGTTTACCTGCTCCAGGCAGTCAAATCCATTTTCAGCGTATCCTATATTGTCAAAACCCGCCTTCAGCAGCATTTCCATCAGTACAGCAGCATGAAACAGATTATTATCAACATTAAGGATAAACATAAAAAATTACTTTCTTTACTGGATTGCAAAAGTTGTACCGTTTATTTATTACTGTGTCAGTCAATGGATTGTGTTTGGGTTAAAGAAAATGCTTGTTTCATTTTGAGATTTATGGTTCAATTTGGATATATTTTGCTATTTTTGATATCAAAATTTGATTATTGTACAGACTTGTTTTTACGATCGGAAAGTATTGTTCCGAACATCTTTGGAATAAGCAAATAATGAGTCATTCGCAGTCTTCGTAACGTCCGTGCGCCTGCATGGGGATGCAACTTAGCCTGCGAACTAAATTAATAACACATGAGTACATCACTGATTTTTGTAGTTGAAGATGATTCCTGGTACGCTGATCTGCTGGAGTATAACCTGAAACTGAATCCTGACTATGTAGTCGAAAAGTTTACAAATGCTGAAGATTGTATCAAAAATTTGTACAAACTTCCCATCGCTATCACCCTCGACTATTCATTACCTGGTTGCACGGGTGGCGAAGCTCTGGAAAGGATTAAAAAAAGTAATCCTTCTATTCCCGTAATCATGATATCAGGGCAGGAAGACATAACCACGGCCATTGATCTGCTAAAAGTAGGTGCATACGATTACATAGTTAAAAATGATGATGCTCCCAAAAGGCTTTGGCGCGCATTGACCAATATACAGGAGAATGTTGAACTCAGGAAAGAGAACACAAACCTGAAGGAAGCGGTAACCGAAAAATATGCTTTCTCTAAACTGATTATAGGCCAGAGTCAGCCTTTGAAATCGGTGTTTGCACTTATGCAAAAGGCACTGAATAACAATATCAGCGTTTCAATATATGGCGAAACAGGAACCGGTAAAGATCTGGTAGCTAAGGCATTGCATTTTAACTCGGTAAGAAGTAATCATCCTTTTGTTGCAATTAATGTTAGCGCAATACCTGCCGATCTGATTGAAAGTGAGCTGTTCGGACACGAAAAGGGTTCATTTACCGGAGCGATAGCCCAGCGCACCGGTAAGTTCGAGGAAGCTAACAAGGGAACGCTCTTCCTCGACGAAATATCCGAAATGGACCTTAATATGCAAAGCAAAATGCTGAGAGTACTTCAGGAACGTGAAATTATCAGGGTTGGCTCCAACAAAGAAGTAAAAATTGATGTACGCATCATTACCGCGTCAAATAAGGATCTTGCAGCATTGGTTAAAGACGGAACTTTCCGTATGGATTTGTACTACAGGCTAATGGGGTTACCAATCAATCTGCCGCCTTTGCGCGATAGAGGCAGTGATATTTTACTGCTGGCCAACTTCTTTGTAAAACTGTTTTGCAAGGAAAACAGTATGCCATTAAAAACGCTTTCGTCAGCCGCACAGAAAAAAATACTTGCCTATAGATTCCCTGGTAACATCAGGGAACTGAAATCAATTATCGAACTATCCGTAATTCTTTCGGAAGGTGATATGATTATGCCCGATGATATTCAGATACAATCGGCACAGGAAGGCGGAAATATTTTTGATGAGGAACTTACCATGGAAGCCTATAACGTGAAGATATTGACTCACTTTTTGAAACAGTATAATAAAAACGCCATCCAGGTGGCTAACAAGCTGGATATCAGCAGGGCGACAGTTTACCGAATGATCAGTAAATATGATCTTTAGGCCTGTTATCTCAATTCTCGTTCCGGGCGCCGCAGTTTTGCAGTCTCCAGTTTCTGTAATCCATACAATTATTACAATGCCAGTATTACTTTTTGATGTCTCGAACATTAATAAATGTTGGATAGTCTGATCAATTGTAATATTCTACTATATTTTGTTTGATCAGAGCTATGATTTTCAGAAGGGCATTCCTGAATCTACTCATATCTCTCTTGTATGGAATTGAATTACAAAACAGAAAGTCTGCTTCTTGAGTTGGCAATATCAATTGGTGTTAACACGGGCAGTGATATACTTTCGCTTACCATGCCACTTATTGTTGAAAAACTGGACTGCAAAGCAGCTTCGGTTTTAAGTTTTAAAGGATATGAAGTGAAGGATGTTGCGGATTATGGATTGCAAAAAACAGAACATGATTGGTTGATTAAAAAGGCCTCTTTTCTGTATGAGGGATTATCCCTGAATGAGCCTTTCCGCATTATCAACCTGGATTCTATCGATTTTCATTTGTTTTTATTAGCCGGTTTCGGATTATTGGCGCTTCACTTTCGCAAATCTCCTGATCCTGTTTTTATACAAAAACTTTTACCTGTTATCAATCATCTGGCAAAAGCCTGTGTTATTTCCGAAAAACTTGAGCGGTTGAGTTTTGAATCAGATACTATTTGCCAGGCGGAAAAAGAACCGACCGGTAAAACGTTCAAGACAGATGTTACCAACAACAAAGCTTCATATTCAGATATTAAAGCGATAAGATCGGAAGAAAAGCTGCACTTGCTGCTAACCCTTCAGGACCTGCTTACTCACCTGGCAACTGAATTTATCAATGTACCCGTTGAGAAAAGTAACGAGGCTATTGCCCGATTACTTTCGGTAGTAGGCGAAGGCAATGAAATTGAACGGGTTTATGTATTTGAATACGATTTCACAAAAAACACCATGTCGAATACCCATGAATGGTGTGCCAATACTATATCACGCAGAAGTTCAGGCCGTCAGCTAATTCCAAATGAATTTTTCCCCGCTCTTGTCGAAGCCCATAAAAAAGGAGAGATGTTTACAATTCAGGATATAAGCAAACTGGATCCGAATGATCCTGTGTTTAATATTCAGGACTTTGGAGAGATAAAAACATTCATTACCGTACCGCTCACCCTCAATGGCGAATGTCTTGGATTCGTGGGGTTCGATTCCATCAAAAAACTAAAACAATGGAATTCCGACGAGATTATTTTCCTCCAAATACTGGCAGACCTGCTTTGCAATGTCGAAGACCGTAAACGAAAAGCGGAAGCTCTGCAAAACAGGGAGGCCTCACTTAAAGCAATCTTCAACAATGTTCCTTTCCAGATGTGGCTGAAGGATGTTGATTCGAAATATATGGCTGTGAACAAGCCTTTTTTGGACTATTTCAGCATTATCGACGAGGCCAAAATTATTGGTAATGATCCCAGGGACATATGGAATACAGAGGCAGGCAGCCATTTTATTGATCAGGATAAACTGGTAATGCAGAGCCGGGAAATAAACAGTTTCGAAGAGCTTGTTGATTTTAATCATAAAACGGCATGGTTTGAGATTTTTCGCGCACCCATTATCGGTCTCAACGGACAACTACTTGGAACTACCGGTATAGCAAGGGATATAACAAGCCGTAAAGAAGCTGATAAGGCATTGCAGCAAGCTCTGGAGGCCGCCGAAGCTGCCACCGAGGCAAAAAGTAAATACCTGGCCATTATGAGCCACGAAATCAGGAACCCGCTCAACGCCGTTGTCGGAATGGTTCGTATGCTCCACGAAGCCGGCATCAAAGGTCCGGAAAGTAAGCTTATTGAAAATATTAAAACATCCTCCGACCATCTTCTGATGATAGTTAACGATATTCTTGACTTTTCAAAAATAGAATCCGGTGATATGATTCTCGAAGAAACAAACTTCGATATTCATGATGTGGTAAAAAGCGTTTATAACTCAAATCTTTATATTGCAAGGGAAAAGCAAATCGAACTGGATTTTTATATTGATGAAACCATAGGTCATTCGCACAAGGGAGATCCATTAAGGCTACAGCAAGTACTGGCTAACCTGTTAAGTAATGCGATTAAATTTACTCCGCAGGGGAAAATAGGAATTCGCTGTAAACTGGAAAGTGAAACCGGACGGAGTATGAAGGTGCGTTTTGAAGTGGAAGATACAGGAATAGGAATTAGCGCTGAAAGCCAGGAAATGATATTTGAAAGCTTCAAACAGGAAGATACTACGATCGCCAGGACGTATGGCGGTTCCGGGCTTGGCCTCGCCATCAGCAAACAGATTGTGGAACTTATGGGTAGTAAACTCAGTGTCGAAAGTGTTAAGAATGTGGGGAGTAAGTTTTATTTTTCGGTTGACCTGAAAGTTACTGAAGGCGGAATATCTCAAAGCTGCGGAACTATGGTGACTGCTGCGCAAAAATCGCTTTCCGGTCATTCAATCCTTTTGGTCGAAGACAATAAGCTTAACCAGATACTTGCTACCACTATACTCGAAAAATGGGGTGCGCGGGTAGTTGTTGCCGGCAACGGGCAACAGGCAATTGATATACTGGCAACAAATTCATTCGATATTATATTGATGGATATTCAGATGCCGGTAATGGATGGAATGACCGCAAGCAAACTGATACGCGGGGAGTTGCATATTTCCACACCAATATTGGCGCTCTCGGCTAACGTACTTAAAGGCATTGTTGAAGAATGCGAAGCAGCGGGCATGCAGGGTTATATTTCAAAACCTTTTGATTCGGATGACCTGTACCGGAAAATCATTTTACACATTGCAAAAAATGAAACCATGGCTCAAAACAACGATGATTTTAACCAGGATATAGTTGTTGCAGATATATCCCGTCTCGAAAAAATGATAGGTTCGGATCCTGTTATGTTAAATATAATGATAAATAAATTTATAGATATAACTCCTTCCTATCTTTTGGAGTTAAATATGAGTGATGCTGCTAACGATCTTCGGGCAATTGCAGCGGCTGCGCACAAAATTAAAGCGAGCATCGACCTGGTTTCGGCTCCGGTTTTACGCGAACTTATTCTGAATATAAATATTTTCAGTCGTGATGAAGGCAATCTGGCTGAAGTAAAACCTCTGATCAAAAAATTTAATGCCTATTATAAATTACTCGAAATCCAGCTAAGGCAGGAGGTAAATGCAGAGCAAGTTTTGAATAAAGTTGGCTAACGGAATCCGGGAATTTCTTTTATTATCCTTGCTTCATTCCTTGTCCGCAGATAGAGTAGCATCATAAAAAGCAAGCTGGTCATAAAAAATAATGTAATAGCAAGAACCGAATATCGCATACTGCCGGTTACAGCTTCGATTAACCCAAAACTGAAGGTACCGGCTACGGTAGCCAGTTTTTCCATTACATCGTAAAAACTAAAAAATGAAGTATGGTCGGTGGTTTCGGCCGGTAGCATTTTCGAATACGTGCTTCGGGCCAGCGATTGCGAGCCACCCATTACAATTCCTATAAAAAATGCAACGATAACAAACCCGATTGCATTTGTAATAAAGTATGCCGCCACACAAACCATGATCCATGCAAATATAGTGATCATTAATGCCGGGAGGTTCCCCAGTTTTTCCGAAATAAGGGCAAACATCCAGGCGCCCAGCATCCCAACCAATTGAATAACCAGTATGGTTGGAATAAGCACATCTTCTTTTAACCCCATTTCCTTTTCGCCGTAGGTAGCCGCCATAAACATGGTTGTGAGCAATCCCATCATCATAAAGAAAAACCCGGTAAGGTACATGCTGAGTTTATAAGATTTACGAATCTGGGTAAAAACCACCCGAAGTTCCCTGTAGCCATTGGTAAGAACCGATTCCCGTTTCATTCGTTTACGGAAAGTATATTTAGGCAAACGGCTGAATGTGATCTGCGAAAATGCAATCCACCAAATAAACACAGTCAGAAATGAAATGCGTGCCGGTAAGGAACTTTCCGCTGCGATGCCAAACAGGCCTGGTTTCATAATCATCAACAGGTTAAACAATAACAATACTACTCCACCCAGGTACCCCATCGAATATCCACGCGCACTTATGCGGTCCTGGTCTTCAGGTGCTGCGATTACGGGAAGGAAAGAATTATAAAAAACAATGCTTCCTCCATAGCCTAAGGTTCCGAGTGCAAAAGCAATGATACCCAGTTCAATATGATTATTATCGAAGAAGAACAAAGCGCCACATGCAATTGCCCCAATCAGGGTAAAGGCGCGCATAAATCCTTTGCGCCTACCGGTATAGTCGGCCATGGATGAAAACAATGGCGATCCTATGGCTACAATAAGATAAGCCGCTGCTATTGCCCAGGAATAAAGTACAGTATTTATAACCGGTTGCCCGAAAAACGAAACTGTAAAATTATTACCGCTGCGGGTAACAGTATTGTAATAAATCGGGAAAATAGCTGATGCTATAGTAAGCTGATACACCGAGTTGGCCCAGTCGTACATCACCCATCCATGCACAAGGCGTTTGTCGCCTTTAACTATAGTTTGAACATCCTTGCGCTTTATCAAAATAACTTCCTGGTTAAAAACCTGCTAATATAAAGATTTTCATGATTACGTTAATTGCATCTGAATTATGGACCAGATTTTTTGTTTTCGCTCCATATACAATTCATGAGGTTACCTTAAAAATATACTATTCAAAAGGATTTATTCAGGATTCATTATATGAACTCATATCCTATTTACGAACATAATTACCTGTATTTATTTCAAATACTGAAACTAATTAATGCCTGTATTTAAAAACACTAGTTTTATTAATTAATTGAATATCGAGTACCGATTACCGATTTAAGATTTTAGAAGTTGCAGTAAATAAGTTGATTAAATTTACTTTATAAATCACAAATCGTTGATCCTTGTTCTTAAATTTAAAAAAAACATATTTTATGGGCAGACACTATTTAGATTAGCATCCTATGCTGAAAATGTGAATAAGTATGTGAATAACATTTTTAATCACTGTGATTTGACAGTCCAAATTTGTATTTAATTAGAGGCTGAAAGAAAACTCATATATTACCCTTGTATTTACTATTTTCTCCTTTATGAAGCAGGCAGGAGCAACTCAACATTCTGTTTATGAGGGGTTTTCTTGCAAGGAATATAGATAGCTTTAAAGGCGGGTGTGTAAGCAGACTCATATTTTACTCGTTTTCGTAATGGCTTAAATTCATTAAAAATGAAGTAAGATTATTTTATTTAAAAAAAAATCCCTGTAAAGCGTATTACTTTTTCTATCCGCGGTTATAAAGAATACAAAGCGTTTAGAAAATTCACTGAGCTATGAAAGACACGAACCTACTCCTTACTGAACAATACTCCGAAATCTTGTCCGAAGAATCGTCAACTCAGTTCATAGTGAGACCATATCATATTATTGGCACCGCAGTTCTTCTCGTTGCATGGGCCTGGCTGGGCACAGTTATTATTGGCTAAGCTTCATAAAAATAAATTTCCATTCACGATTATTTGAACACCTGTTTTCCAGATCTGGATTAGTTTCAGATCTGATAGGCTTTTTTGTAATTAATCAGACAGGTGAATGAAATGAAGGATGATTACAATCCAGTAGAGTAGAGCGGGAAGGCTACAAACACCTTCCCTGCCCCCTCGTCAATCCGTACGTGCGGTTTTCCCGCATACGGCTTTCCTATAAACTTCATCATTTGCATTCACAGTTAAGCTTTTTGAGTTGCGAATTTTGTG
>JBBRYZ010000002.1:0-82480 GCA_038237165.1 Bacteroidales bacterium | reverse complement strand
CAGGCTCTGCTGAGAGAAAGACAGATCAAATCATGGAAAAGCCGGATTAAAATCGAAGAATTGATTGGAAAGCAATCAGTTTGAACATTGCTCAGCTGATTCAAAGCATCCCGATGCAATCGGGAGGGTCCTTGGTTCGAACTTAAGCCCGCAGGGCTGATCTCACGAGCGAAGCGAGTAATCCATCCCGATTCCATCGGGACAGGTATTGCTACCACAACAGAAAGGTTTCAGGAAGTGATTTCTGAAACCTTTTTTATTTATAGTATTTATGGCAAGTGTTTACATTCTATATTCTGAGGTATTAGATAAATTCTATATAGTGTCACTAACAAAAATGGAGCGTTTTCTTAGTGAAAGCAGGAGCAGGTATTCCTTTCCCATATCTGCAAAGTCGGTATTGAACTGCAAGACGGTTATCAATCTGTAAGGTATATTTTTATGTATCAGATTGCCCGCTTTGGTAATAATAGTTTCAAGGTAGTTGGTATCAATGGTCCCGCCAACCAGTAGGATTTCGATATCGGTACATTCCTTTCCATGTGCAAACGCTCCGGTGAGATACACTTTTTTACTTCGCCGGGTGTTCAATTACCTGTTCCACCAGATGGTCGATACCCAGGTGCTTGCACATCAGGTTCTGTATATCGGGGAAAAGAGGGTGCTTGATATTAGCGGTAAAAAACTTGCGGTTGCCTTCGGAGTGGGAGGTCAGGAGCCCTGCCTGCTCAAAGCGGTTAAGTTCGATGTATATGGCATTGGTTGATTCTCCAAATTCAGCTTCGAGGCCTCACAGGTATGCTCTGGTGCTGCTGTTCAGGAAGAATTTGAGAAGCAGATTTATGTGGGTTTTGGAAGTGATCAGGCTTTCGAGCATAAGTGTGTTTGGGGTTGAGGAGAAAAGTTACTCGATTGCTTTTAAATGGCAAAGTTTTTTTTGTTTATCCACCAATTTACTCGTATGGTTCACAAAGGAAATGCAGGGTTCTGGTTTCACGTTTCACGTTACAGAGTTACAGAGCAAAAGAGTTACAGGGTTACAGAGTCAATGTCCGAAATAAAATCTGAGTTATAAAGTTAAAGTTTCAGGATATCCCAGAAACTTATCCGATGCACAGGGATACAGCATTTTACTTCAATTTCCCGCGAAGAATCCACTAAAATGTGCAATAATCACATTGAGAGCTGCAATTCAAACCACGAAACGTAACAATAGAAATAGTAGTGGACTTGAAATTAAGGATTAATTCTTATTCCGGGATTCTTGAATTATGCGCATTCGGCTTACTACCTGATTTCAGTCCGTACCTTTAAAGGTAATTTCAAGATGTCCTTTTCTGCTTTCTGCAAATAAACGGCAATTTCATTTGAAAATATAATAGCCCCGGTATTATTGAGATGTAAATTGTCCCTGAAAAACTCTTTATGATACCGGATAATATCAATTTCAGAAAAGTCAACAAAAGGAATATCATTGGAAGCGGACAATGTGGCTAACTGTTTGATAATTTGGTAATCAAGTTCGCTTTTCCGGTAGGCTGGTGAAACTATGAACATTAAATTTACCTTATTGATTTTACACTCTGCAATTATTTTCAAGATAATCCGGGCATCTTTAATGGGCAATTGGATCTGCGTATTATTATGCGTATACTGTGTTAGTGCCGTTGTATCCAAAGTACCTGATAGCGGGACATAACCGCTGGTATTGAATTTGTGATTATTTAATATGGCGATTAAGATGTTGTAGATTGTACTGTTATAAGGATAAATGGCCGATAAGAATTTATAGGTTTCGAATGGGGATCCTTTGGTAAGGGTGTTTCTGATCAGAGTATCTTTTGAATAGTAAGGCAGAAATATCTTAAGTTTCTGATCAGAAAAAGGATCAAAAAAAAGATTCGGCGACAAGTCAAGGATGATTAGTTTTGGTTTATAACGTTCCAAAGTTTCATGAATCTGAATGTATGAAAAAGTAAGCCCTTGCCCGCCCAATCCACAATTATAGCAGCTTAGGCCAGTTTTTTGAGCAATAATATCAGGTATGTAATGATGCTGGGCTCTAGAGCTGCCAAAGATCAAAACGTCCTGGGAAGTTGAATTTAAGGAATACCGGGTTTTAGCTATTTCAATAAAGTTTGTTTTTACATAAAACATTTTTAATGCAAGGCCGATAATCCTGTCAGCAAAAAAGAGCAGTAGAACAAATAATACAAATTGAACAATTCGCTTCTTCATAAAAAACAATTAAAACTGGAAATAAATGAACTGACTTCCATCAAATACACCGGTGGTAAGAAGGATTACAATCAGAAATACATAAGCTGATTGCTCTACAAACCAGTACTTTGATTTAAAAGGCAATTGGGAATGATGCCGGTACTCAAGCCTGAATTCGATCAGAAGTAAAAAAAGTATTGCAAATGCACTATAAGCTAACTGGGGGGCATCAACAAATAGCGGACCTTTAAAGGCAATAATACTTTTTACTATATATAATGCCTGTGATGCACTTTCGGCTCTGAAAAATACCCAGGCGAAACAAGCTAAAACAAAAGTAATAAGAATTTGAAACACATTATTTATTTTTGGAACCCGGTCGAGGTAGATGAACTTTCCGATATTTTCCCGCCATTTTTCAGTAACAACAGCAATTACAAGGTAGAAGCCATTTATTGCCCCCCATATAATATAGGTCCAGTTCGCCCCGTGCCATAGCCCGCTTATAGTGAAAACAAGAAACAGGTTAACATACCAACGAGGCACAGACACGCGGTTTCCGCCAAGTGAAATATACAGGTAATCGCGAAACCAGGTGGAAAGAGAGATATGCCATCGTTTCCAGAATTCTGAAATAGAACGTGAAAAATATGGCCGGTTGAAGTTAGTCATCAACTTAAATCCCATCACTTTTGCAGCGCCAATAGCAATATTGGAATACCCAGCGAAATCGCAGTAAATCTGGAAAGCAAATAGTATAGTAGCCAAAGCAAGTGTTTTACCACTGTGCTGACCAGCATGATTATAGACCGTGTTGACATAGATAGCCAGCCTATCGGCAATTACAAGTTTCATAAAAAGACCCCAAAGCATCAACTTGAGGCCTTCGATAATCCGTTCGTATTCGAAATAGTGTTTTTCATAGAACTGATGAAGCAGGTTCTGCGGACGCTCAATCGGTCCTGCTACCAGTTGCGGATAAAACATTACGTATAAAGCATAAATGCCAAAGTGTCTTTCGGCTTTCTGATGACCTCGGTATCGATAGTATAACTCATAGCCTGAAAGGTATGAAATGACAATCCAATAGGCAGTATGATACTTAAATTCGGCACGGTGTTTTGATATCCGAATGTTATCAAGAATTCAGAAAGATTATTGTTGAGAAAATTATAATATTTAAAAACAGCGAGTACCCCAATATTGGCTATCAGACTTGCGATTAGCCAGTATTTTCTTCTCTTTCCTTCGGTGTCTTCAAGGAAAATCCCTGCAAAGTAATCTATCACTATAGTAAATCCCAAGATCAAGATATATACTGGGATGAATGCCATATAAAAATAACAACTGCTTCCCAGCAAAAGTATCCACCTAAACCTGTGAGGCACCAGAAAGTAGAGTGTAGTTACAACTACAAAGAAAAAAGCGAAATGGCTGGAATTGAAAAGCATCCGTAAATAATTATCTATTGATTAGATATGTAGGTTGCAACATAGCTTGTCGGCTCAAGTGTTTTAAGATTTCAGAGTTTTTTTGTATTTAAACAGGATCATTTAACAATAGATTTTTGGAAATTGTTCATAAATAATATAAGATTCAGGACTATATAGTTACCGTGTTTCAGAATTTCAGAGTTTCAAGATTACTAAGTTACAGGTTTGATGGGTACTGAAACAAGGTAACTTATCTGTAAAACTTTAACTTGTCTCTGACTCTTCAAATCTTTCAAACCCTATAACACACACAAACCTAATACAACTACAATCTCCCATCAACCAGTTCAAGCGGTAATATCGATTTTATATCGTAAAGTACGGTATTGTCATTACGCTTACTGAAATCTACAGATTTGAATTTATCATGCGCTACTGCAAGCACAACGGCTTCGTATTCAGCAATTGAATAGGTCGAAACGATGTCTCTTCCATATTCATGCTTTACTTCACCGGCATTGGCCCAGGGATCGTAAATATCAACCTGGCAACCGAATTGTTCGAGTTCTTTTACTACATCCACCACTTTGGTGTTGCGTATATCAGGACAGTTTTCCTTAAAAGTGATGCCTAGAACAAGCACTTTTGCATTCTTAATGGTAATGTCTTTTTTAATCATCAGTTTAACTACCTGCGACGCGATCCATGCGCCCATGCCATCATTCATTCGGCGACCTGCCAGGATGATTTCAGGATGGTAGCCAACTTCCTGTGCCTTCTGTGCCATGTAGTAAGGGTCAACGCCTATACAGTGACCACCTACCAGGCCGGGCGAAAATTTCAGGAAGTTCCACTTGGTACCGGCTGCATCTAGAACGGCACGGGTATCTAGGTTCATATGAGCACAGATACGTGCCAGCTCATTCACAAATGCAATATTGATATCGCGTTGCGAATTCTCTATTACCTTGGCGGTTTCGGCTACCTTTATCGATGGAGCCTTATGTGTACCGGCTTTTATCACTTTTTTATAAAGCTGATCAACTTCCTCCGCAATTTCGGGGGTCGATCCTGAAGTGATCTTATGAATTGTGGTTACGGTATGCTGTTTATCACCCGGGTTAATTCGTTCGGGCGAATACCCGGCATAGAAATCAACATTCATCTTCATTCCTGAAGTCTTTTCGATCACAGGCACGCAATCTTCCTCGGTACAACCAGGATATACCGTTGACTCATAGATAACTATATCGCCTTTTTTGATCACTTTGCCTATGCTTTCGCTGGCTTTGATCAAAGGAGTGAGATCGGGACGGTTATTCTTGTCCACAGGAGTGGGTACGGTAACAATATACACATTGCAGTCGCTGATCTCATCCAACTTGCTTGTGAGATACAATCCATTTCCATCAGGTTTGCTGGTAACAAGCACACTCTGCAGGTTTTCATCTTCCACTTCGAGAGTGCTGTCGTGGCCTTTATTTATTTCATTTATTCGTGCCTGGTTAATATCGAAACCAGTAACGGCAAAATGTTTCGCAAATTCAACAGCTAAGGGTAGGCCAACATATCCGAGGCCGATCATTGAGATTTTGTATGATTTCATGTACATCTTTTGAAGGGTTTGAATGGTTTGTTTTGTTTGAATGTTTTGATTTGTTTGAATGTTTTGATTTGTTTGAAGGGTTTGTTTTGTTTGAAGGGTTTGTTTTGTTTGAAGGGTTTGTTTTGTTTGAATGTTTTTTGAAATTGAGGATTCGCTATATTTATACTAATTTCTTTAACGGAAACTTTTCAAACCCTTAAAACCTTTTCAATCTCTTCAAACTTTTAATTTCTATTCTTTTTCAATCAGATCAAGGCTCACCGTTACAAGTATATTTGTTCCGGTTGACCCAAGCCGCACCAGTACTTTTTTCTTACCGCGGTATTGAACCATTTCGCCCTGCATGCCTACGAGGGTTCCCGAAATGACAATAATTTTTTCGCCTGGTGCAAAACGTTCGTTGCTTACTTCCATTTCAGCTCCTTCGTGTAGCAACATTTTCAGCATGTCGATCTGTCGGTCGGGAATAGGCGCCGCTTTACTTTCGAAGGTTACATAGCAAACCAGGCCGGGTGTATTGATCGCATTGTAATATTCACTCTCATTTACACGAATGAAAATATATGACCTTATCAGCGGCTCTTCGACCCATTTCAACCGGTCGCTCCACTGGTGCCTTTTCCGCTGTATTGGAAGATATGCTTCAAAGCCATTCTCGGTAAGCCTGGCTAGAACCTTTTTCTCGGTCCGCGACTTGGTATATGCTGCGTACCAACGGGGTTCAGCTGGGTTTTTTAATGCCATGTTGTTTATTTAATGCTTATTGTTCAGTTACAGGGTTTCAGAGTTACAAGTTTTCAGCATTACAGAATTACAATGTTACAATGTTACAATGTTACAATGTTACAGTCTTTTTTTATGACCAGGTATATCAGAGGAGAAAAGGTAATTTATGAATTTTTTAATCGGAGCTGATAGATTCAGACAATCATTAAGAAGTGTGTTTTGTAGCTATTCACAAATATGTTTTGCATCAAAGCATCTGTATATTTGAGAACGGGTTTCACCCAAACTTCCTTTTGCGTAGTAAAGAAATTGAATATATTTTTTTTGTCCCATCACATTCATATCCTTCTACTATATTATCCTTTATTGACCCGCTTTAACGTAAAATTTGATCTTTAAGTGAGAAATCTTTACTTAGGTTGGTGTTAATACTCAAATCTTTGATTTTTATGCAAAGTAACCTGGTGTTTTTTCAGATTTCTAATTCTTCAAACCTTTGAATTGTCATGTTTTATCATTTCTTTATTTCTGTAACACTTTGACTTTTCTTAAACCTGTAATTTTTCTGATTATTAGTTACTCTTCTGTAACCCTGTAATTCTTCTGTAACCCTGTAGCTTTTCTACCTTGAATACCCTTCAAACACTGCCTTTACACCCTCTTCAAGCTCTATCTTGCATTTCCACCCCAGCTTTTGTAATTTGCTTACATCCAAGAGCTTTCGCATGGTGCCATCGGGTTTTGATGCATCAAAAAGTAATTCCCCATTGAAACCTGTAACCTTTTGTACAAGTTCTGCAAGCTGCCTGATAGTTAGTTCTTTACCGGAACCTATATTAATATGTGTATTTCGTATTTCGGTGGAGCCGGTTGGTTTGAGATCTTCAAAATCAACTTTTTCCATAACATATACACATGCATCGGCCATATCATGTACATGCAGAAACTCGCGTAAGGGTGTTCCTGTTCCCCACAAACTCAGACTTACTTTACCATCCTTTTCCTGCTTAATACCTTGCTCTGCCAGAAACTGAAGTATCATTTTATCAGATGCATCTGTAGGCACATCTGCAAGAGGACGCTTTACAAAGTCGTGGCGAATAGCAGCCATATCCTTATTTTCGAGGCAGTGGGCAAGGTGCATCTTACGCATCATACCAGGAAGCACATGTGAATTTTTGAGGTGAAAATTATCGTTGGGTCCATACAGATTGGTTGGCATAACCGATACAAAGTTGGTTCCATATTGAAGGTTATAACTTTCGCAGACTTTGATGCCGGCAATTTTGGCGATGGCATAGGGTTCGTTGGTATATTCCAGTTCGCCGGTCAGCAGGTAATCCTCATGCATGGGCTGAGGCGCATTTTTTGGATAAATGCACGAACTTCCAAGGAACAGCAATTTTTTCGCACCATGAACCCAGGCATTATGGATAATATTATTTTGTATCTGCAGATTTTCGAAGATAAACTGACCACGATAAATGTTATTGGCCATGATACCACCTACTTTAGCTGCTGCCAAAAAAATGTATTCCGGTTTTTCGGCTGCAAAAAATGCTTCAACCGCTACCTGGTCCATAAGATCGAGTTCTTCGAGGGTGCGAAGTACAAAATTGGTATATCCCTTCTGCTGAAGACTTTTGAGTAAGGCGCTGCCCACAAGGCCTTTATGGCCGGCGATGTATATTTTGGAATTTTTATTCATGTTTTTCTATCCTCAAATTTTTATTTTTGATCCACAAATGTTTACAAATTAAAACACAAATGATCACAAATTATTTCAATGCTTTAATTCTATTGATCCACAAATGTTCACAAATTAAAAACACAAATGATCACAAATTATTTCAATGCTTTAATTCTATTGATCCACAAATGTTCACAAATTAAAAACACAATTGATCACAAATTATTTCAATGCTTTAATTCTATTGATCCACAAATGTTCACAAATTAAAACACAAATGATCACAAATTATTTCAATGCTTTAATTCTATTGATCCACAAATGTTCACAGATTAAAACACAAATGATCACAAATTATTTCAATATTTTTAATCATTTTGATTTACAAATGATAACAAATTATTATAAAATTACTCTTTTGTACTGCAGTTTAGAAGATCCGAAATTTATCAACAGTCCAATTCTAAATCCTGTTGCCTTCAGATAATTCAGAACCTGAGACAAATGCTCGTCGGTTAAACCTTCCATTGCTTTTATCTCAACAATTATCTGATCATGGCATTAAAGTCAGCATTATAATGTTTATTTAGTTTCTTGCCTTTATAATACACATCTAATCTGGCTTCTGGAACAAAAGGTATTTCTCTCTCTTCAAATTCAATAGAAAGAGCTTCCTGATAAACAGCTTCAAGAAATCCGGAACCAAGTTCGGAATGAACCTCCATACATGCACCAATAATTTTATAACATTCGTCTTTTAAAATATATTCTTCCATAGAATAAGATTAGTGCTGAACAAACATTCGTGACTATTTGTGAAGCATTTGTGCAATTTGTGGATAAATTCTTTTATTCGAAATAATTCATCACTCTAAACCCCCCGTCCTTCAGGTATTTCTCTTTGCTGGCCAGTTTCAGGTCGTTTTCAATCATGTCCTTAACCAGCGAAGCCAGGTTGTGTTCGGGTTGCCAGCCGAGTTTGGTGTTGGCTTTGGTTGGGTCACCAAGCAATAGATCAACTTCTGTAGGTCTGAAGTAGGCCGGATCAACCTGCACAACTACGGTTCCCGGAGCTATCTTGTGCTCATTGTTGTTGCAGGAAACTACGGTTCCTTTTTCATTTAATCCTTCACCGGTAAATTCAACTTCAATTCCTGCTTCGGCGAAAGCCAGTTGTACGAAATCTTTTACCATGGTGGTAACTCCGGTAGCAATTACAAAGTCTTCGGCAGTATCCTGCTGCAACATAAGGTACATGGCACGTACATAATCCATAGCATGTCCCCAATCACGCTTTGCGGTTAAGTTACCCAGGTATAGTTTCTGCTGCATGCCCAAGGCGATACGGGCAACGGCCATAGTAATTTTACGAGTAACAAATGTTTCGCCGCGTATGGGTGATTCGTGGTTAAATAAAATCCCATTGCAGGCAAACATATTATAAGCTTCGCGGTAATTTACCGTGATCCAGTAGGCATATAATTTGGCAACAGCATAAGGGCTTCGCGGATAAAACGGGGTGCGTTCGCTTTGCGGTACTTCCTGAACCAGTCCATAAAGTTCACTTGTCGAAGCCTGGTAAAATCGTGTTTTCTCTGTCATCCCCAGTATCCTGATGGCTTCCAAAAGCCTCAGCGTTCCGATTCCGTCAGCATTGGCAGTATATTCCGATGTATCGAAACTTACTTTTACATGCGACATGGCAGCCAGGTTATAAACTTCATCGGGCTGCACCTCCTGTACGATACGTATCAGGTTCGTAGAATCCGTCATATCCCCATAATGCAAAAAGAAATTCCTCTTATCCGCATGAGGATCCTGGTAAAGATGATCGATGCGGTCGGTATTAAAAAGTGAACTACGACGTTTGAGCCCATGGACTTCATAGCCTTTTTTAAGTAGGAATTCGGCCAGGTAGGCTCCATCCTGTCCGGTTATGCCGGTAATTAAAGCAGTTTTCATGTTTGAGGATGAAATTAGTTTATTTTGATATTAATAAAGTACAGAATGCGAATTTAGTTCAAAAATGGGAATCCAAGTCCTTTAAAGGGACTTTTTCTGAAATACTTCGAAATAACAATCAGATTGTAAAGCATTGATAACAGCCGTTCTGAATGATTTTTATGGATATTAGCTATGATTCCACCAAAAGAACAAATTATTATTAACATAAGTGTAATACAATATTTCAAAATCTGTGCCAGCCGATGATAGGGGAGGTTTTTGATTGGGGTTGAAGGGTTTGAACAATCCACGTCCGAAGGTTTGAAAAGTTTTACTTAAAATTAGCAACTGAAACTCTGAAACCCTGAAACTCTTCAAACCCTTCAAATCTGTTTCCTAATTCCCTGTGCTATGATGATGCTTTTTCTGGCATCTTCAAGTCCGAAACCATTTCCGGCGAGTATTTGTTCATAGCTGCGGGTATGCAGATCGGTAAATCCCTCACTGAATTCAACTTCTTCTCCATCAACCGTAATTGAACGGTAGGTGCGTTTACCTGATTCCTTTGTAAATGCAGGCAGGTGATCGGCATTTATGCTGAGATGCCAGTCAACATTGGCTTTCTCAAGGCCAAGGAAGCCGGCTGCCTGGTCGCTTTCATGTAAATGCAATTTGTTTTCTTTCACATCACCGAAAATCCAGGTAAGCATATCAAAAAAATGAATGCCAATATTGGTAGCAATTCCACCTGAATGAGCCAGGTCGCCTTTCCAGGAAATATGATACCATTTGCCTCGGCTTGTAATGTATTTAAGTTTTACATCATAAACTTTTCCTGCCGGACCATTGGCTATTTTATCGCGCAAAGCGATAATAGCAGGATGCAGCCTGAGTTGAAGTATGGTATAGATCCGTTTACCGGTTTCCTGTTCCAGTTCGGTAAGTGCGTCCAGATTCCATGGGTTGAGAACCAGCGGTTTTTCACAAATTGCATGTGCATCGCTGCGCAAAGCCAGCCTCATATGGGCATCGTGAAGGTAATTTGGCGAACAGATGCTAACATAATCAATTTTAAACCCAGTACCTTTTCGGCGGAGTTTATCCAGGTGCCGGTCGAATCGTTCAGGCTCCGTAAAGAAACTGGCATCCGGGAAATAGCTGTCCATGATTCCTACGCCATCATAGCGGTCGAGGGCTGCCACGAGTATATTGCCGGTTTCTTTAATCGCTTTCATATGCCTGGGGGCGATATACCCTCCTGCACCAATAAGTCCGAAATTCAATGTATGATCTGACATAATGTGTAATATGATATAAAATCAGTTATTTGTTTAGGAAAGGGCAAAAGTACGGTTTTTATTTATTTTGAAGGCTGTGGCCTGGTCTCGGACTCGTCCTGATGCTACGACTCCTCTCAGCATGAATAGGGGAGAAAGCACTAAGTAAGATTCTCTTCAGTATTTTCCCTTTAGCTTAGAGTTTGAAATGTTTGAAGAGTCTCATGATTTTGAAAAGTTAGATGAAACCACTTTACGACCATCGAATGACTATTATTTAACCATCGCATGACAATCTATGACCATCTTTCGACAATCGTATGACTATCGCATGACCATTGTATGACTATTTTCTGTCAACTATTTTCCATTAACTATTTCTCATCCTACCAGCTTCCGCCTGCGCCTCCGCCTCCAAAGCCACCGCCTCCGAAGCCACCGAAACCGCCGCCTCCGCCGCCGCCAAAACCGCCGCCGCCACCTCCGCCAAAACCTCCACCTCCGCCGCCACCCATCAACCATGGGAACAACAACATACCCGCAGAACCTGAATGGTTGATGGTACGACCACCGTTTTTATTGTTTCTTGAAATGAGAAAAATTATAACAATAATGATAATAACGATTATGCCTACCGGTGAACCTTTCTTCTTTTTTGAGTAAGCTTCGGCCTTAAACTCGCCTTTTACCAGCGACATAATAACATTCGTAGCAGCATCAATACCTCCGTAATAATCATTCTGTTTGAAACGGGGGATCATTTCGTTGTTAACAATATCATATGAGGTAGCATCAGGAACAAATTGCTCAACCCCATAGCCGGTTGCAATAAAAGCTTCACCATTTTCGGATCCGCTTTTAGGTTTGATTAGTACTACGAAACCATTATTGAATTTACTTCCGCCAACACCCCATTTTTGCCCGAGTTGCTGGGCGTAGTCAGCCTTTTCGTAACCGTCGAGTGTGGGTACAATAACAATTGCTATCTGAACAGAAGTGGAATCATTAAATGCCACCAACTTTGATTCAAGGCTTTGCAACTGATCCGGGCTCAGAATATTTGCAAAATCGTTAACCAGGCGCGGAGGATCTGGCCTGGCTGGAATGCCCTGGGCAAAAATTAATCCGGATTGCAGCAGTAGAATGGCAAAAAGGAGTAAGGTTTTAAACGAATTTCCGGATTTCATGAGCGGAGTATTAAATTGAGTTAGTTGCATGTTCCTGAAAATGGATGATTAATTGAATGAAATATCATCCGGGAGCTCGTTCTTATCGTCGGTCTGGTGTGGAAAATACTTCTTCAATTGTTGCCCGGTTTCGGTAATGGCTTCAACCAGTCCTTCCGTAAAATGATTTTCGCGGAATTGGTTAAGCATCTTGTTTTTGATACTCTCCCAGAAAATTTCAGTTACTGCAGAGTGAATGCCTTCATCGCCGATAAGTGCAAATTTACGGTTTTTAACAGCCAGGTAAATCAGTACGCCATTCCGGCTTTCGGTTTTTTCCATCCCGAGTTTTTTGAAAACAGCCAGGGCGCGGTCCAACGCATCACCCTTACAAGTGTTCTCGATATGTACGCGTATTTCGCCTGAAGTATCCAGTTCGGCATTCATGATAGCTTGGCGAAGATATTCCTGTTGATCTTTTGTGAAAAAATTACTTGCACTGGGCATGTCGGTTTTCTTTTATACAGATGATTAATGATCGGGCATAAAAAAAAGAAGTCAGGAGTAAGAAAACAGAAGAAATCTTAAATTAATCTCCTATAAATGTTTTCGGCTTACTCACTTGTGACTTCTTTATGAGTTTAATTATTATGGTTTCATCCATTCGGTAATGCAATTCGTAGATTCAATTTAACGGTTTCTAGGCATCAGTAATAAAATCAGGCAACTTGCCAAAAGCTAATATTGAAGGCTATCAGAATGTACAATCGCTGTTGTATCTATCGGATCTGACTAGAAATCAACTTTGGGAGCCGCATCAGCACCTGCCTGAGCTTCGAAATAAGGTTTCTTTGAGAATCCGAACATACCTGCCAGAATATTAGTAGGAAAGCTTCTTAACGTTGAATTGAATTCATTAACTGTACCGTTAAAATTACGCCTTTCAACATTAATCCTGTTTTCGGTGCCTTCCAACTGAGCCTGAAGCTGCAGAAAGTTTTGGTTGGCTTTCAGATCAGGGTATTTCTCAACGGTAACCAATAACCGACTTAATGAAGATCCAAGTTCATCCTGAGTTTTCTGGAATTGTGCAAGAGTGTTGGCATCCAGTTTGGATGCATCCACATTTATTGTTGGCTTGGTAGCCGCAGCCCGTTGTTCAATGACTTTGATCAGGGTTTCCTGTTCGAACTTGGCATAGCCTTTTACAGTGCTCACGAGGTTAGGAATAAGATCCATCCGACGCTGGTAGGCGCCTTGTACATCGGCCCAGCTCTTGTTCACCTTTTCCTCCGATTTTACAAGTCCGTTGTAGGTCCCTTTTACAGAAGAGAATACAATAATGACAAGTAACACAATTACGCCTATAATAATCCACGATTTTTTCATTGTCCTGTTTTATTGGTTATGGTTTTGTTTTTGATTGATTCAAAGGTAATTCTTTTTCTTTTTTAAATTGTAATTGGTGTGAAAAGGTAGGAAGTCCGAAGACCGGAGTCGGAAGTGCTAATTACATATTCATAACTTCGACTACCTGCTTCTGTCTTCCGAATTCTATGTTCTACTACTACCTTTCGTCTTCGAACTTCCGTCTTCGGACTTCCGTCTTTTTACTTGATTATATCTACACTTCGTTTAATAAATCCTGTCAGTGCTTCGCCTTTCAGCAGGTTTTGCGATAACAGAGCCAGGTCAATAAGTTGCTTGATCATTTTCACCTTAACTTCCTGATCTTCGGTAGACAGTAACTGGTTCATCAGTTTATGATTCGAATTAAGTACCAGGTTGTAGCTGTCGGGCATATTGCCCATAAATGAATACTGACCGCCGCCACCCATTGCCGACATATCTTTCATACGACGCATGAACTCATTCTGGGTTACAGTTACCGGCGAATCGTTTTCACCAAGGTTTTCGACTGAAATATGATAAACGGCTTTATTGACTTGTTGTTCAAATGCTTCAGTAAGTTGTTTGGTCTGCTCTTCACTGAGTTTCGAAGGGAGATCATCTGATTTTTTGATCAGTTTGTCAGCTACTTCGGCATCTACGCGAACAAAATGGCTCTTTTCGAATTTCTGTTCAAGCGAATTAATAAAATGGTTGTCAACCGGGCCATCGAGCACCAGGATATCATAACCGCGTTCCTGAGCATTCTGGATGTAGCTATGCTGATCTTCGATATTCGAAGTATAAATCAATGTAAGATTTCCCTCTTTATCGGTCTGGTTTTCCTTTATAAATTCCTTATATTCACCTAAAGTGAAATACTTGTCATTCATTGTTTTAAGCAGGCAGAATTTTTCGGCACGGTCGAAGAATTTAGGTTCCGATATCATACCGTATTCAATAAATACCTTGATGTCGTCCCATTTCTTTTCAAATTCCTCACGGTTGTTTTTGAAGATCTCTTCTAGTTTATCAGCCACTTTTTTCATGATATGGCCCGAAATTTTCTTCACATTCGAATCGCTTTGCAGGTAGCTGCGCGATACGTTGAGCGGAATATCCGGCGAATCAATAACGCCATGAAGCAGGGTAAGGAAATCAGGAACGATGCCTTCAACTGAGTCGGTTACAAATACCTGGTTGCAATAGAGCTGGATTTTGTCGCGCTGAACTTCAAAGTTTTTCTTCACTTTTGGGAAGAACATGATGCCGGTGAGGTTGAAAGGATAATCAACGTTCAAATGAATGCTGAACAAAGGATCCTCGAAACTGGTAGGGTACAATTCGTGATAGAATTTTTTATAATCTTCTTCAGTCAGATCCGAAGGTTTCTGTTTCCACAACGGATTTGTATTGTTGATTATGCGGGGTTTTTCGATCTCGATTTCCTTAGGCTCGCCTTTTTCGTCCTTTTCGGTCTCTGATTTTTCCCATGTTTTTTCGTTACCAAAACGGATGGCAACCGGCAGGAACTTGCAATATTTATTCAGCAGTTCGAGGATACGATACTCTTCGAGGAATTCGTTGGATTCTTCGTTAATGTAAAGAACGATCTCGGTTCCGCGGTCTGATTTTTCAGTTTCGGTGATATTGTATTCAGGTGAACCGTCGCATTCCCACTTTACGGCTTTTGCACCGGCGCCTTTTTTGAATGTTTTGGTATTGATTTCAACCTTATCCGAAACCATAAAAGAAGAGTAGAAACCCAGCCCGAAATGACCAATTAAACCGGCCTGTTCGGCTTCAGATTTATTTTTGAACTTCTTAACAAATTCTTCGGCTCCTGAAAAAGCAATCTGGTTGATGTATTTGTCGATTTCTTCGGCAGTCATACCTATACCGCGATCCTTGATTGTAAGGGTTTTTGCAGTTTTATCAAGGATAACTTCGATGGTAAGATCACCAAGTTCATCCTTCATCTTGTCGAGTGACGAAAGAGTCTTTATTTTCGTAGTAGCATCAACTGCATTGGCTATAAGCTCACGCAGGAATATTTCGTGATCCGAATAAAGGAATTTTTTAATGATAGGGAATATGTTCTCAGTCTGTACGTTGATTTTTCCGGTTGTCATAGTTTATCTATTTTATATTTTCTTTTCCAAAGTTAATCAAAGCATGTGCCATGGGGTAGGGACTGTCAATTTGGCACCTTGCGGGAAAGGTGGGTGTAGGTTTAATAATGGTTTGATGAGTCTGAAATGTTTGACGAGTTTGAAATGTTTGAAGAGATTGAAGGGTTTGAGGAGTTAGAAGGGTTTGAAATGTTTACAGATTTTGGCACTTCGACTACGCTCAGTGTGACAGTTTTATGGTTTTGTAGGTTTTGAAGGTTTTGAAGAGTTTGAAGAGATTGAATGACCATCGCATAACTATCGACTGACCATTGTAAGACTATCGTATGACCAATGAATGGCTATCGTATGACTATCGTATGACCATTAGACCCCTGAAACCTTAAAAAATTCCCGAAAGAATATTCTTCGAACTTATAATAACTACAGTTATATTTTCTACCTTTGTCTCGTTAAGAATATCACTGAAATTTGATCAGGTCGTACTGTTTATTAATTTGGGAAACAGGTCATTAACATATAAATCAGAGTATATGAATCAGATAGAATGGAGTAGCCTGCCTTTTGGTTACCAGAAAACAAATTACAATGTACGTTCCTACTTTCGCGAGGGCGAATGGGGCAAATTGGAATCAACAGATTCCGAGTTCGTTTCAATCCATATGGCTGCAACTGGCCTGCATTACGGACAGGAAGCATTCGAAGGCTTAAAGGCATATATGGGCAAGGATGGAAAGATCAGGTTGTTCCGTTGGCAAGAGAATGCAAAGCGTATGCAGGAATCAGCCAAAGGAATTATGATGGCTGTTCCGCCGATTGAGCTTTTCAAAGAAGCTGTTTTTACTGCTGTTCGGCTTAACACCGAATTCGTTCCCCCATATGGTACCGGTGCTTCTTTGTATATCCGTCCGTTGTTGTTTGGCTCAGGGCCAAGGGTAGGAGTGAGCCCGGCTGACGAATATCTGTTGCTCGTGTTTGTATCACCGGTAGGTCCATATTTTAAAGGAGGATTTAACCCGGTAAGCATTATGGTAGCCCGCGAATTCGACCGTGCCGCTCCGAAAGGAACCGGACGCTATAAAGTGGGTGGAAACTATGCCGCCAGTCTTACTGCCGGTGAATTAGCTCATCATGAAGGCTTTGCATCAGCTCTGTTTCTGGATGCACACGAAAAGAAATATATCGACGAGGCAGGTCCTGCAAATTTCTTTGCTATTAAAGGGAATACTTACGTCACTCCGCTTTCTGAATCCATTCTTCCATCCATCACAAATAAAAGCCTGATGGTATTGGCTGAAGATATGGGAATGAAAGTTGAAAGAAGACCGATAGAACTTACCGAATTATCCGAATTCGACGAAGTTGGCGCCTGCGGAACTGCAGCCGTAATTTCACCTATCCGCCGGATTGTGGATATCGAAATGGGAACCGAATGGAATTATTGTCTTGATGGCAAAGCCGGTGAAAAATCAACACAACTTTATAAGCGGCTTGTTGATATTCAGTATGGTGATGCCGAGGATAAATTTGGCTGGACTTCGGTGGTAGATTTTTAGTAAATCATAACACATAAAAAAACGCCGGAATCATTCCGGCGTTTTTTTTGACCTCATCCCATTTCACTTCTCACCTCATCCGCCCTTCGGGCACCTTCTCCTGAGAGGAGAAGGAAATAGGACTTTTTGCTTTCCTGGAGTAGGAAACAGGAATATTTTCTTTTTTCGGAGAAGGGCGATAAATTGTGCCTGTTTTCATATTTAAACCATTTGATTTAAATCCGAAAGTAGCAATCTATTTCTTTTGAATAACACTTATCTGTTTGCTATCTTTCTCTATCAGTCCAAACGCCGCATCCAGGTAAGTAAAAATATCTGATGGAACATGCCTTACCTGTACTTTGCTTCTTTCGTTGCCAAGCCTTACTGCAATTGCATTCAGTGATGGGATTATAAAAATATACTGTCCTAAAATTCCCCGGGCATAAACCACTTTGTGCCCTTTGTACGTCAGCATCCAAAACTGGTATCCGTAGTAATCCAGGGGAGTGCCGTCTTCACCTTTAAGCCAGGAGGCCGGAGAGGTTGCTTGTTTAAGGTATGATTTCGAAACGATTTGCTTATTATTAAATTGACCGCTGTCGAGAACCATCTGTCCTATGCGTGCAAAATCGGTAGCAGTGCTGTTAAAGCAGCAGTAAGCTTTCTCAACTCCACCATTCCTATCAACGCTCCAATAGGCAGATTGCTCCGCACCCAGGGGTTTCCAAAGCTTTTCGGAGGTATAGTCTGAGAGCTTTTTACCTGATGCCTTTTCAATAATTAACCCAAGCAATTGGGTATTGCAGCTTTGGTAGTCGAATACTTTTCCTGGTTCGCTTTTTACTTTCAGGGCCAGAACCTGGTCGGCCAGATGACTGCCATAATATGCTTTGGTAGTTGGTGAAAAAAGACTTGAATAGCTTTCTTTCCAATCGAGTCCCGAACTCATGGTTAGCAGATCTATGATACGCAGAGTGTAACCATTGGTATTCCTGAATTCAGGAAGAAAATCAGTGATAGGCTGATCCAGACTTTTGATTTTTCCTTCGTCCACAAGGCAGCCAATCATCAGAGATACAATGCTTTTGGCGACAGAAAACGAATTGCTACGCGTTGTATCGGTTGCGCCAGCCCAATATTCTTCATGTAAAATCTTATTATTCCGGATTACCACGAAAGCAGTTGTTCCAAAGGAACCAATTTCCTGAAGTGACTTAGGATTTATTTTCTGAAGATTATATGTTGAATCGTGTTGCCAGGGAATAGGTTGATCATTTTGGACAATCCTGTAATCAAAAATTTTATAATTGTCAATTCTCGCATAGCGATGAATAAGTGCCTGGCTAACATAAGCAGGAGCAAATATAAAAGCCAGCAGCATGAATACTGCAAGGGATAGTAAAATTCGAATAATCTTCTTACTCATAGCTATTTAGATCAGGTGGTTATGCTGCAATATGGTTTCCATTTCTTTTTGCATTGAATGAGCTTCCTTTGCTGCTTTTTCAGCAAAATCAATTCCCGCCGTGGCAAAAAGGATGCTTCGTGAAGCATTAACCAGCAACCCGCAGTGGTTGTTCAATCCATATTTTGCAACGGCATTCAGATCACCGCCCTGTGCCCCGACTCCGGGAACCAAAAGGAAATGGTCGGGTACAATTTTGCGGATTCCTTCAAACATTTCGGCCTTGGTAGCGCCAACCACGTACATCATATTATCAGAAGTTCCCCATGCGGAGGCGCGTTCGAGTACACGTTCGAAAAGACGGGTTTCATTTCCATCCGCCAACAACTGAAAATCGTCGGATCCTTTGTTGGAAGTGAGTGCCAGCACGATTGCCCATTTGCCCGGAAAAGCCAGGAAAGGCTGAACTGAGTCTGCACCCATATAAGGAGCAACAGTAATAGCATCAAAACTGAATCCCGAAGCCTCTTTGTCGAAAACAGAAATGGCGTATTGAGTTGAAGTATTTCCAATATCACCGCGTTTGGCATCGGCAATAGTGAATACTTCGCTTTTGAAATTTTCGAGATAATTCATTGTCTTTTCCAGACTGATCAGGCCTTTTATTCCACGGCTTTCGTAAAAGGCCAGGTTTGGCTTATAAGCAACAGTATATGGCAGAGTAGCATCAATAATCTGTTTGTTGAACTCAAAAACAGGATCGTCAGAGTCCAGAAGGTGTTTCGGGATTTTATTCAGATCGCTGTCGAGGCCAACGCAGAGGAAAGATTTCTTTTTCTGGATAAGATGGAAAAGGTCGGAACGGTTCATAGGATTTGGTGCTAGGTGCTTGGTGCATAGCGTGGAAATGTATCTTCCACAAATAACTCAAATGTTTCACAAATTAACACAAAATTATTGTGCCAATTCTTTCCAGCCTGAAGAATAATTGATGAATAATAAGCAAGAATTATTTGTGCCTATTTGTGTTTTATTTGTGAACATTTGTGGACAAATCCGAATTTATTCCGTCGCTTCTTTCAGTCTTTCCGCATTTTCAGCCAGTTGCAGATTATCAATAAAATTCTGACCAGCCTGAAGAATAATTGATAAATAATAAGCAAGAATTATTTGTGCCTATTTGTGTTTTATTTGTGAACATTTGTGGACAAATCCGAATTTATTCCGTCGCTTCTTTCAGTCTTTCCGCATTTTCAGCCAGTTGCAGATTATCAATAAAATCCTGTATTTCACCATCCAGAAAGACTGGTAGATTATACATGGTATAATTGATGCGATGATCAGTAACGCGGCTTTGCGGGTAATTATAGGTGCGGATTTTTGCAGACCGGTCGCCGGAGGAAACCATGGTTTTACGTTTTTTCGAAATCTCATCCAGATATTTCTGGTATTCCCGTTCGAAAATTCGTGCCCGTAAAATCGTCATGGCTTTTTCGAAATTCTTCATCTGCGATTTTTCATCCTGAATGGCAACCACGATTCCGGTAGGAGCATGGGTAAGGCGCACTGCTGAGTAAGTTGTATTTACACTTTGTCCACCGGGACCGGATGAACAATACGTGTCTTTACGGATATCGCTGGGTTTCAAGTCTACTTCAAATTCATCAGCTTCGGGCAAAACCGCAACAGATGCTGCCGAAGTATGAATCCGGCCCTGAGTTTCGGTGTCGGGAACACGCTGTACGCGATGCACTCCCGATTCATATTTCAATAAACCATAAACTCCGTCGCCTTTTACTTCGAAAATAACTTCCTTAAAACCGCCCATAGTGCCTTCGGTCATACTAACAGGCTCTATCTTCCAGTTTTTACGTTCGCAATAGCGTATGTACATACGGTAAAGGTCGCCTGCAAAAATACTGGCTTCGTCTCCACCTGAGCCTGCCCTGATTTCGACCACAGCATTTTTTACATCCTGCGGATCGGAAGGAATGAGCATAAGGCGGATTTCTTCTTCCAGTTTGTCGCGCTGGTCGGTAAGCGACTCCATTTCCTCTCTGGCAAAGGAACGCATTTCCTCGTCCTTTTCTTCATCAAGTATGGAATGGCAGGCTTCGATGCCTTCCACAATCACTTTATATTTCTTATAACCTTCGATAATAGGCTGAAGTTCTTTATAGTCTTTGCTGAGTTTTATATATGCTTTCATATCCTGCATTACGTCAGGATCATTGATTTGAGTAGCAATAGTAAGGTAACGTTCGTTTATGGCTGCAAGCTTATCTAACATATGGGTAATTGATTTTGCGGGTGCAAAGGTACGTGAAAAGAGGATTGGTTTGCAGACCTGATATTGCAATTATCAAATTTTCAATCTGTTTGATAAAGCATAGATCAGCTTGTAAAGTTGCTCTGACGAAATACCTTTCAGGTTTAAAGAGTATCTGAATCTTTATCCAACTTTAAAATAAGGAGATCTTTTACATAGTTTTCGAGCCATTTCTTTTTAAATCCGAACCATTGCTGCCGGTAGGGCGAATTGTCGATGGCAAATTTAAAATTGGCAAAGGGTTTGCGGTTGTTGAGTGTATTAACCAATTTGTTTTGAATATGATGGTCTTCCAGGTTTTCTGCAAAGGCTTCCATGATACGGAATGATTCATTTGATTCGAGGGGCTCAACTTCCAGACAATTTTCCCATTCAAAATGTTTAATTTCCGGTTCGTCGGCAGAATCATTGTCCTCATCGTCAGGATCATCATAATACAACTCTAACTCATTTTTAGGAATTTCTTCCACTTCGAGCGTATCGAGATTGAGGAAACATGTTAACCCGGCATCAATGCTGTCGGCAATTTCTGCAACAGCTTTCAGAAATTTTTCAGGCACCTGGATTTCTTCCTTCTGATCCGTTTCTTCATATATTTCCGTTTCCAGAAAGGTAAGTATTTTCGCCAGTTTTGCCTTATCCTCCTTTACAGTGTAAAGGATCTGTAATATGCTATCCAATTCTTCCATTTGTCGCAGATTAACAATAGTTCAGGACTAAATTCTATTAATAACAAAACTATTTTACTCAAATCCGAAGATTGATTTTAAGAAAATTTAATTGAATGCTATTTATTCCAGCTTTGTTTTCCTGTTTTAAAACGGCAGTTCTTCTTCGCTTTCGTTTTTTACAATATCGGGAGTGTCATCTTCAAGATTCGTAAAATCAGGGTCTATATAACAATCACAAAATTCGCCATACAGGCAGAAGTCGGCATCATGGCTACATAGCTCAAGGTCATAGCCAGCGTTAGGCAGAAATTGAATCAGCATATCCCAGTTGAAAGTAATTGCTTCGTATAGCATGTCAGGCGGCAAATCGTCAGGTGCATCTATCAGTTCAATATTGAGCGAAGCAAAAACCTTGAAAATAGCCAAGTTAATTTTGTTTGCCTGATCGATCGAAAGTTGCAGTATGCAAGGAAATTCTTCCCGGCTAATACCAGTCCATTCGCTGATTGGCTTATAAGGAGTAAGCGCTAATTCTGCAATTTCAATATTTCCGTTTAGATGTGGAGGTGACTCAACGTATGGATGAGCCGGCGGATTGGATGCCACATGTTCCAGATCTTCAATAAGTTGTTGGACGTATCGTTCCATTTTAGAAAATATTACAGTTTCTACAAATGATCAATGCTTTCCTTTTTGTAATCAATATTAATATGCGAATGTTTCAGTATCTGTCTGAATCGTAAGCTTTTTGCCTTCCCACTTTTCACACCTTCCCACAACCCTGGCAGCGATGCCGAAACTTTCGGATATGGAAATAATTTCATCCGCTACATCCGCGGGAACATATATTTCCATGCGATGTCCCATATTAAAAACCTGGTACATCTCGCGCAGCGGAGTTCCTGATTGTTGCTGAATCATCCTGAATAGTGGTGGGATCGGGAAAAGGTTATCCTTAATGATATGCAGGTTTTCCACAAAATGCAGCACTTTGGTTTGAGCGCCTCCGCTGCAATGTATCATACCATGGATTTCATTCCTCAGATGATCGAGGAGCACCTTAATAACCGGTGCATAAGTGCGGGTAGAGGACAGCACCAGTTTGCCGGCATTTATGCCCGTAACTTCCGAAGGATCGGTAACCATCAGGTTGCCGGCATACACAAGGTCTTTTTCAATAGACTGATCGTAGCTTTCGGGATATTTCAAAGCATAGTCATGTGCAAACACATCGTGACGTGCCGATGTAAGCCCGTTACTGCCCATGCCTCCGTTATATACATTTTCATAAGTTGCCTGTCCGAACGAAGCCAAACCGACAATCACATCACCCGGTTGAATATTATTTTCAATGATATCACTCCGGCGAACCCTTGCTATTACAGTGCTATCCACTATTATCGTTCGTACAAGGTCGCCCACATCAGCAGTTTCGCCACCAGTTGAATGAATGCCGATCCCATTTTCGCGCATCATCGCAAGACATTCTTCGGTACCTTCGATTATTGCGCTGATCACTTCTCCGGGAATCAGGTTTTTATTCCTGCCTATGGTTGAAGAAAGTAAAATGCCGTCGGTAATTCCTACACACAGTAAATCGTCGGTATTCATGACCACTGCGTCCTGGGCGATGCCTTTCCACACAGAAACATCACCGGTTTCGCGCCAGTAGATGTATGCGAGTGATGATTTAGTGCCCGCGCCATCGGCATGCATCACATAGCAATACTCGGGATCGTTGCCAAGAAAGTCAGGAACAACCTTGCAAAATGCATTCGGAAACAAGCCTTTGTCTATGTTTTTTATTGCTTTATGAACATCGTCTTTTGTGGCCGAAACTCCTCGTTGCGAATACTTGTCGGTCATGGGGTTGATTGAGTTTTAAAATTAGAGGTAAAAGTGCTTTGAGTGGTGTGTGGTGCTTAGTGCATGGAGTGCTGTTAAGTGTTAAATGTTTTGTGTTTAATGTTAAATGTTTTTTGAATTCCTGAATAAATTAATGTTAACCATTTTCCATTTTCCATTAACCATTAACTGCTTACTTCACTTTGAAAATAAGCTGCTTCCTATCCTTATCAATTACATAGTTACCAAATTTTTTCAGCACTTTTTCACTCATCAACACAGCCACTTTTTGTTTCTGAAGTACAGTTGCTTCCACGTCGAATGATGATTTATTTGAGATGTTAATTTCGCCTACCGTAAAAATTGATTTATCAGCCACTGAATTATGGCTTAGTATTTTTTCGGGATCGCCCGCGAAATCATTTTTACCAATGGATCCTGATTTCAGCATTTTCAGGGTTTCATCCACAGAGAAACTCAAGCCTGAACCTTCTTCACCCAAAGTGATTTGTGTGGTATGCCCATTTATAACAGCGCTGAACGAAAGTGAATTGTCGGGATTACTACTCATCTGCACTACATTGTCATCAGGGTTAATCTGAATATTGACTTTTTGGGCCTGGGTCGGAGGTATTACGACCGGAGCTTTGGTTATCGGGGCCGGATTTGCCTTCTGTTCAGCAGGAGTAACTATCGGTGTTTTGCCCGGAGTAACAGGAGTTTGCCCCTGAATCACCGGAGCTTTATTCTCTGCTTTTCCGGGAGTTACTTCTGTTTGTTTTTGCTGGACTGGAATGTCGGCCGGTTCAGTGCCAACTGTATTTTGTACCTGGCCGGTAACGGCTTTATTCTGGGTTTTAGGAACAAAGTCCTTACTTAAAATCTTGAATTCCGAACGGCGGTTGAGCGCGTAAGCAGCTTCCTGTTCAGGTTTTGTTTTCAGAGAATCAACAAAAGCCTGTGAAAGAACCGTCCCTGCTTTAAACAGGAAACCGTCTTTAACCATATCCTTTGCCAGGCGTCGAGGAACACGTTCACCATAACCTTTGGCAACTAGTCTATCGGGATCAATACCACGGTCAATAAGGTAGTTAACAACCGATTCGGCACGTTTCTGCGAAAGTACATCATTGCTTTCATCCGTACCACGCGAGTCGGTATGCGAAGCAAGTTCAATAATTATGGTTTCGTTTTCATCCAGTGTCTTTATCAGGCCCTGCAACGAATCCTGGTATTGGGGTTTTAGGTCCCATTTGGCAAGATCATAAAGAATATCCGGCAGCACAATCGGCTTATCAGGAATTGGCTGTAGCCTGAAATCGATTGTGAAGTCTTTGCTGCTTTCGAGTCCTACGGTAGTTTCTTTGGCTTTCTTGTTAAAATAATTTGGCTTCATACAGATAAGCTCATACGTTGTATTGGGCTTGATCTGAACTTTATTGAAACCGTAATGTCCCTGCGCATCGGTTCGTGCTTCAACCGAGGTGCCGTTCGAACCTGTAATTTTTACAACTGCTCCAGGGATAAACTGCAAAGTATTATCATCCTTCACAACACCGGCAAGGGTAAACAGAACCGGTGGATTTACAAATGAATATATGTCATCACTTCCTTTTCCACCTTTGCGGTTCGACGAAAAGAATCCTTCATCTGATTCGGGATTGAATATAATCGCGAAATCATCTCCCGGCGAATTGATCGGAGCCTGCATGTTAACAGGTTTTGTCCATGCACCGTTCGAAAATGTGGAGCGGAAAATATCAAGACCACCCATTCCCGGGTGACCGTTGGATGAAAAATATAGGGTTGTATCGTTTCGCATAAACGGAAACATTTCGTCATCAGGCGTATTGATAACCGGGCCTGCATTCAGAGGTCTGCCGAAATTATCAGCTGTAGATTTCCTGGTTGACATCCAGATGTCTTTTCCGCCCTGCCCTTTGGGAAGGTTGCTCGAAAATAAAAGGGTCAACTCATCAGGGCTTACCGAAGGATTTCCGAAAACAGTTGTACTATCGCCACCCAGATCCAGGGCTTTTGGTTCGCCCCAGTTGCGGCCGGCACGTCGCGATACCATAATTTTACAACCTTGCAGTGTTCCTTTATCATTAGGACAACGTGTAAAATACAGCTGGTTGAACTTGCTGTTCACAAAAGGATTGCCTTCGTTGGCCTCAGTATTGATTACATTGTTGGTTTCGAGCTGCACCGGGGTCGACCATTGGCCTTTCGGATCGAGTTTCGAAACAAAAAGGTCGCTGAAATTCTGACCGGTCCAGTTATCCATATCTTTTCCGGTTGAAGCTTCGCGTGTAGAAGTAAAAATAATGGTGTTGTATAGTTTGTCGGCATAGGTGGCTGAGAAATCCGATTCCCTGGAATTTAAAACTTTTTCCAGTTTGATTTTATATTTTGTAGGATTGTCGAGCCATTCCTTAGCCAGTTTGCAGGAAAGTGAGCCGGCCGGTCCGCGGGGATCCTTGGGAGCTGCATTAGTGTATTTTTCGTAATAAGTTTTTGCTTCCTCGTATTTTTCATTCGATTTCAGTGCCTCAGCCAGGTACAAAAAAACCAGGGGATTGGATTCGGCATATTTGGTTTTGGCAAGTCGTTTGTAAGCGGCTTCTGCTTTCCTTGTATTATTGATTATTCGGTAACATTCAGCCATTTGGAACGAAATCTTTTCTTTGTCAGGCTTGGCTTTGGCTTTCGACAGAGCTTTTTTGTACTTACTGAGTGCAACATTGTACTGCATATTGTTGAATGCATCATCTGCTGCCTTCAGGGAGCGATTCTGTGCAAAAACCGGGAAAACAGCCAGACTGAATATAAAGGTAAAAAGCAGGATACGTATTCTCATCTTATTTGATATGTACTGATCAGGAATGATGTTTTACTGTTACTAAAAACGGAATTCAAATGATTTTATTATTCCTTTTTCGAGGTATTGGTCTCAGTTTTTGAAGGCACAGTATGAACCTGGTTATCTGCTAAAGATCCTTCGGTTGAAGTTACTGGGTCAGCTTCTGTTACAGGTTTGATTTCAACATTCATATCATTAGCAACCTGTGCTTTTGTGCGGTTAACTTCACGGCGCACACTATCGATCTGTTCATCAACCTTGGCATGAGCAGCGTTGATTTCGTTCTGAATAACCGAAGTTTCTTTCTTGAATTCGTTGGTCAGATCGCTTGAAGCTTTTTTCATCTGGTTCATCAGACGTCCGGCTTTGCGGGCCATTTCAGGCATTTTCTCAGGTCCGAAAACCAGGAATACAACCACCATTATAATAAGCAGTTCGCCACCGCTTATGTCAAAAAATAAGAGTACCGGTAATCCGGACATAATCAGGAGTTTTAAATTTTACCCCACAAAAGTAATAAACTACCCGCACTTTATACAATAATAACTTTACGGAGTTTATCTTTCGATTGAATTTGTTGCTTGAGTAAATATTCAGAGGATTAAAAATGTCGGAATGCATTTTTTTTTGTTAACATTGGATTTCTGGTTTTATGAAAAATACTTTTCCATTTGAATCAAAAGTTGGAAAGAAATAGCCATTTCAGGGCTTTGTTGAAATATAAAAAAGACATAACCCCTGATTGGCATTTTTCTGCTTTGGATATAAAAGCAGGCGATATGTTGAATGGAGATACCTTCGGAACCCATGAAAGTGCTCTATTTAAAAGCATTATAAATTGCAAAAAATCATATTTGGTTTGTTCAATATATTAATTTTGCCTGTGAATTGAATAACAGAAGAATCTTAATTCTGAACAACAGTGTCATCATCTTTTCTTTCTTCAGGTAACTTTCCGATTTTGATTTCCGGCTCGAATGGGCTGGCTGATTTATGATCGTAACTATCATGATTGATGTGAGATAAATGCTATTATTAAAGAAAAAGTATTCTGGAAAATATGTTTAACCTAAGCGAAATCTAGTTTTATGTCCGCTTCACTCGAAATAAGTCACCCTTTATCCCTCAGCGGCGAAATGCAGATGGAAACCGGCGTGATCATTAATAAATGTTACCAGTGCGGCAAATGTTCGGCTGGCTGTCCGGTAGCAACCGAAATGGATTATCCGCCCAGCCTTGTGATGCGGATGCTACAGACTGACGAACCTGTTCATTATGAAAAGCTATTGAAATCCATGTCCATATGGCTATGTGTGAGTTGTGAGATGTGTCTTACCCGTTGCCCGATGGAAATTGATATTCCCACCATCATGGATAACCTGAGGCAGAAATCGGTGAAAGCCAAAAAGACAAATCCACTGGCCAAAAAGATAATATCATTTCATAAATCATTTCTCGATTCGATCAATTATACGGGCAGACTTTATGAAATGGGACTGATCGTTGATTATAAAATGCGAACAGGAGCCATGATGCAGGATGTAGCTATTGCCCCCAAAATGTTTTTCAAGGGAAAGCTGAATCCCATTCCCGAAATTATAAAGGGAAGGAAAAAGGTAGCTGCTATTTTTAATAAAGTTCAGATTAAGAAAGAGGAGGGTAAACAATGAAAGTAGGATTTTATCCGGGTTGCTCCATGAAAGGTGGCGCTCAGGAATACCAGGAATCGGTTACAGCCCTGGCAAAAGTATTTGATATAGAGCTTGTCGAAATTCCTGACTGGAACTGCTGCGGAGCCACTGCGGCTCATAACCTTAACAAGGAATTGTCGCTCAGCTTGCCGGCCCGGATTATGGCTTTGGCCGAAAGGGAAGGCATCACGGATATCGTTGTTCCTTGTGCTGCCTGTTACAACCGGCTTTCGCTAGTTAAGCATGAACTTGAAGAAGATCCTTCTTTATCTTCAAAAGTCGCTTCAATTATCGATATGAAATATGAGGGAACCACACATATCCTTAATATTATTCAGTTTATCGACAAATATATAACTGACAGGCTGGAAGAAAAAGTGGTAAAGCCTTTTGATTACAAAACAGCTTGTTATTACGGTTGCCTTCTGGTTCGTCCGCATTCCATCCTTAAATTCGATAGGGTTGAAGATCCGCAAAGCATGGATGTACTAGTGAGGAAAGCCGGTGGAAATGCGATTGACTGGGCTTTTAAAACGGAATGCTGCGGAGCCGGAATGTCGGTTTCACGTACCGATACTGTTGCCCGTTTGTCAGGAAATATAATGAAAGATGCAAACGACCGGGAAGCCGAAGTAGTAGTGGTGGCTTGCCCTATGTGTCATTCGAACCTGGATATGCGTCGCCCGGAAATCAATAAATTCCTCAGCGAGAAAATTGATATTCCGGTTTTGTATATTTCACAGGTATTGGGACTTGCCGTCGGGCTTGATGCTAAATCACTTGGAATTAACAGGCATATGACAGAAGTAAATCTGCCGGATCGTCCCATAAAGGAAATTCCGGTTGCAGAAGTTGCCAGGAAAGTAGTAACCACTCAAAAAACGGAGGCTTAAACATGTCGCGGATAGGAGTTTTTGTTTGTCACTGTGGTGAAAATATTTCAGCCACGGTAAATTGCGAAAAAGTTGCCAAAATCACTGGTGAACTCAAAGGTGTTGAATTTGCCACCGATTATAAATATATGTGTTCCGACCCCGGTCAGACAATGCTGAAAGATGCAATCAAGGAGCATAAACTGGATGGTGTTGTGGTAGCTGCGTGTTCGCCTCGTATGCATGAGCCGACTTTCCGTAAAGCCTGCGCCGAAGCGGGTTTGAATCCTTTCCTTTGCGAGATGTCGAATATCCGCGAGCATTGCTCATGGGTTCATCCCAAAGATGATCTTACCACTGAAAAAGCTGAGGCTCTGGTAAGGGTAATGGTTGAGAAAGTCAAGAAAAATAAAGCGCTAAACTCTATCAAAGTTCCGGTAACAAAAACCGCCTTAGTGATTGGTGGTGGAATTGCCGGCATACAGGCTGCTCTGGATATTGCCAATTGCGGACACAAAGTGATCATGGTCGAAAAACAACCTTCCATTGGTGGTCATATGTCGCAGTTGTCCGAAACTTTTCCAACGCTTGACTGCTCACAGTGTATTCTCACACCGAGGATGGTTGAAATTGCCCAGCATCCCAATATTACACTTCATACTTATTCCGAAGTGGAAAGTGTGGATGGGTTCATCGGCAACTTCACAGTAATAATCCGCAAGAAATCAAAAAGCATTGACGAGCACGATTGTACGGGCTGTGGACTTTGTACAACCAAATGTCCTCAAAAGAAAATTCCCAATGAATTTGAACGCGGCTTAGGTTTCCGTCCTGCTATTTATGTACCTTTTCCGCAGGCTGTTCCAAACAAACCGGTTATCGATAGAGAAAATTGCACCTATTATATTAAAGGCAAATGTAAGGTTTGCGAAATCGTTTGCCCGACAAAAGCCATTCGTTTCGATCAGGAAGATGAAATTGTTCAGGTAGCTGTCGGCGCAATTGTGCTTGCCACCGGTTTTGATGTTCTCAAACCTGACTATTTCCCCGAATATGGTTATGGGAAATACAAAGATGTAATCGACGGTCTTCAGTTCGAACGCCTTGCATCTGCATCAGGTCCGACTCAGGGTGAAATCCGCAGGCCGTCGGACGGACAGATTCCTAAAAAGATTGTTTTCGTTGCCTGTGCCGGTTCACGCGATCCCGCCAAGGGAATTGAATATTGCTCAAAAATCTGCTGCATGTACACCGCCAAGCATGCTATGCTTTACAAACACAAGGTTCATGATGGCACTCCCTATGTTTTTTATATGGACATCAGGGCAGGAGGGAAGATGTACGAGGAATTTGTGCGCCGCACCATTGTTGAGGACGGAACACATTATGTGCGTGGCCGTGTTTCGACCATCTACGAAAAAAATGGCAAACTGATCGTAAAAGGCGCTGATACGCTGATGGGTGGTATTCCGATTGAAATTGAAGCCGATATGGTTGTTCTGGCGACTGCCGGGGTAGCAAATAAAGGAGCCGAAGAACTGGCTCAGACTGTTCACGTTTCGTACGACTCGTATAAATTCTTTGCCGAAGCACATCCCAAACTGAAACCCGTCGAAACCAATACTGCCGGTATTTTCCTTGCGGGCGCCTGTCAGGCTCCGAAAGATATTCCAGAATCGGTGGCTGCCGCGTCAGGCGCTGCCGTAAAAGTTGCTGCTCTTTTCAGCAATGATTTGTTAACCCGCGATCCGCTGGTAGCTGTGGTAAACCGCCAGGCTCCGCCCGTATATTCGCAATGTGTTGGCTGTTTCCTTTGCCAGAGTGTCTGCCCATATCAGGCCATCGAGCGCGAAGAAATCAAAAACAGAAACGGTGAAGTAATCAAAACTCTGGCCAGGGTGAACGAAGGACTTTGCCAGGGCTGCGGAACATGCGTCGCACTATGCCGTACCAAGGCAATCGACATACATGGATACTCGAACCAGCAGGTTTACACAGAAGTAATGGCTTTATTAAACGATTAATAGCAGAATAGAATGCAGGAATTTGAACCAAAAATTGTGGCATTTGTATGTAACTGGTGCACCTATGCCGGTGCCGACCTCACGGGTACGAGCCGCATCAAGTATTCGGCCAACGTGAAAATAATCCGTTTCCCATGTACCGGCCGTATCGACTTTATGATACTGATGAAAGCATTTGAAAACGGAGCCGACGGAATTATAGTTTCGGGGTGTCACCCAAATGATTGCCATTACAGTACCGGCAATTTTCATGCACGCAGGAGGTGGATCGTTTTCCGCAATCTGCTCAATTTTGCAGGGATAGAAACCGATCGCATACAATTCAGCTGGGTATCTGCAGCCGAAGGTTTCAAGTGGGCCGATGTTGTGAATAACACAGTAAAAAAGATTAAGGAATTCGGTCCGAACGATAGTTATAAGAAAATTGCCGTTTCCACTTTATTTAACGAGGAGGGCGCAACCCATGAGTGAACTTATTAAAAAAGTAACGCAGCTACTAAGCGATAAAACGATAGATGTATTTATCGGTTACGAAAAAGGCTCCGCTGACCGCATCAGGACTACGTTTATAAGGACAGCCGAACAGGCCGGTAAACTGATCTTCGACGCATCTTGCACTCAAAATCTGGCTGGTTATCTTCTAAAACATGAAGTAAAAAAGCTTGGTAAACTTGGTATTCTGACCAATGTATCTGCTTTGAGGAGTATGATGCAGCTTGCATCTGAATTCCAGATTAAGGATGGAGAGGTTTTAGCTTTGTTTCCAAATGCAGATAATTCATTTACTGAATTCACTGATTTTCATTCCATCGAAGCCTATCTTGAAACTACCGATGTTGGAATAAAATCGGAAGAACAGGAAATGATTACCCTGCTTGAGGCAATGAGTGTCAAGGAGCGTTGGGCTTTTTGGAACAAGGAATTTGAAAAATGCATTAAGTGTTACGCCTGCCGTGCTGCCTGCCCGATGTGCTATTGCCACCGCTGTACTACGGATGTAAATCAGCCGCAGTGGATTCCTGTTGCCAGCCACGAACTCGGTAACCTCGATTACCACCTGATGCGCGCCATGCATCTGGCCGGACGTTGTGTAAACTGCGGCGAATGTGCCAATGCCTGCCCAATGGATATTCCGCTTAACCTGCTTACCTATCAGTTGATTCAGCCCATTCAGGAAACTTTTGGCGCTACCGCAGGAATGAAAGCCGATGCCGTCTATGCCCTGTCAACTTATAAACCCGATGACAAGGAAAATTTCATTATCTGACCCATGGAGAAAGAACTTAAAATACTGAAATACACCGATCTGCCAAAACTTATTGAAAGGTTTCGCTCGCAGGGGTATCCTGTGCTGGCGCCTGTCCGCAAAGATAAGGTCGTGGAGATAGAATTGGTTGAATCGCTCGAAGATGTTGCACTTGATGCATTATTGTCAACGCAGTCGGCTAAGAAAGCAGCTTTTCCTAAAGTGGAAAAAGTGCTTGATTTTACCTTCGGCAAATCAGATGTAAAACAAACACCTGTTGATCCGGAAACTTGTAAGGAAACGATTCTTTTCGGAGTAAGACCCTGTGACGCTTCCGGTTTTAAATCGCTTGATGCCATTTTTGGTGATACTCCCAAGGATGAACTATATTTGAAGAAAAAGGAGAAGACCACTATTATTTCTTTTTCCTGCCCTACGGCTGATGAATATTGTTTCTGCACTTCAGTGGGCGGCGGACCGGGCAATACGGCGGGCAGCGACCTTCAGTTTACAGGAATCAGCAAAGATGAAATTCTTGTTGAAATCCTTACCGAAAAAGGCATTAAGCTGGCAACTGTTTTCACAGATCTTCTCACCGATGCAAAAAGCGACATTGATAAGAGTAAATTTCTTGCCGATGTAAAAGTTGTATTTGATGTGAATTCGGTAGTTAAAAATACAACCGCTTCCTTTAATAATGCAGCTTTATGGCTTGAGCAATCTCTCCGATGCATTGGTTGCGGGGCATGTGCTTTTGTTTGCCCTACCTGTGCCTGTTTCGATTTTCAGGATGAGCAGAACACCAAAAAAGGAGTACGTCTCCGTCTTTGGGATTCATGTGGATTTTCGCTGTTCACGTTACATACCTCCGGTCACAATCCAAGGGAAGTTCAAAGCCAACGCTGGCGCCAACGCATCATGCATAAGTTTGCTTACATGCCAGAACAACTTCATGTTGTAGGTTGCGAAGGCTGCGGACGATGTTCAAGAGCCTGCCCGGTGGATATGAATATTAAGGAGCATTTGAGTGAAATAGGTAGTCAGGTAATTTTAAGTGCGTAGCGCATAGCGCATAGTGCATAGTGAATAGTGAATAGTACCAAGCACCAAGCACCAAGCACAAGACACCAGGCACCAGACACCAAGTACCAGGCACCAAGTACTAAATACTAATATAAATAACCCCGCATACACACAACATGGAGCAACAGAATATTTACCAGCCTTACCTGATGGAGATTGAGAAAATCACTGAGGAGGCACCCATGGTCAAAACATTCCGGTTGAAATTTACCAACGAAGAGGAAGGAAATAATTTCTCTTTCCATACCGGGCAATTCGGCGAGTATTCCGTTTTCGGCGAAGGAGAAGTTACCTTTTGCGTTGCTTCGCCACATACCCGGAATGGATATATCGAATGTACTTTCCGTGAAGCCGGAAGGGTAACTTCGGAACTGGCCAGTCTTAACGAAGGCGACACCATTGGCTTCCGCGGACCTTACGGAAATATTTTCCCCATCGATGAATGGAAAGGTAAAAATCTTCTCTTTATTGCAGGCGGAATTGCATTGCCTCCCATGCGCAGCGTCATCTGGTCGTGTCTGGATCAAAGAGAAAACTTTAAAGATATTTCGATACTTTATGGTGCCAAATCCGTTAACGATTTAGTTTATAAAAACGAACTCGACGAATGGAAAGCCCGCCCTGATGTGAATCTGGTTACAACCGTTGACCCGGGCGGCGAAACCCCCGACTGGAAAGGTGAGATCGGATTTGTGCCAACCATTCTCGACCGGATGAAACCGGTAGGTGAAAACACAATCGCCATTGTTTGCGGTCCTCCGGTCATGATCAAATTTACATTCCCTGTACTCGAAAAATATGGCTTTACGGATGACCAGGTTTATACCACTCTTGAAAACCGTATGAAATGCGGCCTTGGCAAATGTGGCCGTTGCAATGTAGGAAAAGTTTTTGTCTGCAAGGACGGACCCGTTTTTACCCGCACACAACTAAAGGAGTTACCTGACGAATATTAAAAAAAAAGACCTGCCTTTAGAGCAGGTTTTTTTTAGGTTCAAGTTATACTATTCCTAGTCTGCAAGCTAACATCCGACATCATAAATCCACGATTATCCGTTCTTTCCGCGTCATCCGCGTTCCAGTTGAAAATCCTGCATTCTACACAATCTCCGAATACAACTTCATAAACTGAACCCTTTCGAACTCAGCCGGGTTACTGATATTTTGCTGATTCATTTTTCCCCTGAAACTATCAATGGTTTTATATCCTTTGCTGTCCATCCACTTCTCAATTCCTTTCAAAATAGTTGATATTTCAGGGTATCCATTTTTATAAACAGCCGAAACAACTTCAAAAGCAGTAGCTCCAGCAAGTAATTGTTTTATAGCTGATTCGGCGGTATGAATTCCTGTGGTGGCTACAAGCGGGCACTCAACCCTGCTTGATAAAATGGCGATCCAACGCAGAACCTGTGAATATTCCGAAGGATCGCTCAGCAGATATTTGGAGTTTACTTCAAGTTTATCAATGTCAATATCCGGGTGAAATGGTCTGTTGAAAAGAACAAGTCCGCTGATTCCGGTTTTCGAAAGCTCAATGGCAGTGGTTGCCAGACCAGAAAAATAATACCCCATTTTTAAGGATACCGGTATTTTAACCTGTTTCAGTACGGCTTCGATTATATCAAAATAAATCTTTTCGTTTTCAGCCGAATTCTTCATGGTATTCGATGGAAGCACATACACATTCAGCTCAAGTGCATCGGCGTCGGCTTCTTCGATCTTGCGGGCAAAGTAATGCCAGTCGTAGGCTGAGGTGCAGTTGATGCTTGCAATTACAGGAATATCGACGGCTTCTTTAGCCTCTTTAACAAATGCCAGGTATTTTTCCAGAGTCAGATTTTTGGCATGATCGGCCAGGTACAGGTAGGCTTCTTCATGGTCGTATTCCCTTTCGTTCAGAACGGATTGATATCCTTTGTTAAATGAATTGCCGTTATCTTTTTCAGAATCATTTAAATAGCTTTCCATTTCGTGAAGGATCTGCTCTTCGAAAATGGATTTTAAAACCACGGCACCTGCACCATTTTCGGCGGCATGCTTTACACCGGCAATGGTTCCTGTCATTCCCGAACTGCCTACTATTAACGGATTTTTTAATTTCAGTCCGAGGTATTGGGTTGATAAATCAGCCATAAAGATTCTTTTTAAGTTTGTTAAATCGCTTAACAAAGATAAAATACTCTTTCATAGGTTGGATACTATATTTGAAGAATATTTATGACTTTTAAGGTGCTGCGTCTCATTTTCACTCCATTCAGCTGCTTGAAGTAAATAATGCTTGCTTTAAAATACGATAAGTCTGATAGCCAGTAGTTTTATAACTATTTGGCCAGGAATTGGATTGTAGATGCATGCCGGAAACAAATCGGTGCGCATCTTTTTTATAAGCGATGCTTACAGGTTTATAAAACTGTGCTTATATTTTTAAAAACTGTGCTTATATTTTTAGAAAGCGATGCTTATGTTTTTGAAAAGCTGTAGTTATGGGTTTGAAAAGGGATGCTTGTTGCTATTAAAAATGAAAGTTTGGATTTGAGTAGCTTTACTTTTGATGCTTTAATTATTCTGGAACCAGCTACGCTAGCTATGGTAAAAAAACTATTTTGCAAAGTATTTCCATATGAAAATAATTTATATATTTGAAAGGTCTAAAGATATCCAGATTACAAATGCGAAGTATGGGTTAAAAGGCCAATTATCTGCGATAAAGCAAATTAATTCTATACGTTGATCAACGAATGAGGATTTAAGAAAATTTATTATCTGACATCAATAATATTCTATACATAAAGCCATGAGAATCAAACTTATAGTATATCAAGGTATTCTTACAGCACTATTTGCAATTCTGTTAGTTAGCTGTAAAAAAGAATCCCCTAAGGAACTTCCGGCAGTTACGATAGATGCAGTAACAGCAATTTCTGACAATAATGCTGTTTGTGGAGGCCACATCACGGCTGATGGTAATTCGGAAATAACATCACGGGGTGTTTGTTGGAGTATGAATCAAAACCCGACTATTGCTGATTTTAAAACTACAGATGGAACTGGGGTTGGCATTTTCACCAGCCTGATTACTCAGTTAAATCACGGCGGAACCTATTATGTAAGAGCATATGCTACCAATAGTACAGGAACAGCATATAGTGCACAGGCTACCTTTTCAACTATAGCTGCTTTACCAGTACTCACTACTTCCGACATAACAGATGTGTCAAAATCAACTGCCAATTGCGGAGGAGCCATTACAGATGACGGTGGTGCTTCTATAACTGCACGGGGAGTTTGCTGGGGCAAAAATAAAAACCCGATGATCACTGATACTAAAACATCAAATGGTATTGGTATCGGCATTTTCCAAAGTTCGATTATTAACCTGGAACCCAGTACTCAATATTATGTTCGTGCTTATGCTACTAATAGTGCGGGAACTGGGTATGGAATGACATATTCATTCAACACAAAATTCGAAATCAAATTTAATCCTAATCTCACTTACGAAACAACAGCAGACATTGATGGCAATATCTATAAGACAATAACTATTGGAACACAAACCTGGATGGCCCAGAATCTTCGGACAACTCATTACCGGAACGGTGAACCTATTATCCGGATCATCGATGGAACTGGCTGGTATAATACAACTTCATCTGCTTATTGTAATTATTTGAACATTAGCAATGATGATACCATCGCTATGATTGGCAGGCTGTACAATGCGTATTCAATATCTGACAGTAGGCAGATTGCACCTGCAGGTTGGCATATTTCCACCAGGGCAGAGTGGGACACATTAATCGGTTTTTTAGGAGGAATCAGTGCAGCAAGGTTAAAACTAAAAGAATCCAGTACAACTCATTGGGGTGTGCCTAATACAGGGGCTACAAATGAAAGTGGGTTTACGGCTCTTCCAGGCGGTTTCCGTGTTGGAGACCAGTTTATGAACCTAAGTTGGCAAGGTGTATGGTATTTTTCAGATCTTGGATCTGGTAATCTGATTACGGGTCGACATCTTATGCTAAGTTTCGACGAGAATAATAATGGTATATATGGGGGTGGATCCTATACGGATGGATATTCGGCGCGATGCGTTAAGGATTAGGTAGTTACTTGTTGTAAGTTCATGAAAATAAAAAGTAACAACTTATTTTCAACCTTAATTGACTTTCCTGCCTTTACCCCGCAGATTTTAAAAATTATATAGATCGGTCAGAATTAGAGAAAACAGTATGAAAGATTTGTGCCAGATGAAACAGACAAATAGGATACGGATATTCAAATTATTAGCATTTGGAACATTCCTGATATGCCTAAGCAACTGCAAGAAAGAAGAGAACAAGCAATTACCTGTTTTAACTACATCTGAAGCAATGTATATTGACATAAGTGCAGCCAGCAGCGGTGGTTTTATTTCTTCTGACGGAGGATCAAAAGTAACGGCGCGCGGGGTTTGCTGGAGCATACTTCCAGACCCTACTATCAACGACAGTAAAACTTCAGATGGAGAAGGTATAGGTAGTTTTAATAGCAGTCTTTCAGGTTTAAATGCCGGAACCAGATATTATGTTCGGGCATATGCTACTAACAGTGTCGGCACGGAGTATGGTAACCCAATATTTTTTAACACCTTGCGATTACCAGTGCTTTCAACTTCCGCGGTGGCCAATATTACACAAACAACTATTACTTGCGGAGGAAAAATTATATCAGAGGGTTACTCAGCTGTTATTACTCAAGGAGTTTGCTGGAGCACTGGTTCAACACCAACCATCTCAGATAAAAAAACATCTGACCGTGAAGATAACGGTACATTTATCAGTAACCTTACAGGTTTACTGCCTAATACTACTTATTATATCAGAGCTTATGCAACTACATTATATGTAACAGGATATGGAAATATCTTATCATTTTCAACTTCGGATTTCGGAACACTAACCGATATTGATGGGAATGTTTATAGAACTGTTTCCATTGGAGGTCAAACCTGGATGGCAGAAAATCTTAAGACTACTCACTTCCGGAATGGCGAGACAATACCTTATATTGCTGATCATGAGCAATGGTCCCAACTTACAAACGGAGCATGTTGTGATTATGATAACATTCTATCCAATGGCAATATTTTTGGGAAACTTTATAATTTTTACACTGTTCTTGATGAGCGCAAACTGAGTCCTCAGGGCTGGCATATCCCCAGTTATTATGATTGGTCATTACTGATTAATTATTTGGGTGGGGAGAGTGTTACGGGAGGCAAACTTAAAGAAACCGGATTTTCGCACTGGGAAACTCCAAATGAAGGTGCTACCAATCTATTTCAGTTTACTGCTCTTCCAGGAGGTTTGCGGGATCTTAACGGCATATATTGGGATATAGGAAAATTAGGTCTAATGTGGTCCTCCACAGAATATAGTTCAGAAAAAGCTAAGGTTATAGTAACGAATTTAACTATGAATGGCGCTTATATCAGGGATTTTAAAAAAATATCGGGATTTAGTGTTCGTTGCATTAAAGACTAATTTATTAATATGCATAGCACATAGTTGGCGGCCACTTTTCCATTTACCATTCTTGGCATTTCTCAAGGTGTGAAAGCGAATAAATCTTTGTTTTGTGTTTGTCTTCGTTTGAAATAATATTTTAAATATTTGGATATCTGCAATACCTAATCAGTATATTTGTTTGAGATTACCATAGACTATAAAGCATAAATAATAAGGCACAGAAGTTTAAATGTAATTGTCAGCACCCGTATTTTGAAACGAACTTTTACCTTATTCCTCTTTCTCTCCATTTCGCTAATGGCTTTTAGCCAGGAAGATTTCTATAATCGCCTTTCGGATGCAGCCCTGCAATTAACAAAGAATAAAGTAGTTTACGATCCGGCCTATTTCAGAATCCCTTATCCAAACGGAGATGTGCCTGTAGATCGTGGCGTTTGTACAGATGTGATTATCCGGGCTTACCGATTATTGGGAATTGATCTTCAGAAAGAAGTTCACGAAGATATGATTGCCCATTTCGCAAAATACCCGAAGAAATGGGGGCTAAAGCATACTGACACCAATATTGACCATAGAAGAGTGCCGAACCTGATGGTGTTTTTCTCGGCAAAGGGCGTAGTAGAGCCAATAACTGATGATGCTTCGGATTACCATCCCGGTGATATTGTCTGCTGGGATTTAGGCGGCGGAATTACCCATATCGGAATAGTGGTAAATAAGAGAATTAAAGGCCAACAACGCTTATTGATAGTTCATAATATCGGCGGCGGCCAGGTTCTTTGTGATTGCCTGTTCCAGTTTAAGATTATCGGGCATTACAGGTATAAAAAATAAATACTTCTGTTGATATACTTTGTTGCCAGTAACCATTTGCTGGCAGGTTATCCGATGTCTGACAGAAACATTGTGTTTCATCCTTTTATGATATTTTGCGTTTATTCCTCATTCTGATTCACTTATTTATATTTTTTGCAAGCGGTATGCGTGATGTGATGTGCGCCAAAGTTAAACACTCATGTTATTCATAAATTAATTTAGCTATTTCGCCCCAACAATAATCTTTGCCACTTTATCCCGCATTTCCTGGAAAATAGGGCGCAGCGGGCTGTTGCCATCTGTACCGTAGTTTACAATCATCGACATTATGGCGTTGTGTTCGGGGAAATAGAACAGATCGGCGCTGTAGCTAAGGTCGCGGCCACGGTGACCCCAGGCATAATCTTTGGCAGGATCGCCAATATCGATAAAATCCTTAAAACAGGCTACACCCAGTTGCTTCCGCGATTCGATTGTGTGATGAAATACCAGCATTTCATCCAGTGAAGCGTGGGTGAGCAAGGTCTTCTTTACATAAAGTGCGTCGATAAATTCGTACATATCCCAAACGGTGCTGTAAACGCCTCCATAGCCGTTTCCGCTTCCGGTGTTCCAATCGGTAAGGTTTTCGAGGTTGCCGTTGTTGTACAGATCGTAATAGCCTTGGGCAATCTTTCCGGCGGGGAGCGGATCATGCCAGAAATAGTAAGTGTCATTCAAACCCAGCTTATCAATCACTTCCTCGTGAAGCACCTGCGATTGCGGTTTGCCTGTTGCTGATTCCACTAACATACTCAGCAAAGTAAAGTTGGTATTGCTGTATGCGGCTGTGTCGTCGGGGCTGAACGGGAACATCGCTGGTTTGTTGTAAACATATTTAAGCAGATCGTCCGCCGTCCAGTGTTTGGACGGATCGTTAAGAACCTGAAGATAGAATCCCTGGTCATCAATCACATCGTATATTCCGCTGGTATGATTCATCAGGTTGCGAATGGTAAGTGGAGCGTTTCCGTTGCCGATTTTATTCAGTTTGTCTTTTGAAATATACTTGCTTACCGGATCGTTAAGCGACAAAATACCTTTTTCTTCAAGCCGCAAAATGGCGACACCCAGCATAAACTTGGTAATGCTGGCTATTTTGGAGATATGGCAGGGTTGAAGTTTGATCCCTTCCTTAATATCGGCCATGCCTGCTGAACCAATGTAAAATCCGTTATCATCTTTTACCAGCAGGATAACTCCCGGCAAACCTTTCTTAACGTATTCTTCGATAAGCGACTGGTATTGCGCGCTTTTTGAGTTAACGCGGTAAGTGGACTGGTCTTCCAACGGGCATGATAATGTTGAAGGCCGGCTTATATCAGTCTTTTTGCACGACCAGCCGAGGATCATCACCAGTAAAAACAAGAAGATTAAATATCGTTTGGGAATCATATCTTTATATGTATGAGTTCTAAAAAAAGTGATTTTTTTATTTAAAGTGAAAAAGAATCATATTTGTGATTCACTTTTCGTTATTCATTATTCATGCGAATCGAGTGTTGAATTAATGATTCGTCTATTTAGGCGTTAAACTTTTCCGGAGTTTTAAACTCTTGAAAAGTTCGCCTGGCAATTAATAAGTTACAAATTCAACCCTTGATTGGTATTATTCACTTTTCGTTTTACGTTTTTCACTTTTCACTCTTCACTTTTTAATACGGACTGCAATCTCCCTTATCCGCCACACGGCTAAGCGTAAACTGCATTCCTACGGACAAGGCGCCATTTGGCAATAGTGTTACATAACTCTTTACAAAAGGCATCTGAAGGCGGATGTCATAATTGATAAAGATTCGCCGCAGCGTTGATTCGTTTCCAAAGTTATAACCTAATCCGGCACCGGCACCTGCAATAAACTGTGGTTTCCCAAAACCTTTTTTTGCTTTATAAGTTCCATCCGACTGCAATACTGCCCGATCTGTAAGCAGAAAAGCGTGCATATATCCGGCCTGCAAGTATCCTTCGATTGAAAACCTGCTTAGTTTCCAACGATATCCGGCCTGCGAATTAAGCAGTATGGCCTGGTACACAAACTGGTGGTACATATAGCTGATGCCGGCATTCTGAAACCATTTGTGGTTTGTCGTTTCCTTCCAGCCGAATTCGTAGGATGCGGTTAACCCAGGATGCAAGGGCTGGTTAAATGTCGCAGTAAGAGAGGCCGGTGGCAACATAGTGGCATTGTTGAACACGCTTATGGCGATGGGATTCGATTTCCATGATTGCGCTGAAAGTACAACCGGTATAATCAGGATAAGGAACAGTATTGCTTTTTTCATAAACAAGCTTTTCGAATCAGATACTTATGAAACAAACCAACAGAAAAAATGACTTATGAAGAGATTAATTTAATGGTACAGAACTCACAGGCTACAATCTTTCATGCAAACAATACTCAACTATATTGTAGCTTAAAATTTCAGAGTTTTAAGTGATTGACATCTTAAAATCCTTCGGTTTATTCCACCACTTCAAGCTTTACCTTTTCTACTTTGCGAAGATCTTTTTCATAATAGAATGAACCTGCAAAAAACAAACCAGAGGCAATAAGCAGAGCTATAGGAAGAAATGTGAAAGCAGTTTGAATATCACTGGCATCGGATATGGCACCCATTACAATAGGGCCGAGGAAAGCTCCCAAAAGGTTCTGAATCACAACAGCAACTGCGTATGAAATAGCTCTCATACCGGGATGAACCACATCCTGTGTAACAGCTGCCGTTGCGGCAATAAAAGCAGTGATTGATATTCCCATTGATAAAAGAATCAGATACTGCATCTGACCGCCAAAAACACTGAATGCCAGAAACATAAGTATTGCAGAAACCAGTGAAGTTATGGTTGGTACTAAAAGACGGGCATTGATCTTTTTCTTCCGCCATCTGTCAGTAATGTATCCGCCAAGTGGTGCCCCGATAATGGCAAACAGCATAACAGCGCTTGCTTTAATCCCGGCATCTTTTTCGAGTACTCCCTGTGCCCTGTGAAAGTACGTCGGCAACCAGGTGAGTATTGAAGTGGTGGTGAAAACAACTGCCGCCATTCCAAAATAAGTAAAAAGAAGCGACGGCTTTACTAGAAATTCCTTAATCATATCCATGATTGACATTCTGACTTTCTTCCGCTCTGCTTTTTTATCTGCTTTTGTAACGGTTTTTTCCAGTCCGATTGTCTTATAGTCTTTTACAAAGAAAAACAGAATAGCTATTATAAATCCTGGGATTGCTACAATTCCAATCGCATGCCTCCATCCCCAGTAAGTGGCAATTATACCCCCTATAGCGACTCCAATTGCACTTCCGAGTGGAATTGATGCATTCCATAATCCCATCATCCACGATCTTTTCCGATCTGGATACAAAGCTGACATCATGGCTGAACCGCCGGGAGCATAGCCTGCTTCGCCAACACCGATCATTGTACGAGCTGATAACAGTTGCCTGAAATTTCCTGTCAATGCACCCACACCGGTAGCCAGACTCCACAAAACAGCCATCAGACCAATTGTTTTTCGCCTACTCCAGCGATCTACAAGTATGGAAACCGGGAAAGTAAACAATACAATCGACCCGTAAACGGACGAAACAAGTGCTCCACATTGAGTGTCAGTCAGGTTCCAGTCGGCTTTCAGAAAAGGGAATAGGGAAGTGATCACCATCCTGTCGATATAGTCGAACATATAAAGCAGGAACAAAAGCATGAAAATATAATTGGTATATCCTTTTGTAAAGAGATAGCCTTCAGGTATTTCCTTGTTTTTCATACAACAGGGGTTAGTGATACTATAAGTTTATGATTTTAGAAATAATTCCCATGCCAAATATAATCACTTTCAGTCATATATAATGACATTTGCCTCAAAATGTGGCCAAAGTTAAAGGGAATGCTGCGGATGACAGGATAGTTTTTAATAAACATTATAAATCGATATATGTTTAAATGAATCCTGATTTATAATTACACATTTATAGAAACAACTTTCTTCTATTTCAAAGCCATCCTCTTCATACTGTCAAGGCTCCCGTTAAAGACATTAAAATCAACGCTGCCCTGGATTCCGTCAACCTTGCCGTTTTCACTGTGTTGCCATATCACCCATGGCGTTAGGAACTCATTATAAAAACGGTCGTGGTCGAAATAACCGGCAATCCATAAAGGATATTTATCAAAATTTCCATTGAGGTAGGTGGTAAAGAAATTGATATTCGTATAAATAATAGGCTTAACTCCATATTGTTTCTCAAGCCTGCCGATAAATACTTTCAGGTCAACGCAGATTTTCTGTTTCGATTTTCCATTACTGTATTCAATATCCACTACTGGCGGCAGATCACCAGTACTTAGTTTAACCACTCTAATAAAATTATCAGCCTGCTTGTCAGCATCCCGCGAAGGATAATAGAAGTGGTACGCCCCTCGTAATATTCCATTATGCGCGGCTTGTTCCCAGTTTGATTCGAATTTATTATCCTGCCTGGTAATGCCTTCAGTGGCTTTAATAAAAGTAAAAGAAACCTGGATATCATTTTTTTTCATGTTTCTTACCCTTTTCCAATCTATAGCGCCCTGATGCTTCGACACATCTATGCCATGTACCGAATACCCTTTAGGCATAAGGATACCGAACGAAGATACCGGTGGCGAATTGCCTGCATTCCTGTTAAAAAGCGAATTAAACCAGTCAGGCGTTTTCAATATCAAAAGCATGATTATCAGCAGGAAACCAGGAATGATAAATAGCCGGAGTAATATGCGGAGGTTTTTAGGCATTTTCATGAAACAGGGATCTAGTTGTACCTGAACAAATGATCATAAATAGGGGAAGTGAGGGCAAGGAGTTTCAGATTGTATTGGCACATTTTAAGTTGGAATTACCAAAAATTTCCAATGAATAGAAATCAGATTTTTCATTGTAATTTTGCTCCGGTTTATAAAAACAGCAAATTTAGTGTTGTTAGTTGAACGAAAGAGTAAAGAATATTGTTTTATAACGAAATTTAAAATGCTTAACGACGTCGTTACCATTGAAAAAAAACATACGAATGCCGCAACTACTTTATTCGACAGGGTTATTCGTGATCGCAAACCAAAATTTATTGTCGCCATTTCGGGTGAAGTAGGCACCGGCAAATGTGAGATAGCGCACGAACTTGGCCGTATACTCCTTGAATCCGGCATCAGTGTAAAACTATTGTTGCTCGACAATTACTACCATATTCCGCCACTCGAACGAATGGAATGGCGTAAAAAAAACGGTCTTGAAAAAATTGGGTATGATGAATACGATTGGAATACCCTGAACCAGAATATTGATGATTTCCGGATGAATAAAAAGTCGGTGATGCCTGTTGTTGACTTGTTTACACAAAAGGTTGATCAGCTTCACACTGATTTTAAAGGCATAGAAATGCTTATAATTGCAGGCTTATATTCCATCCGTATCAACCAAAGCGATTTACGCGTTTTTATTGAGCTTACCTATAAAGATACCTGGGAAGAGCAGGCAATTACGCACAAAGAAGTGATGGATGACTTCAGAATGGAAGTGCTTAAACAGGAACATAAAGCTGTACAATCGCTGAAACCTCTTGCCGATTTTTACATTGATTTCGATACGGCAGGGGAGATTTTTCATCTGTAGATTCAGGATTGAAGGGATTGATGAGATTGAAGGGATTGATGGGATTGAAGAGTTTGAAATGTTAGAAGAGTCTTGTTCCTATGCCTTTCAGATGTAGATTTTGATTAAATCTTCTAAACTCTATAGCTCTGTCCTTCAGCTTCGATCAAAGGTCTATTATCCTAACCTGGACATCCCGATAGCTATCCGTACGGAAACCAAAAGATTTTCCACAAATCCATTGATAACAAAAAGCAGCTTAGTGAACTTTGTGCCTTAGTGTGATTAAATACTTTGCCAAAAATACATCAATATATTAGGTAAAGCACTAAGTGCCAAGCACCAAGTGCCAAACCCTAAACCCTAAACCCCATCCCTAACCCCCGAAAACAAGTGAGTCAAAAATATAAATTCCCCGAATGGGCGCGCAACCAGGTAGTATACGAAGTTAATCTCAGGCAATATACGCCGGGAGGCACAATTAAAGAGTTCAGGCAGCATTTGCCGCGGTTAAAGGAACTTGGCGCCGGAATACTTTGGTTTATGCCATTGCAGCCCATCGGAATCCTTAACAGGAAAGGTACACTCGGAAGCTATTATTCTATCCGGGATTATTGTAAACTGGATGAGTCCTATGGCACAATGTCCGAATTCATCGAAATTGTGGATGAAATTCATGCAATGGGGATGTATGTTATTCTCGACTGGGTTGCCAATCACACCGCATGGGACCATCACTGGGTGGATGAATTCCCGACATTTTACCGCCGGAATGATATAGGCATGGTTCATCCGCCATTCCCCGATTGGGAGGATGTGATCGGGCTTGATTACACAAACCCTGACCTGCGTTCGGAGATGATCTCGTCCATGAAATTCTGGCTCACAACTGCCGATATTGACGGATTCCGTTGCGATATGGCTCATCTTGTACCAACAAGTTTCTGGAACGAGGCAAGGGTTGCTCTTGATGAGGTGAAACCTGTTTTTATGCTTGCCGAGGCTGAAGAGCGTGAGCTGGTTGCAGAAGCTTTTGATGTGTTGTACAACTGGAACCTGATGCATGTATGGAACGATATGGCACATGGAAAATATTCAGCTGATGAGATCCGCTGGCGGATTCCTTCGGAGATTACTGATTTCCCGGAAGGTGCTGACAACCTCATGTTTATCAGCAACCACGATGAGAATTCGTGGAACGGATCAGAAATAGAACGGCTGGGACCGGCTCTTGAAGCCCTTGCCGTGGTTATATTTACGCTTCCGGGTATGCCAATGCTGTATTCCGGTATGGAAGCCGGAAACAACCGAAGGCTCAGTTTTTTTGATAAAGACTGCATTGACTGGAAATCTGATAAGGTTGCTGAACTTTACACTAAACTTGCATATCTGCGTATGAGAAACCTGGCGATGTGGAGTTTGCAGTCAAAAGGTGATTTTCAATTGCTTACAACCGATCGTGACGATAAAATCCTTTGTTTTAAACGCGAAAGCGGGCTTGATAAAATTATGGTTGTTTTAAATCTGAGTGCAGAAAGGGTAGATTTTAGTCTTACCGGCCAGGGCTACCAGGGCAGTTATAAAGATGTAATTACTGAAATGCCTGTAATTATATGTGATACGCCTTGTTTTTCACTTGAGGCCTGGGGATATAGGGTTTTTGAAAAGTAATCGCTTTTTTTTAAAGGAAATTTCGGAAAACTGCAATCATTTATTACTTTTGCAGCCAACCAGGCGGAAATAGCTCAGCGGTAGAGCGCCAGTTTCCCAAACTGGAGGTCGCGGGTCCAATCCCCGTTTTCCGCTCCAAATGTCATCAGTCGTTGATTGGTGACATTTTTTTTTGAAACTGATTCAATATTCTGATTTTCATCAACTGGTTGAGTTACCTTTGCTATTGCATATCAGTGAAATTTTTAAAATCCAGGTTATGATATCCAAAAATACACAGACTGAAATTGACACTTGCTATCTTTATCAGAAGCTGGCTGAAAATGAATCTGATGCAACCATTGCAGATGTGTTCAAGCAGATGAGTGAGATTGAAAAAGGTCATGCTGAGGCTTTTGCGATACGCGAAAATATCAGTTTGACGAACTTAATAAAGCCTTCGTGGCGAGCTAAGACTTTAAACACGATCGGGCGATTGTTCGGGTATGATTATATTCTGGGTGTGCTTTTGGACACGGAAAAAAGTTTATCATCCAATATTATCTCGAACAAGAAAAAGAAAAACCAGGAAATTACCGGTTCGGAAATCAACCATGTAAAAATACTTCGCTCGATACTCGAAAAGGAGGAAAATGTAACCGGCAAGCAGCTTTCGAAATTTGAAAGCCGTCACCGATCGGTTGGAGGAAATGCAATACGTGCTGCCGTTTTGGGTGGGAGCGACGGCTTGCTTTCCAACTTCAGCCTGATAATGGGAATTGCCGGGGCAACTTCAGGAAACCAGGGTGTTTTGCTGGCCGGTATCGCCGGATTATTGGCTGGTGCTCTTTCGATGGCGCTGGGCGAATGGATTTCGGTTAAAAGTTCGAAGGAATTGTACGAGAACCAGATGGACCTCGAAATGGATGAACTCGTCACAAATCCCAAGGGAGAACAAAAAGAGATTGCATTAATCTATATGGCAAAAGGAATTCCTGAAAGCCAGGCACGTGAAATGGCAGCAGAAATAATGAAGGATACGACTCAGGCTCATCAACTTTTGGTTGTAGAAGAGTTGGGTATTAATCCCGATGATATGAAAGGCTCTGCCATGGAGGCCGCTCTATATTCTTTTGTGCTTTTCGCAATCGGTGCCGTAATTCCTGTGATTCCCTTTATGTTTATCAGTGGAATGACAGCAGTTGCATTTAGTGTATGCTTAAGTGCCCTGGGTTTGTTTTTAATTGGCGCTGCCATTACCTTGTTTACCGGGAAAAATGTATGGTTTTCGGGTTTCCGGCAGGTGCTGTTCGGACTGGCGGCTGCAGCTGTTACTTTTGGAATCGGTAAAATTATCGGGGTTGCTATTGGTGGCTAAATCCTAACCTGGTTAAGCCAGAACCAATAAAGATTGTAATATCGAATAATGAACAAGGAATATCGAATATTGAAGTAAAAACAAGGAGATTGGAATTGAATAAATAACAATGAGGGTAATAGAGCTAATTCTATAGCTTCATTACTTCGAACCCGATAGCTATCGGGTTCATAATTCCTTGTTCATGCGAATCAAGGGTTGAATTCATGTTTTGTCTATTTGGGCGTTAAACACTTTCAAGGTTTTAAACTTTGAAAGAGATCACCAGATAACTAATAAGTTGCAATTGAAACACCTGATTCGCATTGTTCAGTATTCGGTATTTTAAATTCAACTTGAGGTATTTTACTAAAAAATACATAAACCTTATTGTAAAGCACTAATTAATTGAATGCGGAAAGGAGAGGTTAACCCTTGAATAAGCATAGAAGAAAATCGAAATATAAACATTATTTTTCCTGATCAAAACAGATGTCTTCCAACAATTACGAGCGAATGATCCAACTGGCAGACGAAGTTTTTGCCGTTAAAAATGATCCTGATCAGCTTGATGTAAACCAGGAAGTTATAGAGCAGTTGCACAAACTACATCCTTCGAGTGTTTCGGAATATGCTGATGCAAATGGACCTGTCGCATGGATTTTGCTGATACCAACCTCCATTGATCTGATGAAGCAATTTCTGGATAATAAAATTTCGGAGAAGGAGCTTTTCGAGCTTACTCCGACGGATACAACCTATGATGCTGTTTACCTTTGCTCGGCTCTTGTACTGGAAGAGTTCCGGCGAAAAGGAATAGCAAAACGACTTATACTGGCAGCTATTGATAATATTCGAAAAGATCATCCTTTAAAAGCACTATTCGTTTGGCCCTTCACCAAAGAAGGTGATCTGGTGGTTGAAACCGTGGCACGGCTGACATATCTGCCTTTGTATAAACGCTCAGAGAATAAATGATTGAGAAGTTATCAATACCTAAAATACAATTGAAAAATTCAGCTATCGACTTAGCCGGTTTTCGTAAAGATTGAGTACAACGATCCTGAAAAACAATAGTCCCGCGGCACACACAGCGGCACATATCCAGAAGAAAGCTGAAATAGAAAAATGTTGTGCAATCAGTCCCGCCGAGATCATTCCGACTCCCATTCCCAGGTCAACCATGGTGTAAAGGGTTGAATTAGCCGCTCCGCGATGGGTGGAATCTGCAAGGTTATTCACCATCGATGAAAACGTTGGAAATATTACTCCATTTCCAAAACCAATAATTATTGCTGACACATAAAAAAGCACTGCATTTTTAGCTAAAGCCAGTATTGGGAAGCCTATTATCAGTAAAATAAGGCAGAAAGTAATAATTTTTCGTGGTCCGTTTTTGTCGAAGGCCTTTCCTGTGGTTAACCTTGCAGCTGCGATTCCAATGGAAAGAATTAAAAAGTATAGCGAGGAGTTCTGAATTCCTATTTCACGTCCATACAAGGCAACAAACGAAAGCATACCACCATAGGAAATCATGGTTATAAAAACATTTACCGATGGACGGATAGACTTTTTATCGAACATACTGTTCCATTTAAGCTTTATGCGCTTGCCGACCACAAACCGCTTTCGCAGATGAATGGCATAAGCACATGCAAGGCTTGCTGCGCTTATAAAGCAGCCTGAAACAAACATGGTGGTATAACCCCACTGATTGCAGACAAATAAACCTATAACCGGTCCCACAGACATACCCAGGGTGGTTGAAAGCGCGAAATATCCTATACCCTGACCCCGTTTTGATACCGGGATAATATCAACGGCAATGGTTGATCCCGAAACGGTAGTAAATGCCCAGGTTATGCCTTGCGTAAATCGCAGCAATATTATGGCAATAATGGTAATGGCAACCAGGTAGCCGGCAAACAGCAAAGTATAGATTATTAATGCCACCAAAAAGATGGTACGGCGTCCAAACCTGTCGAGGGCAAAACCCGAAAACGGACGCACCAGCACCGATGCAATAGTATAAGCCCCGATTACAATGCCTACCTGCATTTTCGAAGCATTAAGATCGCTGACTAAGTAAATCGGTAAAGCTGATAATATTGCATAATACGTAATATACATCAGGAAATTTGACAATATCAGAAGAATAAAATCCTTATTCCAAATTCTTTCATTCATAGCGCCACGACTCCGGTTAGCAGGCAGCAAAGTTATTGATAAAAAACGGAAGCATATTATAAAAACGATTGTTCGGTTGGTATAGCGTAGTAATATTTGAGGTTTTTTTTTAAATTTAATATTTCAATATTTGCGACTCCAGGATCAACTTTAAATCTTAAATTGCATTGTTATTTCAGTAAACTTATTTTAACAATTGCATTAACTAATATAAATACAAATTCAATGATCACACTTAGTTCAAAGCATCTCGTTATGCTGGCTTTTATCCTGTTTACAGGGATATCGTTCGCATTTTCACAGGCAGATAACTCCGGCTGCAAAGTTTTACTTCCCGAAATTTCAGGAACTTACGAAGGCCAGTGTAAAAATGGTTTGGCTGATGGCCAGGGAGTTTCGTCCGGAATTGATACTTATTATGGGTTATTTAAAAAAGGATTACCGGAAGGCAAAGGTGTTTATAAATTTAAAAATGGGGATGTCTTCATAGGCTTATTTAAAAACGGGCTTAAGGATGGTGTGGGTGAATACAGGCATGTAATCAACGGAAAAGACTCAATAGTTATAGGATATTGGAAAAAGGGAATTTACAAAAGAGCCACGCCCGCTGATGAAGGTTACCGGGTTACCAGCGTTACCGGAATAGAATATTACTCCATAAAGAAAACCATTGATACCGTGAATCTTATCGAAATTTCGTTTGAGAAATACCAGAAAAAGTATATCCCTAACGATCTTGTGGTTACCATTACATCCGGTTACAGGCCTGCAGGTAATTTAAAAGTTGTTGTGGCCGGGTATAGTTTCCCGGTTACCTGCTCCCTGCGATTTACTATTCCGGCTGCCGGCGTATTGCGGCAATGCAATCTTACATTTACGATTCTGGAAAAAGGGAAATGGGAGGTCTTTATTAATAATAATTAACCATTAATCATACATGTTTCCGATGCTAAAATTTCTCACTTAATTCAATCAAACACTGATGAAACGAAAAATCAATATTTTTACATAGTTAATTCCTTTAGCTGAGGTTGTTAAAACTGAAATATTAAAGAAGAATGGCAAAATTAAATTCTGACGCGGAATTTTTAAACGCAATAACTTTTGAACCTCTGACAAAAGCGAACTGGACAAAATTTGTCCAACTTTTCGGCGAAAAAGGAGCCTGCGGAAATTGCTGGTGCATGTATTACCGGCTGAGTAAAGCTGATTTTAAAGAGGGCAAAGCTTCTGATGGCAATAAGAATGCAATGCTTGAACTGGTGAAAGAGAAAAAATCAACGGGAATACTTGGTTTTTATGAAGGACAACCCATTGCCTGGTGTGCCTTTGCTCCAAGAGAAGATTTTACAAAACTTGAAAGATCGCGTGTTCACAAACGAATTGATGACAAACCGGTGTGGTCAATACCTTGTTTTTTTATTGATAAAAACTTCCGCCGAAAAGGAATTACCCTGGAATTATTGAAAGGTGTTATCAGTTATGCCAAAGAAAAAGGCATTAAAATTATTGAAGCTTATCCAACTATCCCGACGACGGAATCCTTACCGGATTCATTTGCATGGATTGGTTTGTATAAATCATTTGAGCGTGCCGGTTTCGATATTGTGGATCAAACCTCTAAAAACAGACCTATGGTTCGGTATTATAGTGACAAGAAATAAGTGAACAGACGAAATATTGCGCATTATTCTTAATTTCGCTGACAATGTTGCAAATTTGGAAACTAAAGTTTTGTTCCGGATACTAACACATCGATATTGACTATAACTTTTATTAAAAATGGTAAACAAGTTTGGAAACTTCATACTTCAAAAAAAAGTCCTGTTTGTATTATTTGTAATTTTTGCTTTATTTGCTGGTATTCAGGCTTTGATGTCAGGAAATAAAACTTTTCTCGATGGAGGATTGGAGTATACGTTTTACAATAATTATGTCATATTTGAGCAATCGTTTCATCATCTGCTCGAAAATAAAGATTTATACATCTTATATCCGCTGGAGCAATGGGATTTATTCAAATACACACCAACCTTCGCTGCATTTTTCGGACTCTTTGCCATATTTCCCGATTGGCTCGGACTAAGTTTGTGGAATTTATTCAACGCATTGTTACTTCTGTTTGCGGTTTATTATCTTCCCCGATATACGGATAAACAGAAAAGTTTAATTCTTTTACTTTCATTGATCGAATTGATGACCTCATTGCAAAATGGACAATCGAACGCGCTTATTGCCGGTTTATTAATTTTAACACTAGGATTGCTCGAAAAGGATAAGCTCATACTCGCAACGTTTTGTGTTGTTTTCTCCGTTTACATAAAATTATTTGGAATAGTTGGTTTTGCCCTGTTCTTGTTTTATCCCCAAAAATGGAAATTAATTCTTTATTCAGCTTTTTGGAGCATACTCCTTTTTGCAATTCCATTAGCTTTTGTCAGTCCCGAACACTATAAAAACCTGTACATATCTTATGGCAATATGCTCTATAATGATCATGAAACTTCATATGGATACTCGGTTATGGGTTGGTTCAATTCGTGGTTCGGAATCCCCGTTAATAAACTTTTTGTTGTACTGGGTGGAGCGTTGGTTTTCATGTTGCCTTTTTACAAGTTTCAGAACTTCAAATACTTTACGTTCAGGATACTGGCCTTATCCTCTGTTTTGATATGGATTGTGATATTCAATCATAAGGCTGAATCGCCAACGTTTATTATTGCCATGGCCGGAATTTCGTTGTGGTTTGTGGCAAGTCCGAAAAATTATATCAATATTGCCTTGTTTGTTAGCGCGTTCATTTTAACATCTTTGTCTCCGACGGATATTTTCCCCCGGTTTCTGAGAGATGAATATGTAATTCAATACAATCTCAAAGTTTTACCATGCATACTTATCTGGTTTAAAATTATTTATGATCAGATTACTTTTAAGAAGGAAAAGGAAGACAGTGCATCCGTTGAAATTGGTCGTATTGATTTACACTGATTTATGTTTTCCTATCAGAATTGATTGGAACTCTTCAGGCGTATTGTTTTCCGGACATTCCGATGCTTTTATAATTGTAAAAACATGGGATTTGGTTCTTAACTGATATTTTTCAGAAACCCTATCTTTCTCCCTACTTTTGCAGCAAAAATCTCGTTATTGTTAATCACTCCATTTGAAAACTGCTGATGTTCTTATTATTGGGGCAGGACCTGCCGGCCTTTTTGCAGCCATTCATTGCAAAGGCGGCAAGGTTATAGTGCTGGAGAAAAATGCCACGCCCGGCAAAAAACTCCTTATTTCAGGCACTGGCCGCTGCAACCTTACACACGATTGTAAGTTAAGTAATTTTTTTAGTCACTATGGCCATAACCAGCGGTTTCTGAAAACGGCTTTGCACAGCTTTACCAACACCGACCTGCTCCGTTTTTTCGAAGATCATGGAATGGAAACAGTGGTTGATAAAAACGGTAAAGTATTTCCGGCATCACAAAAAGCCGCAGATGTATTGCAGGTTTTGGTAAATGTTTGTTCGAAAAATAATATCGAGATATCATGTAATCAGCATGTTGCCGAAATTAATAAGACAGAGGATGGTTTTGAAGTGAAAACCAATACGGCTATATTTTCTGCCAGGTTTCTTGTAATTACAACCGGTGGAATGTCATATCCGGCAACTGGTTCAACGGGTGACGGGTATCATTTTGCAAAACAATTGGGCCATTCCGTTGTGCCTCCAAAGCCATCGCTAAGCCCGGTTTTTATTCGTGATTATGGTATGGCTTCCATTTCGGGCGTTTCGGTGCAGGACAAAATGATCTATTTGTACCGTGGAAATAAAAAAATCAGCGAACATCGCGGCGATATCGGCTTTACCCACAAAGGACTGAGCGGACCGGGAATACTTGATTTCTCCAGGCATATCCTGAGTGGTGATATGTTAAAAATAAATTTTATCGATCTGAACATGGATAATTTCAGAAATGAACTGATCCGCGCTTCGGAAAAAGAAGGTAAAACAGCCATACAGACTTACCTCAGGAAATTTGATCTGCCCAGGAGCTTGGTATTAATTATTCTGCAATCAATTCAGGTTGAACCAGAAACGAGGCTTGCTGATATCAAGAAAAATCAACGAATCCAGCTCGTGTCAACGCTTTGTGAATTTCCATTTATGGTTGAGAAAGTTGGTGGATTTAATACTGCAATGGTTACAGCCGGTGGAGTGAGCCTGGATGAGGTAAATTCAAAGACCATGGAGTCAAAACTTGTTCCCGGACTATATTTCGCCGGTGAAGTAATTGATATCGATGGTGATACCGGCGGGTATAATTTGCAGGCGGCATTCTCAACGGCATATGTTGTGGGGAAGGAATTGGGGGTTTGAAAGGTTTGAAGAGTTTGAAATGTTTGAAGAGCTTGAAATGTTTGAAGAGTTTCATGTTTCAGAATTTCAATCTGCATTCCTCAATCTGACGTCCCAAATCCGACTTCTGTCTTCCGACTTCTGTCTTCCGACTTCGAAATCCACAATCCAGCATCCCTAATCACTTAACCGCTAAAACCTAACCCCTCATCTACATCATTTTATGCTTCTCAATCAGCTCAAAGAAGTTCTTCTGATAAGTATCGCTAACGGGAATAAGGATTTCTCCGATCTTGATCTGTTTGCGTTCAACAAATTCAATTTTATCCACTGCCACAAAAAATGATTTATGTACCCTGCAGAATCCTGGTTCATGAAGTATTTCTTCGATTCCTTTAGCATTCATAAGGGTCATAATACGACGTGTTTTTGTTACAATACGCCAATAGTCGCCCATGCCTTCAACATACAATACTTCGGCAGCATTTACCTTTTCAATCCGTGTTTCCGTTTTTACAAAGAAAAAAGTGTTGGTATTGATCATTACTGGCTTTTCGTACTTTGCTGAAACAGTTGGCACTGACATTTTAAGAATTTGTTCAAGTGCTTTATTTGTAGCTTTTACAAACCTTTCGAAGGGAATAGGTTTCAGAAGATAATCGAGTACATCCAGATCGTAACCCTGCAATGCATACTGATCGTAGGCGGTAGTAAATATAACAAGAGGCTTGTTTTTCAATGAATTAAGCAACTGAATACCTGTGAGCTCCTCCATCTGTATATCAAGAAACATCAGGTCAACTGTGTTATGACGCAGGTATTCAAGCGTATCAATGGCATTGCTGAAAGTGCCTTCAAGATTCAGAAATGGAATTTTGGAGCAGTAGGCCTTTATAATATCAAGAGCCAGTGGTTCATCATCTATTGCTATACAATTGATCTTCATTTTAATTCAGGATTGTAAGTTCAACTTTATACATATCTCCGGTGGTTGTGATTTTCAGATCATGTTTATCAGGGTATAACAATCCAAGCCTTCTTTTAATGTTATTGAGCCCAAAACCACCTGAATCCTCATTCGAAACCTGGCCGTTAATTTTCATGAAATTAGTTACTGTGAAAAAAAGCTTGTCAGGTTCGAGGTTCAAATGTATGATAATTCCCGGTTCATGATTTTTTTCTCCGTGTTTAAAAGCATTTTCAACAAACGGAATCAATAGCATGGGTGCAATGGTGCGATTTTCCATTGAACCGGTTACCTTAATTTCGACAAATCCTTTCTGCGTAATGCGTAATTGTTGTAATTCAATAAAGCTATCCAGGTATTCAACTTCCTTGAGTACCGCCACCAGGTCGGTATTTGAATCATAAAGCATGTAACGCATAATACTCGAGAGCTTCATTACAGCATTGGGTGCTTCGTTCGATTTATTATACACCAGTGAATAAATATTATTTAAGGTGTTAAACAGAAAATGGGGATTTACCTGTGATCGCAACAACGCAATTTCACTTGCCTGTCGTTCTTTAATCAGTTCATCCTTGTACTTCTGCGAATCGAACCAGTCGATACTGAAGCGGATCAACATGGCATAAATACTTATGATTACGGTAACCTTTAATGTTGCCCATATCCAATCATATTGAAACTGGAGTTGGCTGGCCGGCATTTTAACGATATATTTCCAATACGCTATTTCAACCGGTAGCCTGACAGCCGATAATAGTACTGCCAGTATTATAACAAAAGGGAAAACATACCATTTACGGCGTAGACTGAGGAAATTAGGGATAACAAAATACACTGCATAGAATACAAAAATGTTAAGCAGCATGGTAATAAAGATATCCTTGAGGTAGATATAGTCCTCTAACAGTTTGGTGTCTATCTTGTTGAGAAATACAGGGAAAAATGCCTGGTTCAGCATGTATATCCAGAACAGGACGTGGATAAGGATTTTGTATCTGCTTTTCATAGTTGGGTTTCAGTGTTACAGGTCGCTGAGCGGAGCCGAAGCGGAGGGTTTCAGACTTTGAAGAGATTGAAACGATGGATGGGATTGAGGATAAAACTAATATCCGATATTACCGTAGATTCACAGCATGCTGTGTATCTACTTTTGGATGTGAAATTCGGATTCCGGATTAGAGAATTTTCCCCCAATCCGAAATCCAACATCTAACTGTAGAGACACAACATGTTGTGTCTCTACAGCATGCTGTGTATCTACTACTACCAGATATCCGCCCTGTTTTCGGGAGCAAGGTATCTCTTGTCTCCCGGTTTAATATTAAATGCAGTGTAGAAGGCTGGTATATTGTAAACAATCGCATTAACGCGTGTTTCGGCAGGCGAATGCACATCTTCTTTCAGGCGGCGCATGGTTTCCTCGTCGCGGGTATTGGCGCGCCATACTTGTGCGTACGAAAGGAAAAACCGCTGATCAGGTGTGAACCCGTCAATTTTTTCGACATTTTTACCTTTCAGCGCTTTCTGTAGGCCATTGTAGGCCACATTCATCCCTCCGAGATCGGCAATGTTTTCACCAAGTGTAAGTTTGCCATCCACATGCAGGTCTTTCAACATTTTATAATTATCGTACTGATCGATGAGTACCTTTGTTTTAGCTTCAAAATTCTTCGAATCCTCAGCTATCCACCAGTCGTGCAGGTTTCCCTCTTTGTCGTACTGACGACCCTGGTCATCAAAACCGTGAGTCATTTCGTGCGAAATTACCATTCCTATAGCTCCATAATTCACAGCATCGTCACCATCCATAAAAAAGAATGGCGGTTGCAGAATTGCGGCCGGGAACACGATCTCATTCATATTCGGACTGTAATATGCATTTATTGTCTGGGGAGTCATATCCCATTCGGTACGATCGACAGGTTTGCCGATTTTTGCAATGCCGTGATTTGTTTCGAACTGCCGGGCATTTTTCAGATTCATATAATATGATTCAGTGCCGATTGTAAGGTTGCTGTAATCAATCCATTTGTCGGGATAACCTATTTTAACATTGATTTTCGCAAGTTTAGCCTCAGCTTCTTTTTTGGTAACATCACTCATCCAGGTAAGGCCTGCAATACGTTCGCCCAGTGAAGCTCTAAGGTTCGAAACCAGTTCGGTCATCCGTTTCTTGGCTTCTGGCGGGAAGAATTTCTGAACATAGAGTTGTCCTACGGCTTCTCCGAGGGAGTTGCTGGTCTGGTCGATCATGCGTTTCCAGCGTGGACGCTGTTCCTTTGCACCGGATAAAATGGTTCCGTAAAAAGCAAAATGCTCCTTATCGAAATCCGACGAAAGTGAAGATGCTGAACTGTTTATAAGATCCCAGCGGAAATAAACTTTCCAATCGGCAACCGGAACAGTATTGATCATGGCTGCCATTCCGGCAAAAAATTTGGGTTGTCCTACATTTATTTCGGAAGTAGCCGTTAGTTTAATACCATCAAAATAAGCTTTCCAGTCGATGCCTGGAGCCATTTTCTGAAGACCTGCCAAATCGGTTTTATTGTAATTCGAAACCGGATCGCGCAGTTCGAGCCTGGTTGATGAAATCTTCGCCAGGTTAGTTTCAATTTTCATTACAATGTCGGCATCTTTTGCAGCCTGTTCAGGGGTGGAGCCGGCAAGGACAAACATTTTTGCCATATGGTTCAGGTAACTTGCACGGATTTCTTTGGAACGTGTTTCTTCGCTCAGGTAGTAATCCCTGTCGGGCAATCCCAATCCTCCCTGATGAGTGTTAGCGATAACCTGGTTCGAATTTTTCTCGTCGGCAGAGCTGTATAAATAAAAAAGCGGGTAATTGCCTGAAGCATGTTGCCGGATAACCATTTTCTGAACATCAGCCGGAGTTGCAAAGGCACCAATCATATCCAGATCAGCTTTAAGCGGACTAATACCAGCTTTTTCAATTTTTAACGTATCCATTCCGGAATTATAAAAATCGCGTATCTTCTGGTTTACCGATCCTTCCGCAGCATTTTTGTCGGCCGATGCATCAGCCAGGATAGTTTTTAATTGAATGTAGTTTTCTTCCTGTAGTGCTTCGAACGCGCCATAACGGCTATATTCGGCGGGTACTGGATTGTTTTTAAGCCAGTTGCCATTAGCAAATCTGTAAAAATCGTCGCCTGCTTTTACAGTGGTATCCATGTTAGCGGCGCTCAATGCAGGTTCGGCCTTTTTTTCTTTGCCTTTGTCGCCACATCCGCCGGTGCCTATTGCAAGGGCTATAATGCCTGCAGCTGCCATAAGTGATTGTTTTAATAATAAGTTCATAAAAAGTAACAGATTAAAGTTAGGTTATGTTTTCAGAAAAATGAAAGTAAAAGTATAAATTGTTAGGCATGTGTAAAAAGCTAATCGTTAAGAGCCGTTGAGTTATCGCTAAAACCTTATTTTTAATCGACAGGAGAGGGATTGGGGGAATTCCAGGTCTCAAATTCCAGAACTCAAATCCTCGCTCCTAAATTCAAATTACTATCAGAATTTGTTCGGTGGGTTCCCCCCAACGGGGAGATGTCCGAAGGACAGAGGGATGAAAATAGTGAATAATGAATATTGAATAATGAAATTCCAAGTTTCAATTCTTGTTCCAAAACTAAAGTTACTACGAAGCTTTGCTCGGAGGGTTCTCCCCAACGGGGAGATGTCCGAAGGACAGAGGGGTCTTTTCTAAATTTAAAGTTGCAAATTCCAAGCCCCAAGCCCCAAATCTTAAGTCTCAAATCTAAATTTCTATTTATAGTTTCGAAACAGCTTAAATTCACTAGTTTACAATTAGTTATCCAAACAGTTCATTTAAAGAAATGTAACTAAGGATTTATAAATGAAAGAGGTAATGAAAGTGAATTCGCTTCCGTTTTCCGTCTTCTGTCTTCCGTCTTCCGTCTTCTCAATTTCAAATCGGATCACTCTTTTTCAACTTCTTGTTTGTGGCATTCATTTTCCTGTATCTTTGCCCGCTTTTTAAAAAGCAATGTAAAATTTATTTTTTCAATCTAACTCATTGACAATAAATAGTATAATATGAATACAATCAATACCCGGATTGCTGCATTTTCCTTTGTGTTTCTGCTTTTTAGTCTTAATCAAGTCTTTTCGCAAGAATCAAAACCAGTTTCAACTTCTGAAAAACCTTCGCTTACCTGGAGCGGTTTTGTTAAAGCAGAAGGCATGTATGATACCCGCCAGGTGGTCGAAGCCAGGGAAGGATACTTATTACTTTATCCCAAAAAAGTGAGCTTCGATAAAAACGGTAAGGATATTAATGCCCAAGGCAGCTTTAACCAGTATGCCATGATGGCAAGATTAGCTATGAAAGCTACAGGCCCGGATGTGCTGGGTGCAAAGGTTTTAGCGTTGATTGAAGGGGATTTTACCGGTGCTTCAAATTCCGAAAATAACAGTTTCCGCCTTCGTCATGCTTACCTGAGGTTGAAATGGACTCATACTGCAATTACTGCCGGTCAGTATTGGCATCCTATCACTATTCCCGAAATGATTCCGAATGTGCTGGCGCTCAATACAGGCGCGCCTTTTCACCCCTTCAGCAGGCAGCCCCAGATCAGGATCGATTATTCGAGAGGAAAATTTAATACGGTATTTGCTGTTTTGTCACAACGCGATTATATGAATAACGGTCCATCGGGAGCGTCATCGGTTTATTTACGCAACAGTGCCATACCAAATCTACATGCCCAGGTTCATTATATTACAGGAAATTTATTTGCTGGTGCCGGCATTGATTACAAACACATACATCCAAGGCTGGTCACTGATAGCTTATACGCTACTGATGCAGCGGTAAATTGCCTGTCGTACACTGCATTTGCAACGGCTAAAATGAAGCCTCTTGTAATAAGGATGCAGTGGATTTACGGTCAGGGGCTTAACGATCACCTGGTAATGGGTGGTTATGGGGTGAGTAAAACTGACGTATTAACCAACCTGCACGAATATATTCCTTTGAATTATCTTACCGGTTGGATAAATTTCCAGACAACCGGCAAAACCTGGCAGGGATCTTTTTTTGCCGGCTATACCAAAGGATTCGGTGCGAAGGAATCAATAAGCGGTGCTGTTTATGCGCGTGATGCCGATATTGAATATGTTTATCGCCTTGCACCTATGATCAGTTATATAAACGGGAAATTAACCCTTGCGGCAGAATGTGAGTTTACCACTGCTGCGTATGGAAAGACTGATGAACATTTCAAAGTTTATGATTCTACTCCGGTTACTAATACAAGACTTAGTTTTTCGGTAGGATATTATTTTTGACAAAATCCGATCACATTGCTAAGTGCTCATTTATAAATGCAAAAGAGGCTGTTTCAATCCAATGGAACAGCCTCTTTTTATAAAAACTTTTTTGTGTTATGCTTTATTCTTGCAAGTATTAACACCAAATATTGCCCAAATCGGGCAAAAACTAAACAGGCTGGTGAGTACAAATACGCCAGCAATAACCAGCAGTATGATTCCCAATGTGAGAGTGATAACTCCGGTAAAATATAAAATTACAATTAGCACAGCGGCGGCTATGCGGATAATTTTGTCAGTAGTTCCCATGTTTGATTTCATAGCTCGATTGGTTTTAGGTGAATATAATTATTAAAAGTACAAAAATATATACTGTATTTTAAAAGATCCTTGATAAAGGCCACAAACTGTTTGATTTAACAGATAGATAATTCCTTCTTGTAAAGGTACTAATATTACAAAATACAATGGACAAAGGCTCAAGATTTATTTTCAATGCGAATTTTTCAGTGTGCAATTATAATAATTTTCCTATACCTCTCATTTAACTGCATTTTACTCAATGGATCTGAGGATATTTATAAGCATCTATTTCAATTACAAATATTATATGCACTGAAACAGTAAACTTATGTTACTAGATAATATATTTTAATAATTGCAATATCAGATTATAAGTTTAATTGTCATGCTTTTATGCGTTTAATGGGCATATCTGTATCAATTAAAAATAAGTTTTTTTATGAATTGGAAGTTACATTACATCTTATATTACATAAATTAATAGTAACTCTATATTGAAACTGATCTTGCTTTTAAATTATGGATCATAAATAAGAGAAGTTTTTCTGTAAATCCCAATAAGCTCATTTGCACCAGCAATAAAAATTCCGATTCAAAATAAATATCTTTTTTAAATGCAAATTCTCATAGAAGTGCAAGTATCTATAAGATAACTGACGCAAATGGTTTTGCGTTGGCAAAAATCATTTACGATAACTCCACCTGGATCTTTAGTAGCCATAAAAACACAAATAAAAAACGGACAGTGACAATGAAAAGACACTGAATAATGAACATTAAAACGATATTAATCAAATAAAAAAAGAGGATAAAAATGCGACACAAACGATTAAAATTAAGTGCCGTACTCTTGTTAGGACTTGGACTAACAGGATTACAAGCATAGGAAAGCGTTAACGTCACTGGCGGAAATGCATCTGGTAGCGGAGGCTCGGTGAGCTATTCCGTTGGACAGGTAGTTTACACCACCAATACCGGAACAAGTGGTTCGGTGGCACAAGGTGTACAGCAACCATTTGAAATTTGGGTTGTAACAGGGATTGAACAAACTGCGATTAATCTTGCCATTTCAGCTTATCCCAACCCAACATTTGATTTTTTGCAGTTAAAAGTTGAAACTGAAAAGTTTAAAGACTTAAGCTATCAACTGCATGACATGAATGGGAAACTTTTGCAAAACAAAAAGATTACAAGCAACTTAACCAGCGTTGCTATGAGCAACCTTGTAACTGCAACGTATTTTGTAAAAATTACAGAAGGCAACAAAGAAATAAAAACATTTAAAATCATTAAAGCTCAATAAGACAGTGTTTTTTTTAAAAAAACATATAGTCGAATTTAGCCCTGGTAGCGAAGCGTATCGGGAACAAATAAAAAAGAAGTTGAATTTGTAAAAATAACAAACAATGAAAAAACTATTTACCATTATAACAGCCGTATTATTGTCGGCAACAATTTGGGCACAAAGTCCCCAAAAAATGAGTTATCAGGCAGTAATCCGCAATGCAGGTAATAATCTTGTAACAAGTACCGCAGTTGGCATGCAAATAAGCATTTTGCAAAGCTCGGTAAGTGGAACAGAGGTTTACACCGAAACCCAAACTCCAGGTACCAATGCCAATGGTTTGGTAAGTATTGAAATTGGAGCAGGAACAGTGGTTAGTGGCGATTTTACTACCATTGACTGGGCAAACGGGCCTTATTTTATTAAAACCGAAACCGATCCTACCGGCGGTAATAGTTACACCATTACAGGCATAAGCCAATTATTGAGTGTACCCTACGCATTATATGCAAAAACAGCCGGTGAAGTAAGCCTAACCGATGCACAAATTCTTACGTTAAAAGGTGATCAAGGCATAAAAGGAGAAACTGGTTTAACCGGAGCAAAAGGTGATCAAGGTATTCAAGGCATACAAGGAGAAACTGGTTTAACCGGAGCAAAAGGCGACCAAGGTATTCAAGGCATACAAGGAGAAACTGGCGTAATCGGTCCACAAGGGTCACAAGGATTAACAGGCGCAGCAGGTCTTACAACTTCAGTGAATGGTGTAGCCCAAATTGCGGGAATAATAACATTAACAAAATCTGATATTAACTTAGGTAATGTTGACAACACTTCCGATGCTAACAAACCTATTAGCACTGCTACTCAAACAGCCTTAGATTTAAAAGTGGATAAAGTAACAGGCAAAGGATTATCAACAGAAGATTACACCACTGCTGAAAAAACAAAATTAGCAGGCTTAACCAATGCCAACGGCTCCGAAACAAAAGTAACCGCTGGAACAAATGTAACCGTGATAGGTGCAGGAACAACAGCAAGCCCTTATGTGGTAAATGCAATTCCAAACCTCACACAAACCCAAATAGATGCCTTAACAGCAACCGAAGGCTTGATTGTTTATAACGCAACAACTCATCTGCCAAACTATTACAACGGTACTATCTGGATGAACTACGATGGCACTTCTGCAAAAACCAAAGTTGTTGGAGATAGTTATCAAGGTGGAGTTATAGCTTATATTTTACAAAGTGGCGACCCAGGTTATGATGCAAATGTTCAACGCGGTATAATTGCTGCTACGGCCGATCAAAGCACTGGCATAAGGTGGGATAAGGGGAGTTATACAACAACCGGAGCAACAGCTACAGCAATAGGTACAGGTAGTGCAAACACAACAGCAATTATTGCTAGTATAGGAAATACAGGTACTTATGCAGCTAAAATTTGCAGGGATTATTCAGGAGGCGGGTATTCCGATTGGTATTTGCCCAGCAAAGATGAATTGGACAAACTTTACATAAATAGTGTAGCAATTGGTGGTTTTGAAGGTTCGTACTATTGGTGTTCCAGCGAGTTCAATTCCGACTATGCATGGGTTCAGTCCTTATACAATGGCTTACAGACCAGCTCCATCCAAAAGGGGAACACATTAAATGTGCGTGCCGTTCGGTCCTTTTAACAATACATTTTTCAGAAAACGCTGTCAGCGTCTGCAAAGATCTGACAGCGTTTTTCTTCTGAAATTCATTCTGATCCGTCATGCGGAATTTAAAATTATAAGGTTGAGGTTTTAAGCATCAAAATTATAATAAGCAATATACATATTCGGTATTTTAAACAATCAGAATAGAGAGAAACGATTTACAAATTCGTACAACTTCTTCTTAAACCTCAGTTATTTGATTGCTTTATTTACTTTTGCATCTCTTTTCTGAGAATTCTATGCAACTGCTTACCATTTTCCTAATTGCAATCGGGCTTTCATTTGATACTTTCGCTGTTTCTGTATCCAGCGGACTGATATTAAAAAAGATTGACTTTTTCAATGCCACAAAAATTGCGGTTACTCTTGCTGTTTTTCAGGCAGCCATGCCGGTACTTGGCTGGCTGGCAGGTTCAGAAATAAAAAATTATGCACGGGATTTTGATCACTGGATCGCATTTGGAATTCTTGCCTTGCTGGGCGGAAAAATGATTTACGAAAGTTTTAAAACCGATCCCGAAAACCGTTCATTTAATCCGCTGGACATTAAAGTGATGATTGCTATGGCAATAGCTACCAGCATTGATGCGCTGATTGTTGGATTTAGTTTTGCACTGCTGGATTTTAAAATACTGGTTTCGGTGGGGATTATTGGGGCGGTAACTTATATAGTTGCAATGTTGGGGATGCTTTTTGGTAAAAAAATCGGTGCACGTATGGGCCGGAGAATGGAAATACTTGGAGGAGTAATGCTGATATTAATTGGATTGAAAATACTTTACGAACATCTTTCGGCATAGAAGATAATATGCAAACGATTTGGGAATTAGCTATTTAGATTGCGATAATCAAAATAATATACTTTCGAATCTTCTGTTTTCTGAATAGAAGCCAGCAATATCCAATACAAATGGACCTGATCTGGTGTCTCAGGTCAAAATTATTAATCTTCGCAACAGCCGCACGAAAGCTTATTTTTTCTCGCTTTTTCGAGGCTTTCGCGTCCTTCGCTAAATGCATACCAGGCTATTCCCAGTGAGCCGATAATATCAATATAACTGATTTTGAAAAACTCATATAATAAACTGGATGCCAATAAAATAAAACTTAAATAGAGACAGGTTTTTGTGCAGTGCGCATCGGCAATTATCGCCTCCGAATTAAGCGCTTTTCCGGTTTTTAGCTTGTAATTCATCAGAAAATACATACTTAGAATGGATATTATTGCAATAATAATCCCGGCAAATGTAGTTTCCGGCTTTGTTTTATTAACGATGTTAAGAATGCTGCCAGCAACCAGGCCAATAGCCAGCACAATAAAAGCAACACCTGTGATACGAAGTGCAAGCCGTTCGAATTTATCAAAATCTTTTATTTCACTTCGCTGCATCCGCAAAACCATATGCAATATTCCTATTCCCGATATCACTTCTACAAAACTATCCACACCAAAGCCAAGTAAAACAAGCGTATCGTCGGTGCTTCCAAAATAAACAGAAACCAGGCCTTCGATAATGTTATAAACAATAGTTATAATACTCAGCCATAAAGCAGTGGTGAGCCATTTTGATGAATTCATCTATGAAAAGATTAGAGAAGATTGTTGTAGATGGCGAAGTTTTCGGCATCGAAACAACAAAAAAACACTTTTGTAATGGATTTGTTCGTTTGCAAAAATGACCGGACTTCGTGAATGGCAATTTCTGCTGCAAGTTCTTTTGGGAATCCATAAATTCCGGTACTGATATTCGGAAAAGCAACTGAAGTACAATTATGTTCAACTGCCAGTGATAAACTCTTGCGGTAACAACTTGCCAATAAGCCAGTTTCATTATTTTTGCCGCCATGCCATATTGGACCTACAGTATGAATTACATATCGTGCCTTCAGATTATATCCTTTGGTGATTTTGGCGGCGCCGGTCGGACAGCCTCCAAGGCTAATGCATTCTTGTAATAACTTTGGTCCGGCTGCCCTGTGAATGGCCCCGTCAACTCCTCCTCCGCCTAGAAGACTGTTGTTGGCTGCATTTACAATGGCATCGACATCGAGTTGGGTGATGTCTGATTTTATAACTTCAAGTTGAGCCATCATGATACTTACAAACTAAAATCAAGGTTATATGCTGTCATATTATGACTGAGAGAGGCTTATTTATGTGCCTTGCGGTATGCTCTTTTCCATGCAAGTCGTGCCCAGTAATGCCTTCGCCAGTATTTACCCCACTTAATTCCCGACCATATTCGTTCGTGAATGTAATAGATCACCAGCTTAATGAAAAATTCAATGATTGCAATTAATCCTGCATTTCCAATGCTTTCGCCTAGTGAAAGGCTTTGATATTCATGCGAATAGATGAATATAGCGACAAACATGGCTCCCGAAGCAAACAATCTGTAAGTGATTGTTTTCATCAGGCTTCGCTGCGGGCTGTCGCGAAATATTACTTCTACTTCAGGTGATTGTTGATCAGGTACTTCTATTTCGGACATTTTAAACTTATTGATTTGCAAAAATATAGATATTTTTTCAAAAAAACTTTTGAATTTATGCTTTCCTGAAATGTGACTTTACGGCTCCGAGTAAAGATGGGTGAAGCAATGTATTGGATGCCAGAAGTTCTCCTCCGAAAATATGATTTTCTCCACCTTCGAAATCGGTTACAGTTCCGCCTGCCTGCTGTACAATAATTACTCCTGCAGCCACATCCCAGGCATGCAAGCCATATTCGTAAAAGCCTTCGTAACGACCACAGGCGGTGTACGCCAAATCGACTGCTGCCGAACCCAACCTACGCAGCCCGGATGTATTACGTGCAAACCATGTGAAAAGTTCAATATAGCCGTCCAGTCTTCCAAAATCATTGTAAGGGAAACCAGTGGCAAGCAAAGTGTTTTTCATTTCTTTCTGATCTGAGACGTGAATTTCTTTTCCATTCAGATAAGCGCTTCCGCCTTTCCAGGCATAAAAACATTCATCCAGATTGGGTTCATAAACCACGCCTGCAACTATCTTGTCATTTTCCATCAGTGCGATGCTAACCGAAAATAAGGGAATGTGGTGAAGGAAATTGGTTGTGCCGTCAAGCGGATCAACAATCCAGTTAAAACGTTTGCCGCGGTGTGTTGCAGTTTGTTCTTCGGTAATAAATCCAGCTTCAGGTAAAATCTCTGCAAGCCTTTTAACAATAGCTAATTCGGCTGTTTTATCAACATAGCTCACAAAGTCATGAAGGCCTTTAACTTCAATATCTGATGCTTTAACTTTATTGATTTCCTCAAGGAAAAATTTACCGGTTTCTTTTGCTAATTCGATTACCAGTAGGGTGATGTTTTTATAGTCCATTTTTTAAGGTGTTTGAGATGATTGGGATAAATGGGTGGATTGGGTTGTCATACGATGGTTATACGATGGTTATACGATGGTCATACGGTGGTCATTCGGTGGTCAATCAATTGTTTTGGGTTTGAAGAGTTTCCACTGTTTTCCATTAACTGTTTTCCATTAACTCTACTTTTCCAGTTTTGTATTGTTTTGTATAATAAATCATTACAGCGATTCCAATAAGAATTAATCCAGCTGAAATAATTTCTGCCTGGGTAAGATTTAATCCGAGAATGTTGTATTTGTTGTTGATCCGGATATGTTCGATGAAAAATCGTTCAACTCCGTTCAGAATCATAAAGAGCCCGAAAAGCACAACTGGTGCTTTTATTTTTCTCCTCATAATCCACAAGATCCCGAAAGAGGTGAACGAAATAATGGATTCATAAAGCGAAGTAGGAAAAACCGGATTTTCAAGGATCATACAATGTTGACCCACGCAACCGGGAATAGGAATTCCATGATTTGCAACATTATGCGGGAAATCATACGACCACAGCCAATCGGGAAGCCAGGCAAGCCAGTGAGGTTGTGCCATAGCGTTAATAACTCCCCAGCAGCCGTCGCCCGAAAAATGACAGCCTAACCTTCCCACGGCATAACCTATCATAATTACCGGTGCAGCGCTGTCGATCACATGCCTCCAATCGAGTTTTATAACTTTTACATACTGCATCAGAACAATTACTGTAACGATAAAGCCTCCGTAGAAAGTTAACCCGCTGAATGAAACCAGACTGCGAACCGGATCGTGCAAAAAGCTGCCTAAATTATCAAGAATGTCGAAAAGTTTAGAGCCAATCAGCGCGGAAACAATGGCAACAATCAATAAATTCCATGTGTTCTGATAGGGATGTATGATTTCTTCATACTCATCATGTGTGTTATTTTTCGCTTTAGTTAGAGAATAGAAATGATAAGCAAAAGATATTATCGCAATAACCAACAAGGCAGCTAGGCTCCCTTTACCCGAAAGGATATAATGCTGTGGATTTAATGCAAACTCATGATATTGAAAGATAATTCCAAAAAATTTCCATCCGATAACGGATGACAAAATTATTCCGGGAATGATTTCGAGCAGGCTGGCTGGTTTGTTTGGGTGAATGGTACGGCTTCGAGGCTTAAGTAATCCTTCTTTTTCCTTTCGTTTCAGTTCGCTCCTGAGCACAATTCCTCCGACAAGAAAAGCAAAAGCCAGGAAAAAACCATATGTCTGTATTGGTAAGTCAATCTGGCTTCCAAACATGTAGTTTATTAGATCGGATAGCTTTGGGAACATTTAAAGGGAGGGTTTAGGCGTTGGGGATTAGGGATTAGGGATGCAGGATTGTAGATTTTGGATTTCGGAATTGGACTGTAACCTTGTAACCTTGTAACTCTGTAACTCTGAAACGGTGTAACTCTGTAACTCTGTAAACCTGAAACTCCAATTAAAGCTGAAATTATAATCAGAACTCAACCCTACAAGTATCATCATCATTTACGCCGGTTATTTTTACTTTTAGGATATGGTTGATTAGTTTAGCATCGAAAGGCGTCCGGACTTTTACATAATTGCCTGTAAAGCCGTGCATAAATCCGTTAATGTTGTCCGATTCCCATAATACATCGGCTGTTTTGCCAATTTGCTGGTTGTAAAAGTGCTGCTTTTTTGCTTCCGAAAGTTCATGCAAAAGTACGCTGCGGCGCCGTTTCTCGCGTTCATCCACTTTACCTTCCATTGCCAGGGCTTTTGTGCCGGGTCGTTCGGAATACGTAAATACATGCAGGTAAGTTATATCCATATTTTTTATAAATTCATACGCATCGTCAAAGTCTTCGTTCGTTTCGCCCGGAAATCCTACAATAACATCAGCCGCAATGCAGGCGTCAGGCATCAGCTCCTTTATGCGCTTAACCCTTCCGGCGAAAACCTCGCACAGATATTTACGTTTCATAAGTTGCAGAATTTTATCGCTGCCGCTTTGAAGCGGAATATGAAAATGAGGAAGCAGTTTTTGGGAAACTGAAACCAGTTCAATAATTTCGTTATTGAGTAACTCTGGCTCAATTGAAGATATACGGATGCGTTCAATTCCATCAAGAATGGCAAGCTGATGCAGCAAGTCTAAAAATGATTCTTGATTTTGCTGTCCAAAATCGCCAATGTTAACTCCGGTGAGAATGATTTCTTTAATCTCGGTGGCTGCAATTTCACGGGCAACTTTTATTGTATTTCCAACGCTTTCGCTTCGGCTTCGGCCACGCATAAACGGAATGCTGCAATAGGTACAGAAATAATCGCATCCGTCCTGAACCTTGAAAAACGAACGGGTACGATCACCCATGGAATATGACGGAATAAACTCTTTTGTTTTACTTATTTCCGAAACATACGATTCGTGATGACCATAAGCATGGTTTTCATCACCCTGGCTACTGATCACTTCGCCCAGTTTGAATTTGTCTGCATTCCCAAACACCCAGCTAACACCTTCCATATTGCTGAACATTTCGGGGTTTGCCTGAACCGCACAACCAATCACAGCCACCTGTGCATCAGGATTGCGCTTGTGAGCCTGTTTAACGGCAGTCTTACATTTTTTTTCTGCTATCGAAGTAACCGAACAGGTATGAACTACATAAAAATCAGCTTGTTCGGCAAAATCAACCACTTCAAAATTCTCAATTCCGAATTGCCTCGAAATAGTGCTGGTCTCGGAAAAATTAAGTTTACAGCCTAAAGTATGAAATGCAATGCGCTTTTTTAAAGTCATGGGGCAAAGGTACGGATTTCGGATTTGGGATTTATGATTTCGGATATCGAAAGGACTATTTTCACCTCATCCGCCTTCGGCACCTTCTCCTCAAGGAGAAGGACTGTAAACTAGAGGTTTTTGGGATAAAGGTTGGATTTCAGCTGGTCGTTGTTCACCTCATCCGCCTTCGGCACCTTCTCCTCAAGGAGAAGGACAGTAAACTAGAGGTTTTTGGGATAAAGGGTGGATTTTGGCTGGTCGTTGTTCACCTCATCCGCCTTCGGCACCTTCTCCTCAAGGAGAAGGACCGTAAACTACAGATTTTTGGTATATAAGGAGGATTTTAGCTGATCGCTGATCGTTATTCACCTCATCCGCCTTCGGCACCTTCTCTTCAAGGAGAAGGACCGTAAACTACAGGTTTTTGATATATAAGGAGGATTATAGCTGTTCGTTTTTCACTCTTCACTTTTCACTTTTCACTATCCCCTTCTCCCTCCATTGGCTGTATTGTTGTATCCCAATCCCGGCAACTATAACTGCTAAACCGATTACAGTTGACGGAAGAATCTTTTCACCCACGAAAAATGAAACCAGCATCAGTGAAATAAATGGCGAGATAAATACCAGGTTAGAGACCCGGGCCGTATGTGTTGACAAATTGAGCGCAGTAAGCCATAACACAAAAGTTAGCCCCATTTCGAAAATACCTATATACACAGCGCCAATAAACCCATAAACAGGAGGTAAGATGATATTGTGTGTGTATATATTCCAGGCAAGGATGTAGACTGCTCCAAACGCAAAATTGACAAACATCTTTACAATTGCTTCACGAGGATCTTTCATATTAATGATCCAGAACGAAGCCCAGAAAAATGCACTTCCAATGGCAAGCAAAACGCCGGTTGTATTCGAAAATCTGAATTCAGTAAAATTCCCATGCATGGCTATTACAACTGTACCGGCAAAACTCACAATTATTGCCAGCACACTCAACAGGTTTATATGTTGTTTCAGAAAGATTATAGAGAAAATTACAAGAATTACAGGCCAGATATAGTTTAATGCTACACCCTCCTGTGCAGGAATACGGTTGTAAGCTTCGAATAATACCAGGTAATACAAAAAAGGATTGAAAAGGCCCATCAGAGCTGAATTGATCATTTGTTTCTTTGTGATCTTCTTCAGTACAGTCAGTTTTCCTTTGATCAAAACCACAATACCCAAAAAAATAAAAGCCGTAAAAGTAGCTATCAGCAGCAACATTCCGGGGTTCAGATAATTCAGAGTAAGCTTAAAAGCTGTGCCCATGGTTGACCAGAAAGCAATTGAAATAAGGGCGAGACTGTAAGCTTTTGATTGATTATGCATTAAATGGAAGCTTATTGTGGTAAATAGTTGAGCCTGTAAAATTACACGCTATATTTCAACAATCATAATTTACCTTTTGTTGATGGCAGCAATACTTATTACCCGTAACAACGGATAATTATCTAACATTCAGCATATTTATTGAAAAAGTAATCAACTTTTAAAGTACTTGCACAGGAAGTTTAAATCACTAATTTTGCGCCCTCATTTCATTTTTAATATGATTATTCGTGATGTTGGGAAGTTAAATACTAAATGAAAACTAAATCATAACCATGGTCTGATAATAAGGGCCATTTCAATACATATCACTCTATGAAAAAACTTGCTGTTGTTGCTTTTGGCGGAAATGCTCTTCTACGAGGAGATCAATTGGGAACTATTGAAGAACAGGAACAGAATGCGCTGGATACTTGCGAACGTCTTCTTACACTGATTAACAGGGATTATAATGTGGTTTTGACCCATGGAAACGGCCCGCAGGTTGGCAATATTTTACTTGCAAATGCTGCTGGTAACCAGGTTTATAACCTTCCTGAGATGCCACTCGATATCTGCGTAGCCTATTCGCAGGGATTTATTGGCTACATCCTGGAGCAGCAAATGCGTAATGTGCTCCGCGCACACGATCTCGACCGCGATGTAATTACCATTATAACACAGGTTCTTGTTGACAGGGATGATGTTGCTTTTGATAATCCCACCAAGCCAATTGGTCCATATTACACAAAGGAAGCTGCCGATCGCATGACTGCCGAAAATGAAAGTATTTTTAAAGAAGATCCTCGTGGCCGCGGATGGCGCAAAGTTGTTGCTTCGCCCAAACCCCTTGTAATAAGTAACCAGCGTTCCATTGAACGTATAGCTCGCGACGGACAAATTGTAATTGCAGTTGGTGGTGGAGGTATTCCGGCATTTTATGTTGCCGAAAATAAACTTCAGGGTATTGATGCCGTTATTGATAAAGATCTGGCTTCGGCGCTTCTTGGCGGAAATATCAGTGCCGATAAGCTCTTCATCCTGACTGATGTGCCGAAAGTCTGCATAAATTACAATACGCCCCAGGAAACAGCCATTGATCGTATGAGCGTGAAACAGGCCAAGCAATATCTGGCCGAAGGACATTTTGCCGAGGGTAGTATGGCTCCGAAAATCCGCGCTGCCATTCACTTTGTGAAGCATACCAGCCGCGATGCTATTATTACTTCTGCCGGATTACTTGGCGTTGATAATGGCGGAACCAGGATCTCGATCGTATAAATTTGTGACTCTACAATTTGTAATTTTGTATCGGATCTAAGGTTCCAAGCTCCCAAAAACCAAATTCAATTTTGATGTTCATGGATCAATCTGAAACTCTGAAACTCTAATCCCCAACCCCTAAATCCCAAAACCTAAAATATATGGCATTCAATCTTAAAAACCGTCATTTTCTAAAAGAACTGGATTTTACTCCACTGGAGATAAAGTTCTTCCTCGACCTGGCATTCGAACTCAAGAAGTCAAAATATGCAGGCACCGAACAACCGCGTTTAAAAGGCAAAAACATTGCCCTGATTTTCGAAAAAGACTCTACCCGTACACGTTGTGCTTTCGAGGTTGCTGCGCTGGATCAGGGAGCGCATGTTACTTACCTTGGCCCTTCAGGCTCACAGATTGGTAAAAAGGAATCAATGAAAGATACAGCCCGCGTGCTGGGTCGCATGTTCGATGGTATAGAATACCGCGGTTATGCCCAGACAACAGTCGAAGACCTGGCGAATTATTCGGGTGTGCCGGTTTGGAATGGCTTAACCAACGAATTCCATCCTACACAGATGCTTGCCGACTTTATGACCATGATGGAGCATACCGACAAGCCTTTGAATAAAGTTGCATTTGCATTTCTTGGTGATGCAAAAAACAATGTCGGCAATTCGCTGATGGCAGGCGCTGCAAAAATGGGTATGGATTTCCGCGCTGTGGCTCCTAAAAGCTGCCAGCCGGATGCTGCTCTTGTTGCTCAGTGCAAAGAAATTGCTAAGGAAACAGGCGCTAAAATCACCATTACCGATAACGTGGAAGAAGGCGTTAAAGGTTGCGATTTCCTGTACACCGACGTTTGGGTTAGTATGGGCGAACCTGCCGAAGTGTGGGCTGAGCGTATAAAATTACTCAAGCCTTATCAGGTGAATATGGATGTGGTTAAAAAAACCGGTAACCCGAATGTTAAATTCCTGCATTGCCTGCCTGCATTCCATAACCGCGAAACCACAGTAGGGGAGGATATCTTCCAGAAATTCGGACTCAACGGACTTGAAGTTACCGATGATGTTTTCGAATCAAAAATGTCGATTGTTTTTGATGAGGCTGAAAACCGCCTGCATACGATAAAAGCAGTGATGGTGGCTACGCTGGGGAGTTGAAAGTGAAAAGTGAAAAGTGAAAAGTGAAAAGTGAAAAATGAAAAATGAAAAATGAAAAGTGAATAGTTAACAGTATATAGTTTACTGAAAATAGTTTGCAAAGTAGCAGATATAAAAAGGCTTCCTTAGGGTAGCCTTTTTGTTTTATTTCAGTTAAGTAATAAAATTAACGGGAATTGGTTTTGTAGAGCTAATATATACTGGATGTAAATATTGGGTGTAGGTGCTAGTCATAATTTAATTATTCTTGTAAATGCCTTATTGACAAAGTTTTTTAACTGCTCCTTATTCATTGAGCTGGAAGCCTGCCGCGCTATTCTAATCCTTACCAAATCTTGTAACAGTCACAATACTGAGGACAATCGTATTACCAGTTTTTTACTTGTATAATTGCACGCCATTTTAAAAAGTCAATTTTTTATGTAATCATTCACTGGTTTTGATGATAATAAAATCAGAATAGAAATTAATACAATTGAAAGAATCGAGAACGAAATCAATCTATTTCCATCTTGAAAAGCAAAGAAAATTGTAGCGATTAAATACATCACAGTAATTATTCCCAAAATAAGTTTTGAATACTTCCACTTAAATAATAATGTAACTGTTATTATTATCCCTAATCCTCCAAACAATCTAAATTTACCTGTCACAGGAACAAATAAATCCATTTTTAAATCAGTTACTAATGCTACTGAAATAATTAAAAACGATGTTAAAAAAGTTAACCAAAATCCTCTTTGCTTATAAAAATCCAGATTCATTTTTGTCGTGTTATTTTAAGGTCTAAAATAATATTAGATTTATCGTGTATTAAGCCATCCTGAATTTACAAAGCATCCAAAACACTAACGGATTAGGTTCTGACAAGTGGTGGCTTGCGTGTTGCTTTACTTGCGGCGCAACCCGTTAGCAGTTGCTGGTGGGGACCGACTACCCGATTAGGCCAGTATTTCATTTTTTAATTCTATATTTAAGTCCAACCTGAAATTCTGTAAATCCTAAAACGCCTGAAAATACAGGTTCATATCCTTTTGCAAATATTCCATCTGTTGTAAATTCCGGTCTGATTGTAAAACAAATCGACAACTGAGGTTTAATAACCTGCTTAACTTCTATCGTTGAAATCAGCCCGATTCCAAATTGTTTGGTTAGACCTGTTTTTACTGAATACAGATTTCTTTCTGAGCTTTGACCAACTCTTTCATCAACCTTATCAGTGCCCCAGAAGTAATTATAACTAATCTCAGGACCTAGAGTTAAAGATACATGCTCATTATTTTTAAGATAACTTTGGAAATTTAACCTGATTGAAAAGCGTCTGGCTGTTGAATTAATTCTGTCGGCTATTAATAAATCAGGGTCCGCATCCACATATTGAATTTCATCGAATTCGTTATTTTTAGCATTATAATGTACGCCCAGGCCGGTTTTAAATTTATTCCCAATGTCATGCTGATATTGAAATCCAATGCCATAAGCATTTTGAAATCTTTTCTCCGTAGAGGAATTTATTGAACCACAAATCTCAATTTCTTGTCCAAAACAAGATAATCCGGTAAATAAAACTAAACATGCAATTGAAAAAATTTTCATAAGTAGAAAGCTTAGGTTTGTATTGATTTTAGAATGTCTAAAGTTAAATTTTAATATTATCAATTAAGGTGGAGGTAATGAAAAGTGGCGGATTGCGTGGTTGTACGCTGTAAACCAATACCGCCATGGCGAGATGGGTTACAATCCCGATAGTTATCGGAATCCCAATTATGTATTTCACCCGCCATTATTTATAGCCTTTATTGGCGGCTGGCATTATATTCCAATTCCATCCCAATAAATGATAACTCTGCCATCTGAATCGTCAATGTATGCATATGGTGGATAACTGTTTTGGGGTTTTACTTTCCAAGCCTTAACCATTATTTTTTTCTTTGGATCATCCAACGGATTATCTTGAAAATAACCAAATTCAACATCAAAACAACCGTTTTTTATTTCTGCTAAACTAGATTTGTAATAAGGACTTTTGCTAATTTTATCTAAAAATATTTCTATCACATTATTAGTATTCATATTTGGAATACTATCAAGATTTATATTTTCAATTTTTTCGCCAATTAATCCTGTAAATTTATCATTCTCATCAAAAGTGTAATGCAAGGAGTTGGCAAGTATTTTTAAGTTATTTATGTACTGAAAACAAGCAACAGAATGACGACCATACACATCCGCGTCTAACCAATAAAAGGAATAATTATAATAGCTTATATTATTTTTGTCAAAAAGGGATTTAACTAGGTTCAAATCTGTTTCAGATAATTGGCTTTCAACAGGATTACTAGTAATACGATTAATACAATAATTTGCACTTTCTTTTTTGCATGAAAAACACACAATTAAAACTAAAAAAACCAGCACTTTAATCTTTAATTTTTTCATAATTCTATACTTTATTTAGATGGATTAGTTCAATATTTAGTTTCTAGTTCTATGCTTGCCGCCAACTAGTATATATATACAAATATATACCACTTTTAATCACATCTATAATTAATCAATATTATTTGAAAGAAATTATAAACCGATATCTGTATTTTCAAAAATCTATATTGGCTGCGAGTTATGGTTATATTTATGTGGTTAATAACGCTGATATACCCGGAATAGAAAAATAAAATACCGAACCTTTACCCGGCTCGCTTTCAACCATTATTTCTCCATTGTGTTTATTTATGAATTCTTTGCATAGTATTAAACCTAAGCCCGTTCCGGTTTCATCTGATGTACCTGTTGTTTTATAATTTGTATCAATCCTGAATAATTTCTCAATCGTTGTTTTTGACATGCCAACTCCTGTATCTTTAACTGAAACTTTTACATTGTTCGGGACAACCTTACTTAAAATAGTAACATTCCCTCCAGGTTTAGTAAACTTAATCGCATTCGAAACCAGGTTTCTTAAGATCGTATTTATCATTGCCTTATCGGCATACACAAGAAGCTTAGAATCTTTGTCATAGTTGATACTTATTGACTTTTGCATGGCTACATTCGTAAATAGAAGCACTATTTCATTAATGGACACATCCAAATCAAAATATTCAGGATTGAAATCCATTCTGCCTGTTTGCGCTTGCGACCATTCCATCAGATTCATCAGTAAGTCGACCGCTCGTATGGATGAACTCTTAATAATACCACTGTATAGTTCAATATTTTCACAATTTTTATTCATTACCTCTTTGGCCAGCAAATCACTAAATCCAATAACTGAATTAAACGGACTCTTTAAATCATGGGCAATTATGGAGAAAAACTTGTCTTTTTCGGCGTTTAACTTTTGTAACTCCTCATTTTTATTGATGATTTCCTGTTCCGCTATTTTGCGATCAGTAATATCATTCAGCGTTCCTGTCCAGATAATATCATTATTTGTCAGCACACGGGGTATCGATTCGAAATGTACCCAGGCGATTTTATTTTTAATATTGAAACGGCCATCCCATATAAACGGTGTGTGATGCCTGTTTGCAGCCACATTCTTACTTACAAAATCTGCTTTATCTGCTTCGTAAATCAAATCATTAATAATACCTGGCTTTTTCTTAAAAGCAAGTCTGTCCATATTAAGGATTTCACAGAAACGATCATTCACAAATTCAACGATATACGGCGCCTCATTAGGATTTGACCATTTCCCTTCATCTATAGAAACTTCCGAAAGAACCCTTAACCGGTATATTCCGGAAGGAGACGCATTTGCAAGGTCGGCATATAGTTCGCGTTCCTGTTTTAATTCTTCATTATTGCCTTGGTGATTTTTTATGGTCTTATTTAAGAATTTCATTTTTTTCAATAGCTTTAAAATCGTGTAATTAGCTTTGAGAAGTTGACAGGTAGATACTATTTTTAATGCGCAAAACTATCCTGGAAACCAGCCAACATATTCCTGATTGGCGGGAACAAGCAATTAGCTGTGCCTATTGTGTGTGGTTTCTTATTTTGCAATTGTATTCCCTTATTTAAAACAGGTACAATTGTCCCCTGATAAGAAGTTATTTTATTTTTAAGCGTAAGTGTTAAATCTAATATCATAGTATTTAAAATAGCGCAACTAGTTAATCCCCAAACCAAAAGTAAGTTTCTACAACTGATTCAACTCGAATAAACCAGTTTGAAGGTAAAGCTTATTGTTTTTCAAATATATAACCATATTTAACACAAATTATCGGATACGCGTTTTTATTTATTCCCGCTTTATTGTATTTACTTATATATAACTTAGTTGTCTTTTCAATGTAGCTCAAAACTCCATTTTTCTTTCACCCACATTAGTAAAGAAATTTATATTTAAAATTACCATTTAATCCAGATAACCTACTTTTGCCGCAAATTTCAAAAATGAGTTTACCCACAGAGCAGCAGAAGTTATATAAATCGGGCCTGGTGTATGCCATTGTAAGCTACAGCATCTGGGGTGTTTTTCCGCTGTACTGGAAAATGCTTTTGCATGTACCGCCTCAGCAGATACTGGCGCACCGCATTGTATGGTCAATGATTTTCCTTTTCATTATTCTGGCCTGGCGCAAGGAAAAACTTTTTATTCAGTATTTGTCGTCTCCTAAAATCTTAGGCACTTTATTGCTTACCGGCGCCCTGATCGGGACAAACTGGTTTACCTATATTTATGCTGTTAATAACGATCATATTGTGGATGCGAGCCTTGGTTATTATATCAATCCGATGGTAAATGTATTTCTGGGTATGGTTTTCCTGAAGGAGCGGCTTTCGCGATTGCAGGGTATTGCAGTAGCATTTGCATTTGCAGGTGTGGGATTTCTTACATTTCATTATGGACGACTGCCGGTTATATCGCTTGTTCTTGCATTTTCATTCGGTTTATATGGATTGATACGAAAGAAAGCCAACCTGCAATCCATGCCCGGACTGGTGGTAGAAACCCTGTTACTCGCACCTTTGGCTCTCTGGTACCTTTGGCATGTAAATACGCTTGGAACCGGGGCATTCTGGCATTACTCAACTTTTACTGACCTACTTCTTATCCTGGGTGGTCCGGTTACGGCTTTACCCTTGTTCTGGTTCGGGATTGCGGCCACGCGAATTCCTTTATCTACATTGGGCTTTATACAATACCTGTCGCCAACCATACAATTGCTTATCGGGGTATTCGTATTCAGAGAAGCCTTCCACCCGGCATATATGCTCAGTTTTGCATTGGTTTGGGTCGGACTGGGAATTTTTACATATAGTGTAATCAGGAATATGCGGGGCAAGGCGGCCTGATAATTCCTGCAGTTAATAGTTCCCTTCGACTACGCTATGGGTGACAAATGGGAAATAGTTATTGGTTAACAGAAAAAAGTTACTATATAATAGAAAATAGTTATTAATGCAAATTAAAGGTTGAAATAGTAACTTACGTGCAAGGCGAACTCTTCCAGAGTTTTAAACTCTGGAAGAGTTCGCCATAATAGACAAAAACTGAATATAACCCTTGATACGCATCAACAATGAATAAAGTATAAATCCACCATTTCGAGACTGACAAATTCGAGCTAATCATGATCGCAGGTTTCTCCCCTCCGGGGAGATGCCCGAAGGGCAGAGGGGTCAAAGAAAGTTAATTCTTAAAAGACACTGGTTAAAATCAAAAGCTATTTCCTTTTTAGATTGATATAATAATAAGGCAGTTCTTCTTCCGGATGATCCTCCCGTTCGATGGTTTCCCAACCCTGAAGGTCAATGTCTAAAAATGTGTCGGCTTCAAAATCTTTTTGAACTATAGTGAGATATAGCTGATCGGCCAGTGGCAGAAATTGCCTGTAAACCGATCCTCCGCCGATAATAAAATTCTCTTTGTCTTCGTCCATTTTTGAAATGGCATCTTCAATTGAATATGCCATTGTGCAACCTTCAATTACTTCACCCGGTATATCTGTAATTACAACGCTCCTACGATTAGGCAATGGCCGGATTGGTAACGATTCAAAAGTACGTTTACCCATAACTATGGTATGGCCGGTTGTTAGCTTTTTAAACCGTTTCAGATCTGCAGGAATATGCCAGAGCAACTGGTTATCTTTTCCGATGGCGTGATTTTGTGCAATGGCGACTATGATGGAGATGGGTTTCATTTGGATTGAGGGGATTGAAGGGATTGAAATGTTTGAAGTGATTGATGGGATTAATGAGATTGAAGGTTTAACTTTCGGGTGCAGCGATTTTCAATCGCTGATTCCCAAATATCTGTTGTTTAGTTTTACAGCGCGAACCTTGAATATCGAACTTTGAACCCGGGATTTGTATCTCGGATCTTGGGTCTTGTTTCTTGGTTCATGGTTCTTGTAACTTTTGTGCCTCAAACTGCCACCGGTGCCTTAATTCCTGCATGCGGATCATAACCAGTAAGCTCAAAATCCTCGTATTTAAAGCTGAATATGTCTTTTACATCGGGATTTATCTTCATCTGCGGAAGCGGTCTGAAATCACGCGAAAGCTGCAGCTTAACCTGATCCATGTGATTGGTATAGATATGCGCATCACCAAAAGTATGCACAAAATCGCCAACCTGTAATCCTGTAACTTGTGCAATCATCATTGTTAGCAAGGCATACGAGGCAATGTTGAAAGGTACTCCGAGAAAAATATCAGCACTGCGCTGGTAAAGCTGGCACGAAAGCTTGCCGTCGGCCACATAATACTGAAACAGCAGATGGCAGGGTGGGAGAGCCATGTCCTTGATCATTCCTACATTCCAGGCACTGATAATGATCCGTCGCGAATCTGGATTTTTCTTAATGGTTTCGATCACCTGGCTCACCTGATCAATGTAAGATCCGTCGGCTACCGGCCACGAGCGCCACTGGTAACCATAGATGGGACCGAGGTTTCCCTGCGGATCAGCCCATTCGTCCCAGATGCTTACTTTATTGTCGTGCAGATATTTCACATTGGTTTCGCCTTTCAGGAACCAAAGCAATTCGTGTATAATGGAACGTAAATGAAGTTTCTTGGTTGTTACTGCGGGAAATCCTTCTGCCAGATTAAACCGCATTTGGTAACCGAACACGCTGAGTGTGCCTGTGCCGGTTCGGTCCTCTTTTTTAACACCGGTGGAAAGTACATGGTTTAATAAGTCGTGGTATTGTTTCATGCTAATTTCGGATTTTGGATTTAAGATATTGGATGTCATATTCAGAAAGTGCCATTAGGGCATCCCTAAACCCTAACCCCAAAATCCTAACTCCTTTATTTCTAATGAGCAATGGACTGAATCGCTCTCGGATCATGTTTATGCTTAAAGAAAATAGCAAACAGAACAGCAACAATCAGCGCATATATTGCAAAAGCCAGCCATATTCCGTGCCAGTCTTTTCCTTCAGCATGGGTGTAGTATTTATCAATTACATAACCACTAACCTTGCTGCCGGTAAAAGCTCCGAAACCATTTGTCATCATCATAAACAAACCCTGGGCGCTCGACCGGATTTTAGAATCGGTAGTAGTTTCAATGAAAAGTGATCCTGAAATATTGAAAAAGTCAAATGCCATACCATACACAATACACGAAAGGATTATCATCCAAAGTCCATCCGTAGGGTTTCCATATGAAAATAGTCCAAATCTCAATACCCACGCAATCATCGAAAACAGCATTACTTTTTTAATGCCAAATCGTTTCAGGAAAAAAGGAATAGTCAGGATAAACAGTGTTTCCGACATTTGCGATATAGACATGATGATAGTCGAATATTTAACCACAAACGAATCGGCATATTGTGGAATGTGTTTGAAATCATCAAGAAACGAATCTCCATACATATTTGTTAATTGCAGAGCGGCACCCAGAAACATGGCGAAAATAAAAAACAACGCCATTTTATAGTTAAGAAACAGTTTAAATGCATCTAAACCTAAAATTTCAACCAGGGATGCATTTTTAGAGATAGATTTTTGTGGCGGACACTTTGGTAATGTAAACGAATAGATCCCCAGGGCAATTGCAGCTACAGCGGCAATCAGAAACTGATTTGCATTGGCTTTGCTACCGGTGAGGTTAGTGATCCACATTGCAACAATAAATCCAATGGTTCCCCAAACGCGTATTGGAGGAAAAACTTTTACCACATCATAATTATTGGATTTCAAGATGGAATACGATATGGAGTTCGACAGTGAAATCGTTGGCATATAGAAGATCATCGCCAGTAAAATGACATAATATAGAGTATCAGGATCATTTACCTGTGGCACATAAAGCAAAACTATCCCGTACAAAATGTGGAGAATGCCATAT
>JBBRYZ010000001.1:0-113333 GCA_038237165.1 Bacteroidales bacterium | reverse complement strand
GAAATTAGAACAATTAACAAAAAACCGAAAAATGAAAAAAAAATTACTGCTTTCGCTCTCCGGAGCGCTGTTAAGCGTAAGCCTTATGGCTGGTGGAATTATGACGAATAGCAACCAAAGCGCATCGTACGTGCGTATGCTGGCCCGGAATGCATCTTTAGGCATCGATGGCGTTTATTATAATCCGGCAGGACTCACAAAGTTAGGAAATGGATTTTACCTTTCGCTGAATAATCAATCGATTTTTCAGATCAAGGATGTAAACAACAACTACAAATATTTAAATGGACATCCTGATGCAAAATACACCGGGGATATCAAGGCTCCTGTATTCCCTGGCGTTTATGCTGCTTATAAAATGAATAATTTCGCTTTTTCCTTTGGATTTAACCCGGTTGGCGGGGGAGGCGGTGCTAAATATGATAAGGGATTGCCATCTTTCGAAATGCAAATTTCCGATCTTGTACCATCACTTAGTAAACCTGCTACTGGTGGGGTGAATGCTTATAAAGCAGATATTAATTTTGAAGGAACTTCTATTTATTTTGGCTACCAGGTTGGAGTGTCCTATAAAATTAATGATATGATTTCGGTGTTCGGAGGATTAAGGTATGTTACTGCTAAGAATACCTATAAAGGCGCCATAAAGAATATTATGGTCAATCCTACTATGACTGTTCCTGGATTTTCAAATAATGGAGCATTTATACGCGCCGATGAATTTGGGACAAAAGTGACTCCATATTTTACTGGTGTTGCTACACAGATGACTGCAGCTGCTTCAAGCCTTGCTCCAATGGTTGCAGGTGGTATAGGTGGGTTAACACCAGCACAGGCTAAAGCTGCAGGATATATTACAGCAACACAACAGGCACAAATTGAAGGTGGTTTAACTGCTATCGGACAGCCAAGTACACTTACAATTTTACAGGCACAAGGAGCCTTTACTGCCACCGCAACTGGAGCCACTGGGATGACTCAATTGGCAGCAAAAACTGGCGATAAGGATGTAGATGTTGTTCAAAAAGGCACTGGCTACACTCCAATTATTGGTGCAAACATAACTTTAGCTGAAAAACTGACAATTGCCATCAAATATGAGTTTCTTACAAAAATTGAACTTACCAACGAAACTAAAATAGATGGAACTGGCACTTTCACCGATAAAGCCAAATCACGTGCTGATATGCCTGCACTGCTTTCAATAGGCGCTTCGTACCCGGTTACCAATAAATTAACTGCATCACTCGGCATGAATTATTATTTCGATAAAGCGGCTGATTATGGTAAAAAAGATACGCTGGGTGCTTATGTTTCCAATTCATCTGTTATCGACAAAAACTACTGGGAACTGGCTTTGGGACTTGAATATAACATTACTGACAAATTTCTTGTAAGTGCAGGATTTCTGCGGTCGCAAACTGGAGTATCAAAGAACTATCAGAATGACCTGAGTTATAGTCTTTCATCAAATACTATCGGGCTTGGAGGACAATATAAAATTACCCCGGGAATGGCTTTAAATCTGGGTGGTTTGATAACAATGTATAGCAATGATGATAAAACGTTCAATCATAAGCTTGGAACTGCATACATTCCCGTTACAGAAGAATACTCAAAATCAAACTGGGTTTTATCTGTCGGACTTGATATTAAAATCGGCAAATAGCTTCTAATTTCTAAAATATAAAAGTCCCGTTCTTGCGATCGGGACTTTTTCAGTTATTGGCTTTCGGTCAGAAGAAAATATGCGGAACTAATTCAGCTCTGTTTTAAGGCTATAATTGGGTGGTTTAAAATATTTGAAAACCTAAGATTCAGACTTTAATTAACGGTAACCAGGGATGTTACTTTTTAATAAATTTCCCTTCATTGCTTTCACCTTTAGTAATACCTCTGATCATATAAGTTCCTGACAGCAAATCATGTACATCAACTCTATTTTCCGTAGGATGCACAATTATTTTAACTTGCTTTCCATTTATATCAATGATTTGTATGCTATCAAAAGTAATTTTTCCGTCGGTCCGGAAAGTCAGCTCATCGCGAACCGGATTTGGGAAGCATGTTATCGGTTTAATTGCAACGGTCTTCGAAACAGATGTTATATAAGAATCAAACAGCCAGAGGTAAGCTTCGCCAAATGCATCACGCCACAGTTTTTCATTATGTTGTCCATCTGGTACAACTTTATTAAATATTTTGTCCTGTGCGAATCCGATTTTAACTAAAGAATCATTCATTCGCTGCATTTCTCCAACCATAGTTGTGCTTTCCGCAGAGCCACAAAGTTGAAAAAACTTCATATCCTGTTGTTTGCCCATATCGTGTGAAAACGACCATACATTTTCACTGAACCAATAGGAAGGAGAGAATAATCCCGCCTTGCTGAAGGTTGACTGGTATTTTAACGCTCCATAATGTGAAATTAAACCACCAAGTGAACTGCCCATTATTCCGGTATTTTCCCTGTTGGGCAAAGTGTGGTAATGCTGATCAATGTAGGGCTTGAGCGTTTCAATTATAAACTGCATATACTTATCTCCATCGCCACCTCCATATTGTAGGTTCGCCCAGGGTGTATATTCGGCAATGCGTTCGGGCCCGTTATCAATTCCCACAACTATTGGTACACGTTTTCCCTGGGCTGCCAGCGCGTTTAATGTTTCATCTACTTTCCATTCGCCCGCATAGGATGTTAAATTGTCAAAAAGGTTCTGACCATCGTGCATATACAGCACAGGATAATTGATTCCTGAAGTTTCGTAATCAGGTGGGAAATACATCCAGATCCTGCGTGTACGATTAAACTGTGGCATCAAGAAATCAGTGCTTATTATTTTTACATTGGATGCGGCTGTAGAACTACTGCCACCTCCGGCGTTAGCCCAGTTATAAATAGTAATATCAACAACAGAGCTGCTGTTACCATAAGTGAAAGTCCGATTCGAAATATCTATTCCGCTTTGTCCTTTTTCTACTGTTCCCCATGAGCCACGTGTGAATTTATATTCAATAGTTGTACCCGACGCCTGTGCTGGCAAGGTGATACTCCATTTTCCATCAACATTCTTGTGCAGAATGTACTGAGCCGATCCAGGGTCCCAGCCGTTAAAATCTCCGCCAATATACAGCATATCCTGGGCTGGAGTATTGGAAGGCAACGACTGCACTATAAAAGTTACTTGGGCTGATATTCTGGCTGCATAAATGCATAAGAATATGATAATTATTAATTTATATGTTTTCATTGGCGATGGGAATTGATTTTTTATTTGTAAAGATTTGAAATGCAAGTTTACCAAAACTTTCCGCACCAGCATATCATTATTTCGCTTGTCTCCGTAATTTCTCTTCAGGAACAAAAAAAATCAGTAAATATAAATGTTGTTCAATTCTTGATCTGAACAGGTAAGTGATTCAGTATGAATTATTTCTTTGAATTATTATAGCAGATTGTATTCCACAAATCAGTATCAATCAATCTACTGTAGATATTGGAATTTAAACAAGTGTGGCTTCAATATTTTTCTTTCTTTTGTACCTGGTTAAACATACTTCCATATCTGCTTATGAATAAATCCTCTTCTATTTCTGATAAACAAAGCGTAAAGTCATTTCCCCGCAGTTTCTGGACGGTAATAACAATGGAATTTTTTGAACGTGGCTCTTATTACGGCGTCATGTCGGTACTCTCTGTCTATCTTGTTTTGAGTATTCCCGAAGGAGGACTGGGGTTTTCGAGGGAAAGCGTAGGTGTGATTAAAAGTACAATCACACCGCTATTATATTTTCTTCCAATCCTGGCAGGTGCATTAGCCGATAGGTTTGGTTACCGCCGCACGCTGATGATGGCTTTTACGATAATGAGTACAGGTTATTTCTTTACCAGCCTTTCGACTTCGTATGGAATGGTTTTCCTGAGTCTGATACTGATGGCAATAGGTGCCGGGTTTTTCAAACCGGTTATTGCGGGAACCATTTCCCGGGTTACTGACGAAAGCAACTCTTCGCTTGGATTTGGGATTTACTATTGGAGCATTAACCTGGGCGCTTTTATTTTTCCCCTGATTTTTGTTCCCTACCTGAAAAGCATCGGATGGAGTTATATTTTTGTGATGGCAGCTGTAGGAACCGGCTCAATGCTATTACTCAATATTTTTGTTTACCGCGAACCGCCAAAGCCCAAAAGTACCCAACCTTTACTCGAGGTTTTTAAAGGAATACTCCTGGTTCTGAAAGATTACCGGTTTGTCCTTATGATAGTAATATATTCGGGATTCTGGATATTGTATTTCCAGATGTTCGATACAGTACTCTGGTACCTGAAAGATTATATCGATATGGAACCTGTAAACAAGGTGGCAAATAATGTTCTGGGCTTATTTATGCAGAACCCTTCCTGGAAATTTGACGCAGAACATGTAACCGTTATTAATGCGGCATGTATCATCCTGCTTCAGCTTTTTGTTTCAAAAATTGTACGCAAAATTCCTGCACTGCCCACTATGATTGCAGGTATTGCCTTGGGAACTATTGGGATGGGCATACTTGCGATTTCAACGTACGCCTGGGTTTTCATTGCAGGAATCGTAATATTTACTATGGGAGAAATGACCGCACATCCTAAATTTATCTCGTATGTCGGATTAATTGCTCCTGCAGATAAAAAAGCATTGTACCAGGGATATGCGTTTCTATATGGAGTAATCGGTAGCGGAATAGGAGGAATACTTGGAGCAACGCTTTATGTACATTTTGTCGACAAACTTCACCAACCCGGTATACTTTGGTTCATTTTTAGTATGATCGGGGTTGCCACCATTATTGGGCTTTTGCTTTATAACCGGTTTATTTTACCGAGGGAAAAGTGATATCAAAAAATAGTTAATGGAAAAAAGTTAAGAGAAAAAAGCTAATAGAAATTGGTGTTTTTGAGTTAATAACTGACTGACTATTAAATGGTGATTGAATGTTGATTGTAATACGATTGTATAATAACTGAAACATTTTAAACTCTACAAACTCCACAATCACTCTTTTGGAGACGCGCGGCATCGCGTCTCTACCCCAACGCCATCCCCAAAATTCTAACACCTGAAAAAATGGAATTCGAACTCATAGATCACGAATATATACAATTGAATCAATTATTGAAACTTCTTGGGCTTGTGGAAACCGGAGGAGAAGCCAACCAACGGATTGTGGATGGAGAGGTTTTGGTTAATCAAGCTATTGAAAATCAGAAGCGTAAGAAATTGCGACCGGGCGATATTGTAATATTTAATAAAATAATAATCACAATAACATCATTTAAGGCCTGATATATCTATATTTGCATATGTTAATTCTATATATAGATGAAAAATTACTATTCGATTAAAATAGTGTTAGTTGTTTTTCTTTCTGTTTCTATGGGCGAACTTTCCGGACAATCGTGGAATTTTGCAAAAGATGAAGACGGGATTAAGATTTACACAAGGGGTTTTAAAAACAGTTCGTTGAAATCGTACAAGGGAGAAGTTACCTTTCATGCGCCTGTGAAGAAAGTTTGCGCCATGTTTGGCAATCCCAGGAATATTGAGTGGTGGGGACCTGATTTCAAAAATATTAAAGTGCTGGCTTATGAGCCAAACAAATATGTGCAGTTTTATTATATTTTTAACATGCCCTGGCCACTTACCGACCGCGACCTTGTTGTAAAAGCAGTGGTTAAAACCGATAGCGTTACCGGGGAATATTCTGTTTTATCCACTCCTTTATTAAATGTTATTCCTGAAGTACCCGGCCTTGTCCGGATAACGAAGTATTCGCAGAAATGGACCGTAAAGCCTTTGGATAAAGGAAATGTACAGGTTTCCCTCGAAGGATTTGTTGATCCGGGTGGAAATGTGCCAGCCTGGTTATATAATATGCTTGTTACCGAGATGCCTTTGAGGACATTACGTTTGATGCGTGCAAGGGTTTTATCAAACAAGCCTGCAAACTGATATGCAACACTAACCCTTCGGGATCAATTACCAGCTTAAGCGATTGGAATAATATTAATAAAACCTCTTATATAAAGCTAAAATCCCCGCAACTTTTCAGCAGCAGGGACTTTTAACTTTTAACAATTAACTCCTTTTTGGATTAACAGCTTACTAATTCTACTTTTGCAAGGTATGAGTGATATTCCTCTTTAAGAGTATTCATTAACTCCTTAACCGGAATTATTTTATTTGTCTTCCAAACATTACTTCCTGCAAAAGCATAACCTCTTTTGAAATTACCCCGCAGAGCGGAGGTGAGTGAAGCAATAATACAGTATGGAGCTGTGCTGATATCGCAGGTGCGGATACAGTTTACCGGGCAGGTTTTGGGTTGGCGTTTTCCGGCCTCAACCTCATCGAGAAAAGGCGATTTGATAGCTCGTCCCGGCATGCCGACAGGGCTTTTTATTATCTTAACGTCTTCTTTCTTTGCATCCAGGTAAGCCTGTTTGAATTCAATGGAAGCATCGCATTCGTCGGTAGTTACAAAACGGGTTCCCATCTGAACGCCTGAAGCTCCAAGTTTCATTATTTTAACAATGTCGGATCCTGAGTATATTCCTCCGGCAGCTATTACTGGAATGTTTTTTCCATTAAGCAACGCAATATCATTTACGGCTTTAACAACTTCAGGAATTAATTTTTCGAGAGCGTAGTTTTCGTCAAAAATCTGGTCAAGTTTAAATCCCAGATGTCCGCCAGCTTTCGGACCTTCTACAATAACTGCATCTGGCAAGTAATTATAATTAGCCAGCCATTTGTTGCATATTAATGTAGCAGCTCTGCCCGATGAAACGATAGGAACCAGACGGGTTTTACATCCGGGTGTAAGATATTTTGGGAGATCGAGCGGCAGACCGGCTCCGGAAATAACAATATCAATGCCTTCTTCGATGGCGGTACGTACCAGATCATCAAAGTTGGTAAGTGCAACCATAATATTTACTCCAAGTATGCCGGATGATTTTTCTCTGGCTTTTCTTATTTCCTGTCGTAAGCCGGAAATACAATTGGCCAGATAATCTGGTGTTTCCCGATAAAGCATTCCCAAACCGGCTGCGGAAATAACTCCAACGCCGCCTTCGTTAGCTACCGCGGATGCAAGTCCCGACAAAGAGATTCCTACACCCATTCCGCCTTGAATAATTGCGGTTGGAACCACAAGTCCGCCAATATTTAATTCTTTCATTTCCATTTTATACAATATAATTTTGGTTGTAAAAAGTATAAACCCCGGCAATTTGTACAGCTTTCATTGACATATATTCAATTGTACCCGGGCTTTGAATTACACAAAAGTACTAGTGTAATGGATTCGTTGTTTTAAAATGGGCTACACTGCCTGAAATGGGCGGAAATGTAAGGTTTTGGGATGAAATGTAGGAATAGTTGGGATGAAACGCAGGGTATTTCGGTTATTAAACCTGAATTCGTTTCGAAAAAGGCACTTAAAAGGATGAAATGACGAAATATTTAAGACTGAAAAGTGTTTATTTCTTCGAAAGGAGCTTCTTGAATTTGGCAACATTTTGCCGAGCCACAGGTATGCGGAATTCCAGCCCGTTGGATTCAAGAGTATAATTTGGGGAGATACCTGTAAGCCGCGATATCTGATCAATATTAACCAGACAACACCGGTGACATTTTTTAATATTCAGGAAACCGGATAAGCCTGATTCCACATTACTCAAGGTTTGCCTGATCATTTGCTTCCTGACAATTGATCCTTCGCGGTAAAATATTTCAACATAATTACTTGCCGACTGGATCAGTATAATATTCTTCATGTCCTCTTCAAAAATCTCTTTGCCATTGTCGGATTCAATCCGGATAGGTTCATTCTTCGCTGCATGTGCTCCCTTTCTCTCCTCGGCAAGCCAGTGTCGGCCGCTGTCTATTACCTGTGTGACTTTCGATTTAAGCGAGTTGTTATAATTTGAGAGATTGAAGAGTATAAGTGGAAGTAAAGCTATTGCTCCGGCCCTGAAAACAGTGAGCGATTGCATGCCAGATATCCTGAAAGCGATTGCTATCAATGAAAAACTAACGCTTAGTATGGCAAACATCCACACATTCCATATCATTTCCTTTCGCACCGTCCATCTGTCCGACTCAAACATTTTTGGGAATAAGCCAGGCAGGAAAAGAGTGTTCAGAAAGAAGTTTGCAGCACTTACCAATCCGATTAAAAGTACAAAATATCCATCCTTTGGTGATGCCAGGAAATTTATGCCAAAGGGTTGAAAATACAGCATGATCAGCATAAATCCCATGCATACAAAAGTAATGGTGCGCAGGTTATGTTTAAAATTATTGTTGAAAGGATATGGTTGATTCAGATTTTCAAACATTACCGGAATATTCAACGGCAAAGGTACTATTATTATGTTTATATCCTTTGGACAGGCTTTTAAAGCAGGCGGTCAGGTATAGATCCTTTGCAATTTCCTGTAAATGGTTTATATACAGGTTTATAAATATGATTTGAAGCTGGATCCATTATCCTGCAATAGTTTATGCCAGGCATTTATTTATCATTATAAGAAGGTACAGAGGTGATCTGAAATAATTTTAATCAACTGTGTTCGCGAAAAATCTTCTGAATGACCGCACATTTTTACAGTTTGTCTGTTTATCGCTTATCATCTTACTCAGATGCGCAAATTGATCACCTGTTCATTACCTAAAACCGGCCACCTCGCAAGCTCTCAAAATATAGGATGATAGATTAGTATTTAATGTGTTGCCATTCAATTTATTCATTTAAAAATCTTTCCTATGAAAATTACAGATTTTACTGAAAACGGTTTGGTGCTCGGCATCCTGAAGAACCTCAAAGGGAACATTGCTCCGGATAAAAATTTTTCGGACATAATTGACGAAAAAGGCAATCAATATGTTGATCTGGTGCAGGAAGGCGGTGGTATGCTGGGTGTGGCTCTGGTTGGTTATGTTTATGTTCTCGAGCAAATGAATATCCGGTTTCTAAGCCTGGCAGGTACTTCCGCTGGTTCAATCAATACTCTTCTGATGGCTGCTGCAGGAAAAATTGATGAAGAAAAAAGCCCCTGGATACTTGATTGTATCTGTAGTAAAGAAATGATCGAATTTGTAGATGGCGACAGCGATGCCCGAAATTTTATAGATGCGTTATTACACAATGCAGGCAAACTAAAGCTTGTGATTAAAGGTTCGCGCATACTTGATAATTTCGGTGACGACCTTGGCCTTAATCCCGGCACAAACTTCCACGAATGGATGACGGAACTCCTTCTCCAAAAAGGAATCCGGAATATGGGCGATTTGCAAAATCTGCGTGATGCAGGTATAAGTGATGGTAACGGTCTCAAAAACAGGCTCACCAATGTGCCTTATAACTCTATGAAAGATTTATTGTACCTGGCAATCATCTCTGCTGATGTTACAACTCAAAGCAAGTTTGTGTTTCCCGAAATGTCCGAATTATTATATGCTGATCCGGCTGCAGCCAATCCTGCTGATTTTGCACGAGCTTCCATGTCAATTCCAGGGTTTTTTCAGCCATTCAGGGTAGAAAATATACCTACTGGTGCTGATTTATGGCAGAAATGGAATGATACAACAGGATTAAACGCATCCATCCCTACCGAAGTGCTATTTGTCGACGGGGGCATTATTTCAAATTTTCCGATCGATATTTTCCATACCAACTACAAAGTTCCTGATTCACCAACTTTCGGAGTTAAGATAGGCCTGGATAAAGCGAAGATTAATGAAAATAAAAAATTTTTCAGCCTACTAGGATCGGTATTTGATACAGCCAGGTTCTCCTCGGATGATAATTTTTTGCGTACCAATCCTGATTTCCGGCATCTGATCAGTTATATAAATACCGGTGATCACAACTGGCTTAATTTCGGGTTAACCGATGATGAAAAGATCGATTTATTTATAAGGGGAGCGCAATCTGCAGCTGCATTTTTAACTACTTTCGACTGGGAAAAATACAAAGAAATAAGAGCTATAAAGAAGGAACTTTACCAATAAAATCTTGGTTCAGCTTGTGATTCCTGCGCAAGGGATTCGATTATTTTTTAAAACATTTGAACATTTTCTCTGATTTATTTGCAGATTCATTGATACTGGTTTTAGTATCATTGAATCTACGTTCCATTTTGTAAGTTTGGAGCAGTTCAGTTTCTTAACTCCCTGTATTTCTATGGGAAATGAAGGCTTATGTAATTAAGCAGAATTTTCGGGCATAGAATTGTTCCAGCAGCTGAAAATCTGTTTCCTAAATCTACCTGATGAAAACACTCATACTTTCTCTTGTTCTGATAACTTTCTCGTTTACTGGTATTTATTCTCAGAATACCCTTTTTGACAATGCCAGGGTATCGTCGGTTTATATTGAAATTCCACAGGATTCGCTTAATTGGATTATGGCAAATGTGTATTCCGATCATTATTTTAAAGTCATGTTTATTTACGATTATGGAATAAAACGAGATACTTTAAAAGATGTAGGTTTCAGGTTGAGAGGAAACACCTCCAGAGTTTCGCAGAAGAAATCATTCAAGATCAGTTTCAATGAGTACGTTTCGGGACGAAAGTACCAGGATGTGAAAAAGATAAATCTCAACGGTGAGCATAATGATCCGACAATGATAAGGGAGAAGCTTTTTTATGATACCTGGAAAAATACAGGATTAGCCGTGCGCCGCACAAGTTTTGTGAAAATGTATATTAATCAGGTGTATTTCGGACTCTATACAAATCTCGAAGAATTTGATAAGGATTGGCTTCAAAGAGTTTACGGTGAGAAAAACGGCAATCTTTACAAGTGCACCTACCCGGCCGATCTTGCCTATCATGGTACAAATCAACAGACATATAAAGATATAGGAAGTGGCTCAACTACTGGCGGAAGGGCTTATGAATTGCAAACCAATGAGGCAACTGATGATTATTCTGATCTGGTTGATCTTATAACAACTCTTAACCAACCTGCTGATGCTGATTTTGCGGTTACGATTTCTCAGAAATTTAATGTAGACAATTTTCTTAAAGCCTTTGCGCTGGATGTTGCTACAGGAAACTGGGATGATTATATGTACAATAAGAACAATTATTTCCTATACCATAGCTCAGTCTCCGGCAAATTCGAATTTATTACATATGATACAGATAACACTTATGGGGTTGATTGGGTAAACCGCGACTGGGCAACCCGCAATTGCACGGATTGGATAACACATAGCGAACCCAGACCTTTGGCAGAAAAGATACTTGCAATTACTGAATTCAAAGCAAGGTACCAGCGATATCTGGATACAATTGCCCGAATGATCATTAACCCCGACATTATATTCCGGCACATTGATTCCTTGAAAACACTGATAACAGATGCTGCATTGGCTGACACATACCGTACTTTAGACTGGGGATATACGCTTGCAGACTTCAACAATGGTTTCACCAAAACTATTGATGGGCATACTCCTTATGGAATCAAACCATTTTTAACAACCCGCTATACTTCTATTTTGCAGCAGTTGCCATTTACCTCGGTGAACGATCTCGTAAACAATAACATACCAATAGCAATTTATCCAAATCCAGCGGAAGAAATCATAACTCTGAAAATTTCGCCATCGGATAAAAACAGGCAGGGATTTATACAGGATATTCTCGGCAGGCAGAGGAAATCATTTTTTGTGCCAGAAAATCTGAGCGAGTTTACAATTCCGGTTTCTGAATTATTGCCGGGAGTTTACAACCTGTTTATTCAAAATCACAACAGCATTATCAATATAAAATTTATCAGGAAATAAGAAACAAAATTCATCTTTTAACGGGAAAAGCCGGAATGTAATCTGCATCCCGGCTTTTTAGTATCGGAAAATATAAATCTCTAATTTGCGAATGAAAACAGTTAGATTGTGTTTTGCGATTGGCAAAAGTTGATAAAAGGAATTTTGAGGAACCATTATCAGCACGAAAAGGTAAAGTATGGGAAAGTATTAAACACTGATTGATTTGCCGGTTCAGATTTCCCTGTAAACTTTCCGGAGTTCTTTTGTGACCTCGCAGGCAAAATCCTCAAGGGCTTCATTTTTGAATGCTCCGGCTGCTGCATCAGGGTTGATAATAGTTATCTCAACTTTGCCATCTTTGTGTTGCTGCACTATAACATTGCAGGGCATCATAGTTCCGGCTTTATCATCAGCGAGCAAAGCTTTGTGCGCAAAGGAAGGATTGCAGGCGCCTAATATCCGGTATGGCCTGAAATCAACATCAATTTTTTTCTTCAATGTATCCATTACATCAATTTCGGTGATGATCCCGAAACCGTGTTCCTTCAGTATTGCTGTTATATGCACTATGGCATCGTCGAAAGACTTGTCGGTGAATTTGGTGAAAAAGGCGTTCATTGTTTTGGAGTTAAAGGTTAATAGAAAAAAGGAAATGGTTTCAGGTTTCAGGATTCAATGTTTCAGCTTTCAATGCTTCAAGTCGCTGAGAGTGACCGCAGGGTAGTGTTTTAATCCAAAATCCTTAATCCGGAGTATCATGAAGTAAAGTTACATTTAACTTTTCACATGGATTTATCATTTTCAAAAAGTATTCCCATATTCCTCATCAGGTATGTCGCATTCAGATTTTTACAAACTCCTTTATGCAACTTGTAATCAATCACCATTTTATCACCGGCAATTTCAATTTCGAAACAAAGGTTGTTGACATGTCCGGGATATTGGTCTGCAAGTTCGCCGAGCATAAGGTCGTGGGTTGCAAACAGTCCAACCGATTTGTAATTCAGGAGTTGTTCGATAAGTGCAATTGATCCTGCCTGTTTATCTTTCGAGTTTGTGCCTTTTAAGATTTCATCCAGAAGTATAAGCTTTTCTTTGCCACTTTCCAGTTCATCAATAATCTGCTTTAAACGCTTTAACTCAGCATAAAAATAAGATTCGTGCTTCACCAACGAATCGCTTGTGCGGATGCTACTGTGAATCTGAATAGGGGAGAAGTGTAGTTCTCTGGCACAAACAGGCGCTCCGGCCATAGCAAGAATATAGTTTACTCCAAGCGTTCTAAGGAAAGTGCTTTTGCCCGACATATTGGCGCCGGTGATAATATAAAACTGGTTCCAGCCTTTTATTTCAACATCATTAACCACGCGCTGGCCCGGCTCAATTAGCGGATGACCGAGGTCTTTTGCCTCGAAATTAAAATCACCGTTAAGCACTTCGGGGAAAATAAAATCCGGGTAATTATAGTTAAAATTGGCGAGGCTGGCCAAAGCATCAAAAGTGGCAATAGCTTCGAACCAAATCGGGACTTTTACCCTGTTTTCCTTTTTCCATTTCTCAACTTTAAGCAACAGGTGCAGGTTGAACATAAAAAGTCCGTTAAATATTATTGATACCAGCAGATTAAGGTTCGAATCAATATATTTGAGAATAGTCGAAAGCTGATGTATTGATTTTGAAGGGCTCTGACTAGTTCCGGTTGCAAGTTCATTCTGTAAATTAGCCAGGTAGGCGGATTTAAAAGTCGTGTTTTCAATAAGGTGAAGGCATTGGGCATACCGGTTCAGGATTTTGCTTTTTGAAGTTATAATTTCCTGGACTTTAAGTGTTTGCTTGCCATAAAGAAAAACAATGATTAGCTGAATTAAAACTAGGGACACCGGAAAAGAAAGAATTCCTGCAATTGAAAGAGCAATAAATAGTAATGTAACAGAAGGCAAACCATAGGCAAGTATCCTTAAGAGTTTAAGGTTACTGACCGGGCTCTCGCTTGCGATCCATTGTGATATTTCGGATTTGTCAGTTGGAGAAATTTCTTCATTGTGAAAAATCAGCTGAATTTGCTGGCGGAGATCAATCATTTCAGACAGTTCATGAACGGATTCCTGCCGCATCTTAACATCTTTGCTATAATCGAAAGCATTGTTGAAATATTTGGCCAGCCGAAGTTTCCCGAAGATGGTGGCAGTGCGGTTCACGAACTGAAACAGTGACCCAGGTCCGAAAATATCCAGATCGTGGGTATAATCGTGCGAATGATCCACAAACTCATTTCCCGGATCAAAGGCTTCGAAATTTCCTTCAAGCGCTGAAATTTCTTTGCTATTGATCCCGATAAGGATTTCAAAACGTTTAATCTTTCTCTTTAACTTGCTGTCGGCTAAACTCAGAACTATAAATGCCACGAGGCTCGAAACAGCCATCACCAGCGTTAATTCTGTCTGAATGGAAAGATATCTGTAAACCAGAAATACAAACAACAGAAACAGTGCCAGTCGGAATAAAGGAAGATATTTTTGCTGCTTTTCCAGGTTTTGTTTTTGTTCTGATAATGCAGAAATACGTTGGGTATATAAGGATAATCTGTCAGTCATAATAAAGTATCAGTAGCGTGCAAAGTTAGATAATTTTGAAGTTAGCTTCTTGTTGTTCGGGAAGCCTGGAAGAGTTTCGGGAATATAATTGTTTTCCGAAACCTGATGAATGTAATTCCAATAGGTTTGAATTCCTGTTAGTCAATAAATTGAAGTTGTCAAAGTGGTGTTTTTCAGATGACAATACAATGAGTATAAAATTTTATCCAAGTACTTCCGTACGAATAAAATTTATGTAAGTTTGCTTCCGGATTATCCTTGATATTATTTTATTGCTTTTTTAAAACGTATTTAGATGAAAGCTTTCATGTTTTATGTATTAACAGCAATTTGTGCATTCCTTTATGATGTTTCTGTAGTTGCACAAGTTAAAATTGATTCAACGCAGAAAAATCCCGATTCATGTTCTATTTTCCTTAACAGATATGAAAATATCCATAGTGTCAGTTCACAGATCGTTACTGTTCATGCTGATCAATTTAAATCAGGCTATTCACTAAATATACTGAGCGCTTTATCCGGTAAAGTAAATGGCGCTGATATTAAAACAGGGACTTCAGGTAATTCGGCTTCTTCCGTTTTTTTTATGCGTGGCGATCGGAATCTGATTTCGGATAGCCAGCCATTATATGTTGTTGATGGTGTTCCGCTAATAGGCCACCTGAATTCTAACCTCGGATTTGATTATGGAAACCTTATAAATGACTGGAATATTGATGATATTGAATCAGTTTCCATTCTGAAAGGAGGTCAGGCATCATTACTTTACGGCAACAGAGCCGGAAATGGTGCTGTGATTATACGGACGAAAAAGGCAGATGCGGAAGGATTTCATGTAGAATATACTATTTCGGCAATGATGAGAAGAATTGCTGATTCTCCAGAGTTTCAAAATAACTATGGACAGGGATATAACGGTGAGTTCAGTTATTCTGATGGAATTGGAGGTGGGATTAATGATGGTATGGATGGTAGCTGGGGTCCCCGTTTTAACGGACAATTAATACCTCAGTTTGATGGTCTTTCAACCGGTTATGTTAACGGAACTAGCCAGCAGGTAAGGGGAGGAGATACCTGGGCAAGGCAACAGGCGGCAATGAGGGGAATTGACATTTCTATCATACCTACTCCCTGGATTGCTCAGCCAAATACTATGAAAGTTTATTTGCAAACAGCATATACGCTGGCTAATAATATCGGGTGGTCGTGGTCAAATAAACAAGGTGGCTTCCGTATGTCCTATACCAATGTCAGAGCTGATGATATAACACCCAATACCCTTTTTGTTAAGAATACAATTGGAGGAAATTTCAATTATACGTTTTTCAATAAACTTAAGTTATATGGAACTTTGCAAAGAACATATCAGAAAGATATGAATTTGCTGCTCTCTGATGATCCATATATACAAAGCCCAATGGCATATTTTGCATGGATGGGCAGGCAGGTAAATACCCGGAATTTAAGGAATTACTGGCAGGCTGGACAGGAGAAAATAACTCAATTTAACTACCTGAATACATATTCTGATAATCCATTCTTTGCATCCTTCGAAAACGACTCGCCGCTTGAAAGGAAAAATTTCTTTGGTTCAGTTGGTGCAAAATTTGAAATCGTAAAAGGGCTTTCAATAAATTATTCAGGCGGGTTTAATAAAGTGGATCAAAGTTGTGAGAATAATATGGCTCAGGGAAATTTGTCCGGATTCCCGGCAAATGTAAAAACTGAAAATATAACCCAATCCGTTTACAGGCATTCGTTTTTTGCTGATTACGCTTTTAAATTAGTCAGCATGAACGATTTAAGTGTTTTCTCCGGCTTATATTTTGAAAAAACTGATGGTCATGAGCATTACTACACGCTTGGGTCTGGAGATTTTGGTGAAAATGTAACAAATCTGAAAACAAACGGATATTTCGGAGGCATTTCTTATGTCGGACACAATGCTTATTCCTTTAAAGTATTGATTAACCGAGATACATACAAACTGATTGAAAAGCTCAGTACTCCTCTATTTTATTCTGTTTCGGGCAGTGTCGAAATTGAAAAGCTTTTGAGTTTACCAAAAGTTATTTCGACCTTGAATGTTCAAACAGGATATTCGACTTCAGGATTGAATACTTTACCAGTTATAAACCTGACAAGTTTACCGCCTGAACAAAATCATTTTTCTACAATTTCGGAATATACAGTTAGTGCTGATCTGGGATTTTTTAATAATCGGATTTTAGGACATGTTAATTATTATATATCCCATACCGAAAATGGCATGCTTGATATTTCAATCTCATCGAATAATGGATACAGTTCACGAATTATCAGCACTGCTTCAGTTAAAAATTCAGGATATGAAATCAGTCTGGATATTATCCCTGTTCATTCACAAAAAATAAGTTGGAAATCATCCATTTTATATTTTAAAAACAGTAATGAGGTTGTTGAACTGGCTGATGGCATTGCAAGTACATCAATGTTAATTGGGAGTGTAGAAATGCGCAATGAAAAGGGACAGCCAATGGGGAATCTTTTTGGACGTAAATTTATCCGGCAAGAGGATCATGTTGTATTTGATAATGGATTTCCGGAATATACCAATAAGAATGAATTATTAGGAAATGTGAATCCCGACTACATAATTTATATTAATAATTCGCTCACATTTAAAAAGTTAACTATTTCAATTAGCCTGGATTACAGCAAAGGCGGAGTTTATTATTCGCCATTCTACAAGTATGGTACAGTAGCCGGAACACTTGCTAATACAGCGGACCGCGAAGATGGTATTGTGGGTGATGGTATGAAATGGAATGATGCAGACGGCACCTATGTTAAGAATGATTTAAATGTTTCTGCACAGGATTACTATGGGAGTATTTTCAGAATTGACGAATATTCAATAATGGATGCTACATATCTGAAACTGAAAGAAATAAATGTTGCTTATTCCTTTATGCTTAAACAAAAATTAAACATGACCTGCAGTATTTTCGGGCAAAATATTTTTACATGGTCGCGGAACAAAGATTATAATAACAGTAATTTATTTCATGAAAACGGTATTTATTACCGGGGAATAAATAACTTCAACCTTCCTGAAACCTATTTGATTGGAATGAAAATCCAGCTGCATATCTGATACAAGTGATGATTCGCCGGAGATTCACTTTGACGGAATCTTTACAGAAAACCAGCGCTTTAACTCTTTTCATCATTACTATTGCTACGACGATGTTCTATTTCTTCAATGTTAAATATTACTTGGTTTGAACTATTCAAAATAAAGTCTTTTTGATAGAGATTCACTCATTGCCAGTTCAAAACAAATTATTACCTTTGCACCCCATTTTAGCGGTGCATTGGCGGGCTTTTTCGGTAGCTAAACGATGCATCTGGCTATAAATCAACTTAATGTTAAACCGGCCGAACCGGAAGGCCATAAAGAATAAAAAATTATGAGTAACGACGTTAATGTTAACGACGAATTGAAATCCGTTGAAAATGCAGCTGAAGTAACAACAAATGAAGTAGTTGAAGCTGTTGAAGCTCCGGTTGCTGAAATCGAAGCCGGAGTTGAAGAAGTAGTTGCAGACGCTCCTGCAATTGAAGAAGTTGTTGCAGAAGTTCCAGCAGTTGAAGAAGTAGTTGCTGAAGTTCCCGCAGAAGAAGTAGTTGCAGAAGTTGCACCCGTTGCAGAAGTTGAAGTTGCAGAAGTTCCTGAAGTAAAGGAAGTTGTTGCAGAAGCACCGAAAGTAACTGAAGCACCGGAAGCACCTGAAGCACCAGCTGAATTTGACTGGGATGCTATCGGAAAGAAACACGAATCCTATAAACCTGCTGACCGCAAGCGTTTAGAAGAAATTTATGACAAAACCCTGAGTTCAATCGGCGATCATGAAGTACTTGATGGTTTGGTTGTTGGTCTCACCAATCGTGAGGTTATTGTAAACATTGGTTTTAAATCCGATGGTGTAATTCCGGTTTCGGAAGTACGTTACAATCCCGATCTTAAGATTGGCGACCGTATAGAGGTTTATGTCGAAAACCAGGAAGACCTGGGCGGACAGCTCCAGCTTTCACACAAAAAAGCCCGTATCCTCCGTTCATGGGAGCGTGTTAACACCGCTTTCGAAACACAGGAAATTATCAACGGTTTCGTAAAATGCCGTACCAAAGGTGGACTTATTGTTGACATCTTCGGCATCGAAGCATTCTTACCTGGCTCACAGATTGACGTTAAGCCTATCCGCGACTACGATCAGTATGTTGAGAAAGTTATGGAATTCAAAATCGTTAAGATCAATCACGAATACAAGAATGTGGTTGTTTCGCATAAAGCACTTATCGAAGACGAACTGGAGGCTCAGAAGATCGAAATTATTTCGAAACTCGAAAAAGGCCAGGTTCTTGAAGGTATCGTTAAAAATATCACCTCATACGGCGTATTTATCGACCTTGGCGGTGTTGACGGACTTATCCACATCACCGATCTTTCATGGGGACGTATCAACCATCCTGAAGAAATCGTTCAGCTGGATCAGAAAATCAATGTTGTTATCCTCGATTTTGATGAAAACAAAAAACGTATCGCCCTTGGTCTCAAACAACTTAGCGCACATCCATGGGATTCGCTTCGCGAAGACCTTAAGGTTGGAGATAAAATCAAAGGCCGCGTAGTTGTTATCGCTGATTATGGCGCTTTTGTTGAAATCGCACCTGGTGTTGAAGGTTTGATTCACGTTTCAGAAATGTCGTGGAGCCAGCATCTTCGTACCGCTCAGGATTTCCTCCGCGTTAACGACGAAGTTGAAGCAGTTGTTCTTACCCTCGACCGCGAAGACCGCAAAATGTCGCTTGGCATCAAACAGCTCATTCCTGATCCATGGACTGACATTGTTTCGAAATATCCTGTTAACTCACGCCACACCGCTACCGTTCGTAACTTTACCAATTTCGGTATTTTTGTTGAACTAGAAGAAGGTGTTGACGGACTTATCCACATCAGCGATCTTTCGTGGAGTAAGAAAATCAAACATCCTGCTGAATTCACCAAGATCGGCGAAACTATTGAAGTTGTTGTTCTTGATGTTGATGTTGAAAATCGTCGTTTGAGCTTAGGCCACAAACAACTCGAAGAAAACCCATGGGATGTATTCGAAAGCATTTTCACCACAGGTTCAGTTCATAAAGGTACAGTTGTAAGCTCATCCGATAAGGGTGTTGTTGTATCGCTGCCATACGGAGTTGAAGGTTTTGCACCTACACGTCACGCACAGAAGGAAGACGGCACAAACCTGCAGGTTGATGAAGCAGAGGATTTCAAGGTAATCGAATTCTCGAAAGAGAACAAGAAAATCATCCTTTCGCACGCCAAAATGCACCAGGATGCTAAGACAGCTGATAGAGTAAAAGAAGACAAGAAAGAGGAAAGCGCTGAAATGACTACCAAACGCGCCGTGAAGAAAATCAAGGACAACCTTGAAAAAACCACCCTCGGTGACCTCGACGCTCTTTCGAACCTGAAAGCAGCAATGGAGAAAAAAGAAGAAGAAGCTAAAGACAAAGCAAAGAAATAGCTTTCTGAATTCTTACATATTTACCAAGCCGGAATAGTTTTTAAACTTTCCGGCTTGTTTTTTTGTTAAAATAGGTAATTCAATGATTGAAACTTATTAATCAGATTATTATGCAATTATATGATTTATTATTCACCTGAAAGTAAATAGGGAATTTTGCGAAATCAAAGGATCTTATATTTATAAGTTTTACTTGTTGATGATTGATTGATAGTTTACTGAATGCTGAATTATTTAGTAACTTTGTACAAAACTTAATGATATGAGTACCATTGAACTTAGGGAAAAGATAATCAATCAGCTGGCACATATTAATGATGCTTCATTCCTTGAAGCTATCAAGACATTAGTTGACTCAAAGGTTCAGGATGAAGTTTATAAACTTTCGGATTTTCAGAAGGAGCGAATTTATTTGGGCCGGGAACAACTAAGCAGAGGGCAAACGATTTCGCATGAAGAAATCCAAAAAGAAATAGACCAATGGCTGATATCAAAATAGAATGGTCGGTAGAAGCGAGATCAGATTTACTTGATATTTTGGATTTTTATATTCTGCGTAACGGGAATGCCAATTATAGTAAGAAGTTATTTTCCGGGATATATAAAAGTATTAAACTGATAGCCAGAAACCCTCTACTTGGAAAACAAACGGATGATCCTGCAATCAGAGCATTGATTACAGGTGATTATCAGATAATTTACGAGATATTTGACAAACTGATATTAATAATAATGATCTGGGATTGCAGAAGAGATCCTGGCGATAAAATAATTGATACAAGGAAAAAATGAACCTCAAGCCCATAAAAACAGACTCGGATTATCATGACGCATTAAACAGGCTGGTAGTAATATTTGATGCTCCGATGGGAACTGTTGAAAGTGATGAAGCGGATATTCTTGGATTGATAATCGACGAATTCGAGAAGAAGCATTATCCTATTGAGTCACCAGACCCGATTGAAACCATCAAAATAAGGATGGAAGAAATGCATCTGAAGCAGAGCGACTTAATTAATGAAATCGGCGGCAAAAGCAGAGTTTCAGAAATATTAAACCGTAAACGTAAATTGACACTGGAAATGATCAGGAACTTAACAACGCGGCTCAACTTGTCACCGGAAATCCTGATTAGTGATTATCAATTAACAAGATAGGAATTCTATTTGATGCTTCAAATATTGATGACGTTTGCCAATGTTTTTGTCTAAATCTGCTCCCCAAACACTTAATTCAGCAATCCGCATTCAAAAATTCGAAATTTAAATATGCTTCCATTCACCCTCACTATACTCGGTTGCAGTTCAGCAACACCTACCTCTGAGCGAAATCCTACAGCACAGCTTCTCAGCCATGGAGATAAGCTTTGTCTGATCGATTGCGGCGAAGGCACACAAGTGTCGCTCAGGCGGATGCATATTCATTTTCAAAGGATTAAGCATATATTTATCAGTCATTTGCACGGGGATCATTTTTACGGTTTGATCGGACTTATTTCGTCGATGCACCTGCTTGGAAGGACAAAGCCACTTTATGTTTACGGTCCGCCCATGCTGAAGGAAATACTGGATCTGCAACTGCTTGCTTCACAAACAACACTGATATATTCATTGGAATTTCATCCAACACAGGCTGATAAGCCCGAGGTGATTTTTGAAGACGAACATTTAGCCATTAGCAGTTTCCCGTTGTTGCACCGGATTGCCACCACCGGGTTTCTATTTAAGGAAAAACCCTACGAGCGCAGGATGCGGAAAGATATGCTGGAATTGCTTAAAATTCCGGTACACCTGATACCGAAATTAAGGGCTGGCGAGGATTATACCGCGCCGGATGGCACTGTTTATGCAAGCCAGAGTATTACAATGGAATCGCCCTTGCCGCGCACGTATGCTTTTTGTTCGGATACTGCCTATTTTGAAGAAATAATTCCTATTGTGCAGGACGCTAGTCTTCTTTACCACGAAACTACATTTATGAATGACCGTATTGCGAACGCTACGGATAAGTTTCATTCCACCACCGGGCAGGCGGCAACAATTGCGTTAAAAGCAGGTGTGAAGAAATTGCTGATCGGTCATTATTCCGCCAGGTATGATAATTTGCAGCCTTTGCTGGAAGAAGCACGGGCGGTATTTCCGGAAACGGAACTGGCTGTGGATGGGTGTGTTTTTGAGATTTAGAATAATTGTTTTGTTACTAATAATTAACATTTATAACTAGTTCAGCGATTGGAAATCGCTGCTCCAGCAATTCTTTCTTTACTTTCCGTTCCTACTTGTTTCATAAATCATATCCAGCAATCCTCCGTTCATTTTATCCCCACTGAGTTCCCAGAACATCACGCCTCCGAGTTTATGCTCTTTCGCATATTTTGTTTTATAATAAACGGATTGCATATTATCGTAAGTGGCAAATGTTTTTGTAGTACTGTTGTAAGCAAAGGGCGCTCTGGCCTTATTATCCCAATGCTGCTCAAAACCCGCAGACTTACCCAGTTTGTTATCAATATCTTTATAATTAATGTACTCGCTGAATTTCCCTTTTTGGTAAAGTCCGTGATTTACATTATCAACTTTGCTGAAAGTACGGGCATAAAAAGCTATACCAATTACTACCTTATTCATTGGAATACCAATAGAATCCAGAAACATTACCGCATGGTCGGCCGATTCCTGTTGGTCAGGTGTGGAATACAAAGATGTAAGGTGCCCAGTAGATTTGCTGTATCCATTCACAAAATCGTATGTCATCATATTTACATAATTCACAAATGGCATCACCTTTTCCCACTCAATAGATTTTGAGAGGTAATCGTTGAAACCTCCGGCAGCAAAGCTTAATTCGTAGTCAGGGCCAACTGTTTCGCGAAGTGTTTTGACCAGGTATGTGAAATTCTGCTTGTCCTCGGGCAAATACTGATGACCGGATACCGATTCGAGCGAAGGATATTCCCAGTCGAGATCGAGGCCATCAGCATGATATGTTTTAAACAGATTTAACGTAGATTGTGCAAATTCGCCACGACCTGTTTCGGTATTGAAAACTTTGCTGCATGTTTTGCATCCGCCCCAGCCGCCTAGGGAAAGAATTATTTTCAGTTCAGGATTCAACTTTTTAAGCGCCACCAGGCGGGTAATCGCCAGGCTGTCTTCCGGGCTATCCACTGTCAGGTTATTCCCTTTGAGATGAAGAAAGCTATAAATAATATGAGTTAACTCCTTCGTTTTATAATTGGCAATATCACTGCCATCGCCCATATAGTAGGCTATAATGGCCATTGGTTTTTCTTTTTTCTGACAAAATGCAGGATGAGTTGCAAGCAAAGCAGTTATGATGAGTGCAAGCGAAATTGTTTTAAATCTGATGCTGTTTTTCATATTTTTTTTTGAAGTAATAGCCGGAAAGGCAAATAATTTATTCAGCCGGATGATCGTATAACGTGATGTATTCGAAAGTATTTGTTGACCACTCCATGAATTTTAGAAAGTCTTCCCATTTCAAAATGATGGAAGCGGTATTGATACAGGGATGAAAACTTATCATTTTACTTTTCAGCAGGTTGTGATCGAGGAAAACATGAACATGGTGCCCAATGTCGTTTATAAGCCCGAACGGGGTTACCGATCCTGGAGTAACTCCGAGGTATTTCATCATTCGTTCGTCCGAAGCGAACGAAAGTTTGCCCTGCTTCAACTGTTTTTCCAATTCATGAATTCCCATTTGCTGCGTATGTTTCAATATCACAAGGTAATGTTTGTTCCCTTTATGATTGCGGAAAAACAAATTTTTGCAATGCGTTGCATCCAGGTCCCTCCAGTATTTCATAGCTTCTTCGATAGTTGGAGCAGGAGGATGCTCATGATATTCGAAAGGAATATTGAGGTCGGAGAGGAGTTTGTAAAGGTTGGGATCGCCGTTCATGGGATTGATGGGATTGATGGGATTGGTGGGATTGATGGGATAGAAGGGATTGAAAGGATTGAAAGGATTGAAGGGATTGATGGGATTTAATGCTTCGCGTTCAAATGTTCATTTATTCATATGTTCTATTGTTCAAATGTTCATTTGTTTGACCTCATCCGCCCGTTGGGCACCTTTTCACCTCATCCGCCTTCGGCACCTTCTCCTCAAGGAGAAGGAAACAAACTCATGCTTTTTACCAAGAAATGGGGCGTTCTGGATTTTTCAATTGGCAAACAATTGGAATTCAACAACTCTTCAAACTTGTCACAGTGAGCGAAGTTGAAGTGCCTCAAACTCTTCAAACCCTTTCAACCCTTTTAATCCAACCTCCGTATTTTTACATTCCTGAATTTAACCCCGCTGCCATGGTTTTGCAGACCGATACGGCCTGTTTGCGAAATAGCATAGCCCGGGTAATCCTTCCATTTGCCCGTTTCTTTCTCCTGTTTCCATTCTGGTGAATAAGCCTGGAATTCAACAACTTTCAACCCGTTGAGCCAGTGTTCCACATGGCCTTTGTTATAAATAATCCGGGTATGGTTCCATTCGCCGACGGGCATAAGCTTTTTATTTGCCAGGGCTGGTGTCATGGCATAATCGGCGCCGGTTTTTTGCCATTCTTCCAGCTTTTCGGGCCATCCCAATTCGTCAATCAGCTGGTATTCGGGAGCTGTTTCGTAGGCTGCGTGGTATTGTGGTCCTTCCAGCACATGATAAAAAATGCCGCTGTTGCCGGCCTTGCTGATGCTCCAGTCGAGATCCAACTCGAAGTTGTCGAAATCCGCTGCGGTGATAATATCACCGGCAGTAACGCTTCCGCCTTCGCCCTGGCAAACCAGTTCGCCGTTCTGCACACTCCAGCAGCTAAACATTTTTTCGCTGTTATAGCCTTTCCACCCATTTAAGGTTTTTCCATCGAAAAGTAGTTGCCAGTCTTGCTTTTTCTCTTTTGGGGTTAGCGTATTAGGCTTCTGTGCTGTTACTGTGTCCGAAATAAACAGTCCGGCAATGATGAGGGAAAAGAAGGTGGTTGATATTCTCATGTTCAAATTGCGTTAGTGGTTTGTATCAGAATGATAATAAACGGGTAGTTTTAAATCATATGTACATCCCAAAAATACAAAATTATTCCTAACCAGGCGCTGTTGCAAATAAAGCCTTTATTTTTGACTATGATGTGAGACGTCCAGAAGAAAGCATCCTGCAACCAGCCATTCCGGAATCAATCAAATCATAAATACTTTATTGTGTAACATCTTAATTCTGATTAAATACTCGCTCTTAGCTTTTCGAAAGGCAGTTTGGATAAGATTTTAAAAAAGGTATGTATCACTAAGGGAAAAGTCTTCGGGCTTTTGAATAAAAGGCTTCGGGTAGTTTATTAAAAGGTTCGTGTAATTTATGAAAAGGATTGGTGTAGTTCAGCAAAAGGCTTCGTGCAATTGTGTAAAAGGATTCGTGCAATTGAGCAAAAGGATTCGTGTAGTTTAGTGAAAGGATTCGTGTAATTGTGAATGTTAAGATTGCTTTGCTGAACGCATTGCCAGAGTAGGTCGGCAGAGAGCCTTGAAAATAATTAAAAGGATTAACTGTTTGCAGGATTTTGGAGGTAACAATTGAACGTTTGAACGCGAAGCATTTGAACGCGAAGCATTGAACTTTGCAAGCATTTGAACCTTGAACCTTGAACAATTGAACATTTTAATATTTGAATATTTGAACAATAGAACATTTGATCATTTGAACAATTGAACAATAGAACAATAGAATAATTGAACAATTGAACAATAGAACATTTGAACAATTTGAACGCGAAGCATTTGAACCTTGAAACCCTTAAACCCTTAAACCTTAAACCCTTCAACAACTCAGCCTTCCCTCTCTTCCAAAAGTTCCCTTATAACCACAGAAGCACAGTAGCATCCAAATATCGCCGGCATATACGAAATAGTTCCAACATTCGATTTTTTATTGGATTCGCCTTCCTGCAGAATTACAGAACTGCGCTCTACTATTTCGGGTGAGAAAACCACTTTTATACCTTTCCACACACCCATTTTGTGAAGTCGTTTGCGCATGTAATATGCCAGTTTGCAGTTATAGGAATCAGCAATATCAACTACCTGAACCTGCGCAGGATCAAATTTTCCTCCGGCTCCCATCGAACTCACTACCGGCAATCCAAGTTGAACGCAATTGTAGATCAGGAAAACTTTAGGCGAAAGCGTATCTATGGCATCTACCACATAATCATAGCCTTGCGACAGGATTTCGAGGGTTCGTTCATCTTTTATATATTCATTGAGTACGGTGAGTTTCAGGTTGGGATTGATATCAAGCAGCCGTTTTGCCATTACCTCTGTTTTCGCAATGCCTTCGGTGCTTTTAAGTGCAGGAAGCTGGCGGTTGCGGTTGCTCGCATGAACGGTATCTCCATCAATAATGGTCATAATGCCTATACCGGCGCGGCATATCTGCTCGGCCGCAATGGCGCCAACGCCGCCTAGTCCGGCAATAAGCACATGTTTATCACGAAGTATGTTAAGTTTCTCCGTACCAATAAGCAATTCGGTGCGACTAAGCCATTGTTGTGCGGGCATATAAAGTGCTTTATTAAAACCTGACGAAGGTAGTGAATAGTGAATAATGAATAGTGCCAGCCGAACTTTTCCAGAGTTTAATACTCTGGAAAAGTTAATTCCCCCGATAGATAAAGCTTGATTTGGATTCGTGATTCGCATGAAAAGTGAATAGACTTACACGGTAATTATCGCGCTAATTGGAACTAACCGGAGTAAAGATAAAGCTTGGAAGTGAAGAAAAATGGACTTTGTAATAGGTTTATATACAGCAGGCTATTTTTAGTTAGTTGAAAGTGAATAGTCTATAATAATGCATCATATTTTCAAATTTTCTTATTGTTGGTATCAGACAACCTGCCAGTATGCATACACTAACCGGATATGTGAATACAGTATCTGGAATCAATATTTTTTACTTCTGTTGCATTTATCATATTGCCGGCAATGTATATGTTAGTTGGCTGTTAATGAGTGTCATGGAAAATATTTTTTCTAAACCATTTCAACTGTCCTAAGCTATCAATGGAACTTAAGGATGCAACAAACCGCATATTTTTCCTAAATTTGCCATCTTTCAAAAAAAGATCATAGAATTCTTGTTATGATTGAGATGGTTAATGTGAGTTGGATAGTTACACTGCTTGCCATAGTTGTGCTCTATTTTATCCCTTCGACCTATAAAGCATATACAGCTGCGCTCACGGTTCTGATTAACGCACTGATATCATCCTGGCTGGCTTTCCCCGCGCTGAGCGGACAGGTTGTTGAATTTTCGATATTCACCGGTAATTTTATGGGCGATACCATTGTCAGGATCGATGGGTTATCGGCATGGTTTATCCTGATTATCAACTTCACCTCACTCACAGGCGTATTTTATGGTACCGGTTACCTCAGAGCTTACACGAATCCGGCACCTAAGCTTACTCTCCACTGGGCACTTTTCATTATGTTTCATCTGGCTATGGTTTGGGTTTGCATGTTGCAAAACGGTTTCGCTTTTCTGCTTGCCTGGGAAGTGATGTCGCTAACCTCGATGCTGTTGGTGATATTTGATTCACATAACACACAAAACCTGAAAGCCGGAATTAACTATCTGGTGCAAATGCATATCAGCGTTGTTTTCCTGACCATTGGTTTTGTATGGGTTTACAGCTCAACCGGCTCATTCAGTTTCGAAGCCATCCGCAGCTTTTTTCAATCAAATAACAATATCTGGCTGTTTCTTGTGTTTTTCGCCGGTTTCGGATTGAAGGCAGGATTCATTCCGCTGCACAGCTGGCTGCCACATGCACACCCGGCGGCGCCTTCGCATATTTCGGGCGTAATGTCGGGCGTAATTGTAAAACTGGGTATTTACGGGATATTCAGGATGATCACATTTCTGAGTAAAGATTATGTTTTGCTGGGTGAGATAATTCTTTCACTTTCAGTACTTACCGGAATATATGGCATACTCAATGCCTCGGTTCACCGCGATTTTAAAAAGATGCTGGCCTATTGTACTATCGAAAATATCGGGATCATCGGAATAGGGATTGGAATCGGGCTGATAGGAATCGGAAACGGTTCGCCGGTGATGTACTTCCTGGGATTTGGCGGCGCGTTGCTTCATGTACTTAATCATTCACTTTTCAAATCCTTGCTGTTTTATTCGGCGGGATCAGTTTACCAGCAATGCCATACCCGCGATATGGAGCATCTGGGTGGCCTGATAAAATCAATGCCCCGGACAGCAGCCATATTCCTTATCGGAGCCGTTGCTATAGGCGGGCTTCCACCGTTTAATGGTTTTATTTCGGAATTTATTATTTATAATGGTCTGATAGAAGGGATTCATGCCAACAGCCTAAGCCAGATTTTGCTGTTTATTCTTTCGTTGGCCGGATTAAGTGTTATTGGTGGTTTATCGGTACTTACTTTTACAAAAACATTCGGAACCATTTTTCTCGGTCAGCCCCGTACTGAATTACAACATAAGCCTCACGAGGTTTCGAAAATAATGCTTGTGCCTCAATATGTGATTATTGTAATTATGCTCAGCGTGGCTTTTATTCCTCAGTTTTATCTTGGAATTATTGGGAATGCGCTTACAAATATAAATCCGCTTGGTTCAAACTCAGACATTGTTGCAGGATATGCTGTAACTGTTACTAACGTCAGTTTGTATTCGCTGTTGCTTATCGGAATCATAGCACTGACCTGGCTCGTCAGATCAAAAGTAATGAAGAATCGGGTTGAAAGTTACGGTCCTACCTGGGGATGCGGTTATGTGGCAGGAACAAGCCGGATACAATACACTGCCAAATCATTTTCAAAACCTCTTGGGAAAATACTTAACTTCATGCTGATAGAAAGTAAGCATTATGTAGAGTTGAAACCCGGGGAAATCTTTCCCGAAAAACGTTCTTATGTATCACATTACCATGATATTATTGAACGCAAACTGATTAACCCAATAACGCACAGACTGAACTATTCGGCCAACTATTTCAGTTTTGTTACAAATGGCAAAATACAGTCGTACGTTTTATACGGCATCGTTTTTATCCTGGCCATGTTTATCCTCACCGTTTTTAATATTTTATCATGAACCTGGTGATTGCATTTGTCCTTATACCTTTTGCAGGTATGCTTCTCATTCCTTTTTTAAAAGTGAATGCGAAAGGGATATTGACTTTTGCCTTGCTATTGATCAATGCATTGATTTCCGGATATTTTGCCGTGCATAGCCTGCTTGGCGATACGGTAAGTTTTATCTTACCAGGGAGTTATATCACCGGTCCTATTCCAATCCGCATCGATTCCTTGTCGGGATGGTTTATACTGATCATTAACCTGGTTTTTGTTACAGGAGGTTTTTATGGATTGTTTTACATGAAAGCCTACCGAGAGCAGAAGAATAATCTTTCACTTCACAGCATTTCATTTCTGTTGCAGTATTCAGCAATGATAAGTATATGTGTGATACAGAATAGTTTTGCATTTCTAATTGCCTGGGAAATAATGGCGCTTTCGTCCTTTATAGTTATTATTTTCGAGCACGAGCATATTTCAACCATTAAAGCTGGCATCAATTTTCTGATACAGGCTCATTTTTCCATATTATTCCTGATGATAGGTTTTATCTGGGTAGCATCGAAAACAGGAAGTTATGATTTCATGGCAATCAAAGCATATACTGAATCGATTCCCGCTTCAGCATCATTAATGCTTTTCCTCTTCTTTTTTATTGGCTTTGCTATAAAAGCCGGTTTTGTTCCATTTCATACCTGGCTGCCATACGCGCACCCTGCCTCACCATCGCATGTGTCGGGAATTATGTCGGGAGTCATTATCAAAATAGGAATCTTTGGAATACTGCGGATGTTGCTCCTTATTAAAACTGATTTTATAACAGTGGGTTACATTATATTGCTGATTTCAACCATTTCCGGACTGTATGGTGTAATGCTGGCTATTGTTCAGCATAACCTGAAAAAACTGCTTGCCTATCACAGCATCGAAAATATTGGTATTATCGGAATGGGTATTGGACTTGGATGTGTTGGGATTGGTACAGGGAACCATGTGCTGGCAACGCTGGGATTTGCCGGCGCCTTGTTGCACACGCTGAATCATTCGCTTTTCAAATCGCTGTTGTTTTATGCAGCCGGCAATGTTTACCAGTCCACGCATACCATGGATATCGAAAAACTTGGAGGGATAATCAAAAAAATGCCACAGACTGCGTTGCTGTTTCTTATCGCAGCTATTGCTATCTGCGGAATCCCCCCGTTTAACGGCTTTATTTCAGAATTCATCATATACACCGGTTTCTACAACTGGCTGAGTGATACTACACTTGTTTCGCTGATAGCCGCAATTTTTGCCATCATGGCGCTGGTGATGATAGGAGGATTGGCTATGCTTTGCTTCACAAAAGCTTTTGGTGTAGTTTTTCTTGGGACTGAAAGGTCTCCTTTGCCCGAATCGTGCAGGGAAGTTCCTTTCCTGCAACTGCTGCCCATGTATCTGCTGACAGCAATTATTATGCTGATCGGGCTTTTCCCTATGGCATTTATTAACCTTTTAGGAAAACCGGTCAGTTTGCTTACAGGCACCCTTACTTTGCCTTTAAATGAGGTTCAACTTAATGCTTTCAGTGCGCTGCAACCTATTAGTTGGGCTGCCTGGATGATGATTTTACTTGTTGCCGGTATGTTTGCTGTTAGAAAATTCGCTCTAAGTCATCGCAAAATTGAAACAGGTCCAACCTGGGGTTGCGGCTATATTGCGCCAACATCCAAAATACAATATACTGCCGGTTCCTTTGTTAGGACATACAGCAAATTATTTGGAACATTTCTTTTAATCGGGAAACATGAAGAGGAGGTTAAAGGTATATTTCCTTCCGGAGCTAATTACCATACACATCCTTACGATAAACTTGAAAAATGGCTGATTGACAGTCCTCTGAAGCTCGATAAGCATTTTATGGGGCGCTTTACATTTCTGAACAACGGGAAACTTCAGATGTATATCCTGTACGGCGTACTTTTTATCCTTGCCGTTATGAGTATACCGATTATCTATCAGAACATACAATCATTCATCGAATTTTTAAACCAATTATAACATGCTGAGTGTACTGTTGATTGTTATAGCTGCCATCTTTTTTACGGGGATAATTATCCGTACCAAAAGCCTGGCATCGGGTCGTAAAGGCCCGGGAATACTGCAGCCTGTGCGCGATGTGGTGCGTTTGTTCCGCAAAGGCGTAGTGTACAGCGAAACCACCAGTTTTGTGTTTCAGATTGCGCCTACCATTTACTTTGCGTCGGTAGTGATGGCTATGCTGGTAGTGCCTTTCGGCGAATCGCGTGGTGTGCTGAGTTTTAACGGCGACTTTATCTTTTTCGCTTATGTTTTGGCACTTGGTAAGTTTTTCTCGATTATTGCAGCCATGGATACCGGCAGCAGTTTCGAAGGAATGGGTGCCAGCCGCGAAGCTTTATATTCCATGTTTGCCGAGCCTGCGTTTTTTATTCTGATGGGTTCGCTGGCATTGCTATCGGGGCATACCTCGTTCCAGGAAATATTTGCAGCGCTCCATATCGGTTCCCAGATAAGTTATGCGCTGGCGGCTTTAGCCACATTTGTATTGCTTATGATTGCCATGATCGAGAGCAGCCGCATGCCGATTGATGATCCAAAAACTCATCTCGAGCTTACTATGATCCATGAGGTTATGATTCTGGATAACAGTGGTTTCGACCTTGGGCTCATATTCACCGCAGGTTACCTTAAGTTTGCTATTTACGGCGCTTTGATTGTAAATCTTTTTATAGGCGTAATACCAATCCAATATGCAATTCCTTCGTTTTTTGCGATACAGTTCTCGATGGCAGTGGCTATCGGAATAATCGAATCCTTTATGGCGAGGTTCCGTATGAGCCACAATCCGCAGTTTATAGTGGCGCTCACCTCCGTGAGCCTGCTGATCTTTTTCGGCGTATTGCTGATACTTCAGAAATTCATGTAAAATGTTTAAAAACCGTTTGATACAATGATACATGTTCTTTTAATCACTTTCATAATAACTCTTTTTTATATGGCCATTGCCAATCGGATGATGACCTATATAAAAGTGCTGGCACTCCAGGGAGTTATTCTGTTTTTCGTGGTCTTTCTTCAGCTCAGTGAAATCAACACTCTCAACCTGGTGCTTATCCTTCTCGAAACCATTGTGTTTAAATCGCTGGCGGTACCAATTTTTCTTGGTTATCTGCTTAAGCGGAATAACATTACCCGCGAAGCAGAGCCGTTCCTTCCGAATTTTGTATCGCTTGTAATCACCACATTCATCGTTGTAATCACCATACTGATATCCAATACCATAAAGGATGACCACCTCGATAAGATATTTTTTGTAGTGGCGCTGTCAACCTTGTTTTTTGGGCTTTATCTGATTGCAACACGGCGAAAGATTATCACTCACGTTATGGGTTATATGGTGATTGAGAACGGCGTTTTCGTGCTTTCACTGGCTATAGGCAACGAAATGCCAATGCTTGTCAACCTGGGAATAATGCTCGATATATTCGCCAGTGTGCTTATCCTTGGAATATTCCTGAATAAGATAGGTGATGTGTTTAAAGATGTGGATGTGGATCAGCTGAGTAACTTAAAAGATTATTAACCGGGAAAAAGGAAACTGATGATTGGAATTTATCTGTTGGGCTCAATTGCCATTGCCATAATCCTGTTTTTCAGCAGGAACAAATTGCTTGTATATGCGCTGGCAGGCTTGTTCCTGGTGCTGCAATGGCTCATAACCATATACGCCTGCCTGCATTACCGAAGTACGGAACTTATCTATTTTACTTTCGACTCTCTTGGTGTCATATTGCTGATAACCGCTAGTATTATAGCCGTGCCTGCTATGATCCACAGTTACATTTATATTGAAAACCATCATGAAAGCCCGCACACAAGGGCCATTTACCTAACGGCAATAGTATTGCTGATCATGGCTATCAGCGCGGGTTACCTCTCCAACCATATTGCCGTGACATGGATTTTTACCGAAATTACCACTCTTAGCGCTTCTGCCCTTATTTATCATCACCGCAATAAACTGGCGCTCGAAGGTACCTGGAAATATGTTTTCATCTGTGCCATCAGCATTACTTTTATTTTTATAGGGATTCTTTTTCTGAGTCTTTCACTACAACACGCGGGTTCCGATGACCTTTCATTCAGTAACCTTTTGGCCCGCAGAGCTGAGCTTAACCCGGTCTGGCTAAGGATGGCTTTCCTGTTCATTTTTACAGGATTTACCGCCAAACTCGGATTGGTTCCCATGTTTACTGCCGGCATTGATGCCAAGGATAAGGCTCCTGCACCTGCTGGCGCATTGTTTTCCACAATATTAATGAACCTTGGCTTTGTCGGTATTTTTCGCTTCTACATTGTTCTGGCAAATACTCCGGTTCTGCATTGGGCTCAACTGGTAATCGGTTCGGCAGCATTCCTTTCTATTTTTGTGTCCACGGTGTATATGCTGAAAGTAAAAAATATCAAGCGTATGTTTGCCTATTCCAGTATAGAGCATATGGGTATTGTTATGCTTGGCGTGGCTGCCGGCGGGATTGGCTATTACGCTGCCATTCTGCATATTATACTGCATGCATTTGTGAAATCCAGCCTGTTCTTCCAGTTTAACCAACTTTACACTGTTTTTCAAAACAAGAGCATTTACCACATCGGTAATTACTTTAAATACAACCCGACAGGCGCCATGGTATTGCTTCTGGGATTTATGAGCGCCACAGCTATGCCTCCCTCCGGATTGTTTGTGAGTGAGTTTCTGATCTTTAAATCCATTTTCGATGCAAGACAATTTCTCCTGTTGATTGCAGTTCTTTTACTGTTAACCATGATAATATGGGCTTTTGGAAAAAATATGTTCAAAGTGCTTTTTGTTCCGGCAGTTGGATTTGATGATTCGCAGGTGGTAAAAATAAGTCCTTGGGAATCACTTTCGCAGTTTATTTTACTTGCAACGGCAGTTTATCTTGGATTAAATCCGCCTGCAATTTTTGTGCAAATGCTTAAGGAGAGTGTGGCTTTGTTGCCGATGTGAAGTTGAAGAGTTCGAAATGTTTGAAGAGTTTGAAATGTTTGAAGAGTTTGAAGAGTTTGAAATGTTTGAAGGGTTTGAAATGTTTGAAGAGTTTGAAATGTTTGAAGAGTTTAAGATTTTCAATGTCAGAGCTGCAACCGTATGACAACCGTATGACAATTGTATGACCACTATTTGACAATAGAAACTCTTCAAACTCTTCAAACCCGAAACAATTTATTAACCATTAAAATTTCCATGCACTATCTATCGATAAAAAACAATCAGTCCGTCCCCGTTTCAGATATTCCTGAGATTTCGTATAGCGCTTTCCTTATACTGAATACGGGAATGGTGGCTGAGAAGCCCGAAAGGCATTGTGTGAATTATTTCGGGTATCAGGAAGGTGATTCAACTAAGTTGATCTGCTGTATAGCCGATGATGCTGATCATCTGATTTATGTTTCTTCTTGTTTGATTGATGATAAAGAGGAGCATCCTTCTTTTACGGCAAAGAATCTCTGTTTCGAAAAGTTTGAGCGCGAAATCCATGAGAACTTTGGGATAAAATATTCGGATCATCCCTGGCTGAAACCGGTGCGGTATTCTTATGATCGTTTTGATAAAAGTCAGACTATTGCCAATTATCCGTTTTATTCGATCGACAGTGAGGAACTTCACGAAGTAGGAGTGGGGCCAATACATGCCGGAATTATTGAACCGGGTCATTTCAGGTTTATATGTAATGGCGAACAGATTCTGCATCTCGAAATTCAACTGGGCTATCAGCATAGAGGAATTGAAAAATTATTCCTGGAAAAGAAACATCTTAACCAGTTGGCTACCTTAGCCGAAGGTATCACTGGTGATACTGCTGTTGGTCAATCAACGGCTTTTGCCCATGTGTGGGAAAGCTTGTGTGGCTTCGAAACAACGCGCGATATCAACTTTTCCCGCACTGTTGCGCTTGAACTTGAAAGGATAGCCATACACACCGGCGATCTGAGTGCGGTTTGCACCGATATCGCTTACCAGCTTGGCAGTTCCGTTTTTGGCAGACTTCGCACACCCATCGTTAATTTTCTGCAGGAATGGTGCGGTAACCGCTTGTCGAAAGGGTTGATCAGACCAATGGAGAATAAGTTTCCATTTTCCCAGGCTCTGGCTGACAGGCTTTTGCAGGTTCTCGACACCTTTGAACCTGACTTTACCGAGATGAACAAGGAACTTTCCAATCTGCCAAGCGCATTGTCGCGTTTCGAACGCACCGGGGTGGTCTCTTTTGAAGATGCTGCGAAGATTGGTGCGGTCGGGATGGCCGCCAAGGCTTCGGGCGTGATGAGAGATACCCGCTTATCACATCCGCATTGCTTGTATGCTGAACTCAATCACGAGCCTGTAATAAAGCATCATGGCGATGTGTATTCCAGGGTTCAGATTCGAAAAAAAGAAGTTTTTCAATCCATGAAATACCTGCGTGCCCTGATGGCTGAAATTCCTCTGGCTGAAACATCAAAAGAAAAACCTGTATTGAACAGTCCGCGAGCCGGATTATTTACACTTTCGCTGGTAGAAGGATGGCGCGGTGAAATCTGCCATTGTGCCATTACCGGTGCAAACGGTGAATTGATAATCTATAAAATAAAAGATCCTTCGTTCCACAACTGGCTGGCGCTTGCACTTTCGGTAAGGAACAATGAAATTTCAGATTTTCCGATTTGCAACAAGAGTTTTAACTTGTCGTATAGCGGGCATGATTTGTAAGGGATTGGGGGTTAGGTTCTATGGGTTATGGATTGGATAGTTTCAGGTTTCATGTTTCAGAATTGCAAAGAACTCTAGATCGAAAACCGGATGACCAAACAACTACATGACTATGAATTTAAACTTGGCCCTTGGAACCTGAAACGCGCGAAGCGCAATGAAACATTGAAACTCTGAAACAATAGAATGACCATTAACTTATAACTAACCCACCCATGTACAATAACCTCAAAATCCTCTACCATCAAGGCCAACAGTTTATTCCTGATGTAACTACAGCCAAAGTTCCCGGGATTTTCAGGGGCAGGCCTTTGATTACTTCTGTAAAAGTGGATGAAAAAGAGTTGCTGGATATTTGCCCTGTTAACGCGATTTCTATAAATCCGGTAAGCATAGACTTGGGTAAATGTACCTTTTGCGGCGAATGTGCTTTGCGGTTTCCTGAAAAAATTCAATTTACAACCGACTATAAGATATCAGTCAACGAGCGTGAAAGCCTTATAATTAAAGAAGGAGATGAAAATCCGATAACCGTTAACCCCGCAAAAGTGAGAAAAGAAATTCACAGCCTGTTTGGTCGCTCATTGAAGTTGCGCCAGGTTTCAGCCGGTGGCGACAATAGTTGTGAGTGGGAACTGGGAGCCGCCAACAATGTACAGTTCGATATGGGGCGTTTCGGAATTGAGTTTGTAGCTTCTCCGCGTCATGCTGACGGGATTGTTATTACCGGCCCGATTACTGAAAGCATGGCCGAACCGCTTCAGATTTGTTATGATGCTATTCCTGAACCAAAAATTATTGTACTGGTAGGAACGGATGCCATAAGCGGAGGTATTTTTGCAGGAAGCTCGGCTCTGAATCGCAGTTTCCTGGATAACTATCACGTGGATCTTTATATTCCGGGTAACCCCACGCATCCTTTGACCATTATAAATGGATTGCTTGATCTGACGAGAAAGAAAAAATAGTTAATGGAAAATAGTTTCTAATATTTATAAATTCAAGCGTCAGAGTTCCAGGATCTTTCCAAGTGTTATCGGATTTCGAGTGGTAGCAGGAATTCCGGTTAGCTTTTCGATATAGGCATTTGGAAAGCCATAACTGCCTTTATAGAAATTTGAGATGGAAACAAATTCCATCATGTTATGATAAATGACCTCAACATCTTTGTTTTTCGAAAACAAAGGAATAGTGAAGGGCTCGGAGTATGCTTCTTTCAGGAATGTAATATAGTATTTTATCTCTTCACCGGATTCTGCGCTACTTATATGCAAAGAGTTCAGAATTGATTCTATTGCAGTATGTCTGCGAAGTATCACATCCGTCCGAAATCCAAAAGATTTCTCAATCAGATCTTCCAGAAGCTTGCTCAGTTTCTTTGTGTCAGTTTCATCAGAATCAAAAATCACATTTCCGCTTTGGATATAGGTTTGCACATGCGCAAAACCTGCTTCGGTAAATGCTGTGCGCAAAGCCTCCATTTTTATAAGTTTCTGACCCGAAACATTTATTCCACGCAGGAATGCTATATATCGCTCCATAATTTTATTTTTGATAAATCTGGAATCCACTTGATATTTAAACAGTTATGAACAATAAATGTTATAGATACCTTGAATCCGAAGTTAAAATTACTTTCAGCTGATTAATGTCAGCTATCCAGGAAGCCGAAAGTCTATAAAAAGATCAGAAACTACTTACACAAAGCCAGCACTAAACCGCTGACTTTAAGCGATGAGTTGTTGAGTGAAACTGATGAGCTTAGCCAAAACAGGTCGTCGACTACAACTTTCCACTTTCGTTTCGCAAAATCTGTAAAATACGCAACACTTAAAACGGGTACCCGATTCCAAAATGAAGGATAGCATGTTTAAAGTTGAACTCTTGCGGGCTGAACCATTCACCGGGTGTAGCAGGATCATGAAAAGGAACTGCAGCATCCAGCCTCAGGATGAAGAATGAAAAATCAAACCGAAGACCAAATCCCAAATCCATGGCTATTTGCTTGTAAAATGTATTGAGATTGAATTCTCCGCCAGGGAAATCATAGCTTGGTTTTCGTAACCATACATTACCGGCATCAATAAAAAAGCTTCCGAGTAAAAAACTATAGATCGGAAATCTGTTTTCGATACTGGCCTGGACCATAATATCACCGGTTTTATTATAGTTTGAATTTGTGGAAACATAAGCTCCCGGCCCCAGCGACCTTAAACGCCATCCTCTCATGTCGTTGGCACCTCCAAGCCAGAAACTTTTTTCGAAGGGCACCGCATCCGAATTGCCATATGGTATCGCCGATCCTCCCATAAACCGGAAAGCCAGTGTGTTTCTATTCCTTATTTTCCAGAATTTACGGAAATCAAAATCAATTCTTACATATTCTGAATATCGGACTCCTAAACGTTTGTATGATCCGGCAATTGTATCCGTATTATTACTGTTTTTATCAATCAAATAAGGGATATTTCCCGAAGTTTCGGCATTTATGCGGAAAAAGTATTGGCTGGTTAGTTTGGTGCTTGCGAGGTTGCTTATAATAATACTATACCGTATCATAGTAAGCAGGTGATCCGTGTACTGCGATTTATACACAGGATCGGTGAGGGAGGCGAGATACAGCCGGAATGCCGTGTCGAGCCTGGAAATTTTTATATAGTTCAGTTCCAAAGGAGTGAAAATATGCTTAACTCTATCATTCCCGTTCCACTTATACGACCAGGCGAGTGATGAAATATTGCGGTTGTATTCTTTCTGAAATTCAAACCCGGCGCCCGCACTCAGCGAGGTGCGTCCCTGTAACATATCCTGCCTGTATTTTGACCGATATGGAATAAGAAGCCTGGGAAAATCAATGCTAACTTCAGCTCCCCCTTCAACTGTATTGAAAAATAGGAAATAATTCTGGATATTGCGGTTGTTGAGACTTCCCTGTATTTCGCCGCTCAGTTTTATTTTCAACGAAAGTACTTCGGCACCCCTGAAAATATTCCTGTTCTGTATGGCTGAGTTCACACCAATCCCCAAGCGTCCTCCCGAGTTTGTGCCTTCGGTACCTACACTAAAGGTATTGAGCATATTCCTTTTTAATCGTATGTTACAATCGAGCAATTGTTTTCCGGATGAACTTAATATACCTGGATTCTGAATTTCCATATTTATATTGGCAGATCCAATAATTGGCTGACTGATCAGTTTTTTATAGGTGAGATTTGTCGCCGCCTGACTATAGGCATCGCCCTGCGCGAAAGATAAACTTGATGCCAGGAATGAAGGTTTTAGCGAGCTTTTTGAATCCGTAAGTACATAAATTTTTCTGCCCGCGGTATCCGATTTGTTCAAATTATATTTATATACAAGCGTATCGGGTTTACTTTCCTGAGTACTAGATTTAATATCAGGATTTATATAAATATTGTGGATGTAAAAGCGGGGATGTGTTATTTCAACAGTTGAGTCGGAAGTGCCGGGAATGTTTAGTTTTATTTTCTTGATATGCAATTCAATCTCGGCCGACAGACCTGCATTGGTAGTATCTGCAATGTAATAAATGTCGCTAAGCGAAAAACTGTAATAGCTGTTATTACGGAGATGATTGGCTATCCTTTCGCGTTCATCATCCAGAACATAAGTATCGTAAATCATACCCGCATGTAGCTTTCCATTGGCTGAGTCGGCCATTATATAATTATTCATCATCGGATCAGGAACGAAATAATCAAATTTCTTTACTATGCATGGTGGGCCGGAGCTGATAGTGTAGGTTACATCGGCTGTTTTACGCCCGTATTTTACTGAACTGGCTACTGATGAATGATAAAATCCTTTGTTTTTTAGGTATTGCTGCAATTTGTCATTAGTGATCAGAATTTGCATAGTATCCAGGATCACCGGTTTTGTGCCGAATGTCCTGCGAACCCATAACTTAAATTTGTTTTCTTTTCCTCTCTGACTTCTTTCATAAAAATATATTCCCGGTCTGAAATAAGGTGCAATGCTTCCTTCTATCGAACTTTGCTGTATAAACCCTTCAAGTTCGTCGGTTGGCAGATAAGAGTTTTTATTTTTGATAGTATTTTGCACCAGAAGGTAGCCGCCGCGATGCTGCACTTTGAGCGTAGGCTTGCACGAAGCCAGTGATAACACTATCAGTATCATTAAAATGCTATAAGTCCTTCTTGTATTCAAGTAAATGTATTTTTTTTAAGGTTGATCAGGCAAAGATAACAGTAAGGAGGGAATGAGAGAAATTATTTTATAATGTGAGGGATAGTATAAAATCAAAAGAAGTTTCAGAAAAAACTTCTGGAACTTGTGGAAGCATTCCCCTCATCAATTTTTAATAGAAAATAATGGAGCAGTAGGCTTTGTAAAAAAGGAATCAAGGCTAACAGGGAGGTGAGTATCTCATAAAGTTAAACATTAGATGGGATGATGGCAATAAAAGTATGGAACCAAAGAATCAGTTTCCAAAAGGACCGGGAGAAGTGCTTTGTTTCCAATAGCTCTGATTTATTGAACTGTCCAGTCTTATTACCCAACAACTATTGTTCATTGATAGAAATCCATTCATTTCATCTTTTTTTACTTCTACTGTCAGGTTTCGTATAAACCTGCGACTCTTCTTTTGTAAATCATTAATTCTAACCCTTAATTTAAACTAAAATGAGAAAATTGTTCTTTTTAATCGCGATTATCGCTGGCCTTTCGTTTGCAGCAAATGCTCAATCCTCAACCAAAACAGAAAAGAAGCAAACAAAGACTGAAACAGTTCAACTCAAAGACCATGTATGTACAAGCGCATGTGCCAACGGCAATCATGTTTACGCTCATGGCGAAAAAGGACACGTTTGTGCCGCAGCTTGTAAAACTATGAATTCAACTTCGGCAACTTCAATGGAGATGAAAGATCATGTTTGTACTGCTGCCTGTAAAGATGGCAACCATGTATATGCACACGGAGAAAAAGGGCATGTATGTACTGCTGAATGTCAGAAAAAAATGTAACCCTCCCTGGCTTGCAGTGTTATTGCAAATTCCTGCATTAATTTCATTTACTACAATTTATTAGTCTTCCGGGGGTAATTGTTAGCTCCCGGATTTTTTTAACCCAAAAAACAAAAACAATGTCAAACAAGATCACACAATCGTTAATCGGTGGCATAGTTGCTACAGCAGTAATGACAATGGTAATGATGATTGCCCCAATGATGGGAATCCCCAAAATGAACCTGCCTGCCATGCTATCAATGGCGATGGGCTTTCCAATCGCTATCGGCTGGATAATGCATTTTATGATTGGTATAATTTTCGCGCTTACCTACGCCCTCGTTTTTATCAATGTATTGAAAAAAGTAAGTAATAACCTTTTAAAAGGAGTCATTTTTGGATTTGCCGCTTTCATCTTTGCCCAGATAGCGATGGCAATTATGGGCTCAATGTTTGGTGGAATGCCACCAATTGAAGGTAGTTTGGCGCTTATCATGGTTGGTGGTATCATGGGGCATATCATCTTCGGAATAGTTGTGGCATTATTCGTAAAAGAATAAACGGATCAAAGAGATTTAATACTGAGAAAAAGTTTCATCACCACATTAGAAGTTGCCCAGTTGGTTGGCATTGCGTTGAATCTTTTCAACCAGTTCCAGCCAATTATTTCGTTCGACTTTAAGCATATTGTTTATTGGAGGATTGCCCTGAATTATTTAGTTCCGTTTTTAGTTTCGCTTTAATCTTCGGTGTTTGCTGCCAAAACAAAAAACTCAATTTCACTTTCAACTTAAACCTGGCCATTTACGCCACATCATCAATTATTTAATTGTAATTTGATCCTATAGAAAACTCAAACTAAATTGAAAATAATTAGTTGGTATAAAGTTTATCTTTGCTTCAAAGTCGAAGATCTGTATTAATGAGGTTAATATGAAAAACAAACAACTTTCAGAATGGGTCGAAACATATGCCACTGAACTCTTTAACTGGGCATACTTCAAAGTCTCCAATCCGGACCAGGCAAAAGACCTTGTACAGGACACTTTTATGGCTGCTGCCGAAAAGATAGAATCATTTAAAGCGGAAAGTTCACCCAAAACCTGGTTGTTCTCAATCCTGAATCATAAGATTATTGATTACTACCGCAAAAAGGTAAATCAACCGTTAAATATCGAAAGTCAATCTTTTTCAAATTTCTTTAATTCAGATGGCGATTGGCGTTCTGATAAAAAACCTGTTAGCTGGATTAATGAAGATGAACAATTGTTGGATAATCCAGGATTTCAGGAAGTTATGAAGAAATGCCTGGATGCGTTACCTGAAAAATGGAATACTTGTGTACGTTTAAAATACCTCACGGATAAAAATGGTGAGGATATTTGTCAGGAATTGGAAATTGCTCCGACTAACCTGTGGCAGATTATACATAGGGCAAAATTACAGTTAAGAGATTGTGTAGAAAATAATTGGTTTAAAATTTAAAATCATGGTAAAACAAATAATGCATTTCTTATTTCTGTCCTGCCTCAAAGCCACCGAACTTATTGAGAAGAAGATTCATTTCAAATTATCCTTTTCTGAAAAGCTTCAGCTGAAGATGCACAAATCCATGTGTAACGCCTGCACCAGGTACGAAAAACAAAGTTATTTTTTAGAAAAAGGTATTGCGGCTATTCACAAACCTAACAATCCTGAAATAGATCTTGAATTATTAAAGAAAAAGATAGCTGATAAATTAGAGAGTGTATCAAAATAATTGAGTAAACTTCAATTAGTGTGATCACAACAATAAATCTTAAACCCTTTTTTCTTGCGCTTTAATTGTAAATTTTAATAAGCTCAAGCGTTAATTCCGTTTTTATACCATAATTATAGTTTCACCGGCAACAGTGCGCCAAGTATGTTTGCCGGTGTTTTATTTTTCTTTTGGAACTTTTTTTTGATAATTACTCAGATTTCTTTGTCAGGAAGTAAGAATCTGGCGACTAATCGTATTAATACTACGATTGTGTTATAAATGAACCTATTCTACTCAATAAATGTTTTAATGCATAGAAAATTCCTATTATGGAAAACATATCCTCAAAATATATTTATCCTGGTGCTATCAATAGAGGAATGAAATTTTCAATCTTCTTAGTGGCTTTGTATGCAGGAACCGGTCTTTTTGCCCAGGAAGCCACCATTCTCGACAATTTTACGGCCAATGAATACAATGGAAAAATATTCCTTCGTTGGGTTATTGCATCAGGAAGTACCTGTGAAGGAACCAAAATATTCCGGTCAACTGATAATTTGTCTTTTACACAAATTGGTGAAATATCTGGTGTTTGCGGAAGCTCTTCCTTCGCCAGGCCTTATGATTTTATCGATGAAAGTCCGGTTAACAACCTAAAAAACCATTACCGGCTCGACCTGGGTAACAATGGCTATTCAAAAGTAGTTTCCCTCGAAATAACAGATCTCCAAAATGGTGGATACCAGGTTCGCCCTAATCCAGTTACCAGCCAGGCGAAGATATATTTTAAAAATAAAAACTATGAAAACCATCAACTGAAACTTTTCAGCCAAAGCGGTTCATTTGTTTCTAATTCATATACAAATGATGACAATTTTGATTTTGATGCAAGCAATCTTCAGGCAGGAATCTATATCTTTACTATATCTAAAACGGGTAAACCAACTGAATTAAAAGGCAAAATAGTCGTTCATCATTAAAATGGAAATTTGCATAAAACGGTTGTCAGGTTTTTGATTTTCTCCGACTAATCTTAACAATCAAATTAGAAATGGAACTTACTATCAGCATAATTTATGGCTCAGTCCGGAGTGATCGCCAAGGGATTTTAGCGGGAAAATACCTGGAGAAAAAATTGCTTGAACGTGGAATCACTGTTCATTTCATCGATCCCCTGGTTTATAAACTTCCATTGTTGGATAAAATGCACAAAGAGTATGCTCCCGGTACAGCTCCTGAAAACATGCAGATCATATCGGATTATTTCAAACATTCTGATGGTTTTCTGGTGGTGACCGGCGAATACAACCATAGTCTTCCGCCTGCATTAAAAAACACTTTAGACCATTTTCAGCGGGAATATTATTTCAAGCCTTCTGCCATCGCATCCTATTCCTCCGGTTCTTTCGGCGGAGTAAGAGCGGCAGAACATCTGAGGTCAGTACTAGCCGAACTTGGAATGCCTTCTATTTCATCAAGTTTGCCTTTCCCATTGATAGGCAGTATATTTAGTGATGATTTAACCCCGAAAAATGAAAGAACTGAATCTTCAGCCAAGCGGTTCATCGATGAATTTGTTTGGTACACTGAGGCATTCAAAAAACAACGTGAAAACGGAGTTCCTTACTAATAACTAATACACAATTTTAAAACACACTATTATGAAAGCAATTTGGAACGGCAAAATCATAGCCGAGAGCAATGACACAGTTAATGTGGAGGGAAATCAATATTTCCCGGTTGAATCAGTAAACAAATCCTATCTTAAAAACAGCGACACACACACTGTTTGCCATTGGAAAGGCACCGCATCGTATTACACCCTTGATGTTGACGGCAAGAAAAACGAGGATGCGGTATGGTATTATCCCGATCCGAGCTACTTGGCAAAGGGTATCAAGGACCGCGTAGCTTTCTGGAAAGGCGTTGAGATCACTAAAGACTAATACTTGCTTTTTATCAATCTAAAAAATCCTGTTTACTTTGAAAAACACCGTTCAATCAATTTCCACCTCCGAATTAGAGGCTTTGCTTGCAGAATCCAATGTTCAAATCGTTGATGTCCGGCCTGTTGAAGCCTACAATGGCTGGCCACTTCAAAATGAAGCTAGCGGAGGACATATTACCGGCGCACGCAGCCTTCCTGAAAAATGGACGAAATATATCGACTGGATAGAAGTTGTGAGGCAAAAGCAACTATTACCGGAACATACAATTGTAGTTTACGGATACCGGCAGGAGGAAACGGAAAAAGTAGCATCGAGGTTTATCGCTTCGGGATACAACAAGGTTTTCAGTTACAATGATTTCGCCACTGAATGGACTAATAATCCGGATTTACCCATGCAAAAACTGGAACGGTTTCAACATCTTGTTTCTGCTGAATGGGTAAATTCGTTGATTAAAGGTGGTGAACCTCAAAATTACAGCAATAATAAATTCGTGGTTATACATGCCCATTATCGCAACCGCGATGCTTACCTGAGTGGCCATATTCCAGGGGCTATCGACATGGATACGCTGGCTCTCGAAGCACCCGAAACCTGGAACCGGCGAAGTCCGGAAGAACTTAGGAAAGCCCTAACAGATCATGGCATCACCGCTGACACTACCGTTGTGCTGTATGGTAAATTTATGCATCCTGATAATGCCGATGAATTTCCGGGCAGTGCAGCCGGCGATATCGGGGCCATCCGCAATGCATTTATCATGATGTATGCCGGGGTGAAAGATGTCAGAATTCTTAACGGTGGTTTTCAATCGTGGCTGGATGACGGATTTGAAACAGATTATGCCGATGAACCAAAGAGGCCTGTGGATAGTTTCGGCGCTGTAATTCCGGCTCATCCTGAACTTGCAGTTGATACGCCCGAAGCCAAAGAAATATTGAAAGCGAATAATGCAGAACTTGTTTGTGTACGAAGCTGGCCTGAATATATTGGCGAGGTAAGCGGGTACAATTACATCAAAGCAAAAGGACGAATTCCAGGTGCTGTTTTTGCCGATTGCGGAAGCGACGCTTATCACATGGAAAACTACCGCAATGTGGATAACACCACACGCGAGTTTCACGAGATAGCCGACACCTGGATAAAAAACGGTATCACGCCCGACAAGCATTTAGCTTTCTATTGTGGTACCGGTTGGCGTGGCAGTGAAGCTTGGTTCAACGCCTGGCTGATGGGCTGGCCCAAAGTTTCAGTTTACGACGGCGGTTGGTTCGAATGGAGCAACGATCCTGGCAATCCTTATGAAACAGGCATACCGGAACATTACAAAGTAGAAAAGTAAAACCATGGAACAACTAACAATTCTTTCCGAACTGGCTACCGATACATTGAGCGGTCTGTCATCCAATCCAAAATTTCTATTGTCGAAATATTTTTACGATGATATCGGCAGCAGCATTTTCCAGGACATTATGAACATGCCTGAATATTATCTCACCAATTGCGAATATGAAATATTTTCAACCCGTAAAGAGCAGATTATTGATGCATTTATAAAAGGTACTTCAGGCTTCGAGGTAATTGAACTGGGTTCGGGCGATGGATTGAAAACGAAAATATTGCTGAATGCGATGATTAGCCGATCTTCAGGCCTCAAATATATACCTATCGATATAAGCCCGAAAGCCAACAACGAACTGGTTGAAAGCCTTGCAAAGGAAATCCCTTCACTAAAAGTGAATGCCCAGACCGGCGATTTTTTCCGGGTTATGAAACAACTTAACGGTTATTCCGGACTACGGAAAGTAATTTTATTCCTGGGTTCCAATATTGGCAATTTCCCGGATGAAGAATTGAATTTGTTTTTAAGCCAGCTTTCCGAATTTGCACACAAAGGCGATAAAGTTATGATTGGTTTCGACCTCAAAAAATCGCCTGATGTAATTTTGAAAGCTTATGATGATCCACATGGCCACACCCAGCGATTTAACCTCAATCATCTTATCCGCCTGAACAGGGAACTGGGTGCCGATTTTGACATCAGCAATTTTAAACATCATATAGATTACAATCCTCAAACAGGCGCGGTTAAAAGCTTTTTGGTTTCAACAAAAGATCAGACTGTGCATATTGAATCCCTGGCAAAAAATTTCCGCTTTAACCAATGGGAAACAGTTTATATGGAACTTTCGCGTAAATTTGATTTGAAAAAGATTGAAACATTAGCGACAAGCAATGGATTCGGGGTAGAACAACATTTTTCCGATAGCCGGAATTATTTTACAGATTCGCTTTGGGTGAAAGAAAGATAGTTTAAATCAGGATATTCTGTATGTGGTCATTTTTACTCCAGCGAAAGGATTATTTGTTTGAACTGCTCCTCCAGCATATTGTGCTGTCGCTTACAGCCATATTGATAATTGTTGTTATTGGAGTAAGTTCGGGTATTGCGCTGGTCCGGTATAATCGAATCCGGAACCTGGTATTGGGAGTGGTAAATTTTCTCTATACCATTCCTTCGATAGCCATGTTTGGCCTCTTCATCCCTTTAATAGGAATAGGTTTTTTAAATGCACTGGTGGTTCTTGTTATTTACGGCCTGCTTCCTATGATCCGGAATACCTATACCGGGTTAATTGAAGTGGACCCGCGTTTGTTGGATGCTGCAAAAGGCATGGGTGCTACTCCAATGCAGATATTCCTAAGGATTCGCTGGCCTCTTGCTTTTCCAACTATCCTGAGCGGGTTCCGCACTATGGTTGTTATGACCATTGCTCTTGCCGGACTTGCATCCTTTATTGGTGCCGGTGGTTTGGGTCAGGCAATTTACAGGGGTATTAACACCAACAATTCCTCACTTATTCTTGCAGGCTCAATTTCCGTGGCTTTGCTGGCACTAGTTACCGATCTTACAATCGGATTTTTCGAGAAGTCATTAAAAAACAGCAAACATCATTCATCCAGATACCGTCGCTGGCTTGCCTATGCCGGTTTGGCAATAGTAACACTGGCAATTGGTTTCACCATTCTGTCAAAATCAGCTGTTACCACCAAAAGAACAATTGTTGTTGCTTCAAAACCAACAGCCGAACAGTATATCCTGGGTGAAATTATTTCGCAAATGATTGAAAAGAATACGGATATACCTGTAAAACGAATGTTTGGAATCGGTGGGGGCACTTCCAATATTCAACCGGCGTTATTGTCGGGCGAAATTGATATTTATCCCGAATATACCGGCACCGCATGGTTGTTTGTACTGAAGAAACCACAAATCCGCAATCCCGACAGCTTATATTCAGAGTTAAAAACGGCATATACTGAAAAATTCGGACTCAGCTGGGCCTGCCGTTTTGGTTTCAACAACACCTTTACGCTGGCTTTGCCCGAAGACATAGCCAACAAGGAAAACATCAAAACATTTTCGGACCTGGCATCAAAAAGTAATCAGTTTATATTTGGCGCTGAATTTGATTTTTACGAACGCGAAGATGGCTTTAAAGGACTTTCGGCAGTGTATCCTTTCAATTTTAAAAACAAAGTTGAACTTGATGTGAACCTGAAATTCCAGGCTCTCGAAAACCACACTGTGGATGTTATTAATGCATTTTCAACCGATTCGCGTATCCGGCAAATGAAGTTGCGTGTGCTTCGCGACGATAAGAATTTCTTCCCGGCATACCAGGCAGGCATTGTAGTGAGGAATGAAATACTATTGCACTATCCTGAACTGGTTGATTTGCTCAGTCGTTTGAACGGCACAATTGATGATGCAAAGATGTTGGAACTAAATTATGAAGTGGAGATAGCCAATAAAACACCTGAGGAAGTAGCCGCTTCGTTTTTAAAGTCAAATAACTTACTGAATTAAAAATGCAAAATGGTTAATCCGATCATCGAAATATCAGGCGTAACAAAATCGTACCAGGCCGGAAACCCGGTACTGCGTTCTGTTTCGTTAACTATTCCGGAAGGCGCTTTTATCACAATCATCGGTCCAAGCGGTTGCGGCAAAACAACTTTGCTGCGACTGATCAATGGCATGACCGATTTTGATTCAGGACAAGTAAAAGTAATGGGAACTGACATCCGGCATTGGGATAAAATACAGCTCCGGCGGAATATAGGTTACGTAATACAGCAAGGCGGCCTTTTTCCGCACCTTTCGGTAAAGCAAAATATGGAATTTGTTCTGAGTATTTCGGAGAATCAAAAAGAGGCACAAAATCAGCGGGTATCCGAGCTGGCTACAATGATGGGATTTGATGAGCAACAACTCGACAATTATCCTGATCAGCTAAGCGGAGGGCAACAGCAGCGCGTCGGCGTAGCAAGGGCTTTGGCCGCCAACCCGAAAATTGTGCTGATGGACGAACCGTTTGGTGCACTTGATAACATTACGCGCCGAAACCTGCAAAATGAAATCAAACAAATGCATAGTGAATTGGGTCTTACCTTTATAATGGTTACGCATGATTTACACGAGGCTTTTACTCTTGGCACGCATATAGCGATAATGAACGAAGGGAAAATAGAACAATTCGCCGAGCCTGAATTTATTAAAGCAAATCCTGCCTCGGGTTGGATTAAGGATTTCATTACACTGTGAATCCTTTCAAAATTGATTATCTTCTCATAATTAACCAAATTATTAAATCAGTCAAAACAACGTGATATGAAAGCAAAACTGTCATTAATTATATTAATTTGTCTTTTGATGCTTAGTCACTCAGGTTTGCAGGCACAGGCAGTGCCCACGTCAGATCCTTCCGATAAACTTGTTGTACTATGGGCAAGTGATGACCCTTATGTTGCCGAACGCGTGGCTCTGATGTACACGCACGCAGCAAAAACCCAGGGATGGTTTAAAGATGTGACCCTGATAATCTGGGGGCCTTCCGCAAAACTGACTTCTGAAAACATAAAAATTCAGGAAAAACTGAAAGCCATGCAAGATGATGGTGTAGTGATTGAAGCTTGCGTTGCATGCGCCAATGCCTATGGAATTGCTGATGATCTACGAAAATTAGGCTTTGATGTTAAAGGAATGGGGAAACCATTGACGGATTACCTGAAAAGCGGGGCAAAAGTACTGACGTTTTAGAATAATTTTTATTTCAATAACAAACAGGCATTAGTACCCACTAATGCCTGTTTTATTTTACTATGATCCGTATGCAACTGTATGATAATTAATTTTTTTGAAAAATATCTGAAATAAAATTATCTTTTTTGTCAGGAATTGTTTTTTCTGCGACAATATGATTGTAATTAATCAGCAATCATTTAACAATTTCAAAAAACTAAAATCATGAAAACAGTAAAATCAATTATCGTAAGTGCAGTTCTCGTACTGTTAGTCTCAGTTTCAGCATTCGCTCAGTCGGGGCCTAAAGTAATTGCAGTTATCAACAAAGCTGACTGGTGTCCCGTTTGTCAGCAGAATGGTCAGCGGGCTATGGGAGCTTTGATGGAAAACAACAAAGACATGGCCTTTCAATTTGTGGCTAACGATGTTACCGATGCCAATACAACTAAGAAATCGGCTGAAGAACTGAAGAAATACGGCTTAGATCAGGCAATTCAACGTTACAAGGCTACTGGCGTTGTGTATTTTTTTAATGCCAAAACCAAAGCATTCATCAGCCAGGCCAGTTTAGCTAAATCCGACCAGGAACTTGCTTCCGCCTTGAAATCTGCAAAAAAAGGATTGTAATAGTAACAATACATTGGTAAGTTTAATCAAAAGGCGAAACAATGTGTTTCGCCTTTTTAAAATAAGGAAATCATGGCAAAAGAATTAACTGCAGGCAACTTCGATGAAGTGGTACTGCAATCAAATCAACCTGTAATTATCGATTTCTGGGCACAATGGTGTGGCCCTTGTAAAATCGTCGGACCTATTCTGGATGAAATTCATATTGATTACGAGGGTAGGGCAATAGTTGGAAAAGTGGATGTGGATAAAGAACAGGAACTTGCAGCCAGGTTTGGAATCCGGAATATCCCTACCATACTTTTCTTCAAAAACGGGGAGATAGTCGATAAAATAACCGGTGCAGCTCCCAAAAAAGAATTTCAGAACAAATTGAACAAATTAATATAGGGGCTGGAAGACCGGAGAGGGAAGACCGGAATTTGAAAATCACAAATGATACTTAGATTTTTGTTTTGCAACCAACTCCTTCTCTTATCTGCCGTCTCCCGGCTTCCGTCTTCGGTCTCCCGACTTCCTACCTCAAATCTTTGCAAAAAAATCACAAATGAAAGCACTCATCACATCAATTCTATTACTGTTTTCGGTACTTGCATATTCGCAGGTACACGAACCGGTAAAATGGCAGACATCGGTTACCCGACCTTCGCCCGATACCGCCCTTATTACTTTCAGGGCAAATATCGAGAAAGGATGGCACATTTACAGCCAGACGCAGAATATAAAAAACGGACCTGTTGCAACTGCTTTCAGCTTTAAACCAAATCAATCATACCAAATCGTTGGCAGTACCCGGGAGGATAAACCATTTACCCATCCCGAACCTGCCTACCAGAATATGCCTGTTTCCTATTTTGAAAAAGAGGCTTTATTTGTTCAGAAAATAGCTGTTTCAGATAATAACAGTTTTGCCGTTAATGCCGAAGTAACTTTTATGGTTTGTAACGACGAAATGTGCTTGCCTCCGGAAACCAATGAATTTACAATTAACGTAAAAGCCTCTCCGGAGTTGGCACAAATCAGTTCTGCTCCCGTGGTTATAGTACCTGCGGGCGCGGGCTTAACTTCATGGGCTATTTTTATTGCCGGTTTTGTTGGTGGACTTCTGGCGCTGCTCACACCCTGCGTATTCCCTATGCTCCCGCTTACGGTAAGTTACTTTACCAAACAAAGCAAAACGAAAGCCAAAGGCATACGAAATGCGATAATCTACGCCGTTTCTATCATTGTAATTTATGTTACACTCGGATTAGCCATTTCCCTTTCACTTGGACCTGATGCCTTAAATGCGCTGGCAAGCAACGGCGTTATGAACCTGGCATTTTTCGTCATATTCGTCGTTTTCGCAGTTTCATTTTTTGGTGCTTTCGAAATTACGCTTCCCCACAAATGGCTGGATGCCTCGGATAAAGCAGCTGATAAAGGTGGATTGATCGGGATTTTTTTCATGGCATTCACGCTTTCACTGGTATCATTCTCATGTACAGGACCTATCATCGGAAGTCTTTTGGTTCAGGCAGCTGTTAACGGCGATGTCGCTGGACCTGCCATAGGTATGTTTGGTTTTGCGCTGGCGTTGGCACTTCCATTTGCACTTTTCGCTGCATTCCCGGGATGGCTCAATTCGCTTCCAAAATCTGGAGGATGGCTCAATTCGGTAAAAGTTGTGCTTGGATTTATTGAACTTGCCTTTGCGCTGAAATTCTTATCTTCCGTCGATCTGGCTTACCATTGGGGCATATTGACCAGGGAAGTATTTATAGCTTTATGGATTGTAATTTTCGGATTACTCGGCTTTTATCTGCTCGGTAAATTAAGGCTTCCGCACGATGGCGAACAGAAAAACACCTCTATCCCCGGCTTGTTGTCAGGCATTTTAGTACTGGGTTTTGTTGTGTACCTGATTCCCGGCATGTTTGGAGCGCCATTGAAACTCATCAGCGGCTTTCCTCCTCCTTCGTTTTATACCGAAGGCTGGAATCTGCAAAGTGCGCCTGCCTCTGACAATACAATTGCTGTGGCAACCACTTCGGATAATGAATTTCACTGTCCTCATAACCTGAATTGTTTCCACGATTATGATAAAGGGATAGCCTACGCTATAAAAGTAAATAGACCGGTAATACTGGATTTCACAGGCTGGAGTTGCGTTAATTGCCGCAAAATGGAAGACAATGTGTGGAGCGATAAAACAGTACTGGGATTGCTCAGCAATGACTATGTGTTGATTTCACTCTATGTTGATGACAAAACTGAATTGCCTGTTAACGAACAATACACTTCTAAAATTACTAACAACAAAGTGAAAACCATAGGTAATAAATGGAGCGATTTTGAAACCACACATTTCAAAACCAATTCACAACCATTTTATGCTTTAACCGACCATGATGGAAACCTTCTTACACCCCCAAAGGGTTATGATTCAAGCATAGAGGGATATATAAAATTCCTGAATGAAGGGATAAAGAAGTTCAAAGAGCGTGGGTAAAATGAGAATACAGTAATACCAATCAACAATGATAATTCTACTGTTGGTTTAAGTAAAAAAAAGATTTTTCGTTCATCGGATTTATCAGGCTGCTTATTTTGGAACCAGCATCTGAAAAGGCATCAGATAATATGACATCCTTGTGCAAAACTGTGTTTCGAAAATGGAATTCTTAGTGATACGTTAAAAATTAAGTTTGCTGGAATTGAATTGCCTACTGCTGTCCTGAGTGTTCCGGACTATAAATGGTATCCTTAGGCTGCGATTATGGAAATCGATTAAGAAACTTATAACAGGTAATTAAATGCAACAAGTTTGTATATTTGCTTGTTGTCAATTTGAAGCCGATACCTACCAGAGGGTATAAGTTCAGAAATCCTGAAGGAGTCAATTTTTTAAACTTTGCGATGCTTGCCCCGTTTGCTATCGGGATCGTAACCCTTACAAGCATTGGTGTTGGTTAACAACGGGAAAAATAAAAACAATTCTAAATTCCGTATACTATAGTCCAAATATCCCTTAAATTTATCCCCATTAATTCACGCACTTTCCGAACCGGCAAACTATATGTCCTTTTTTCAAAATTCAGTAATCAGTAAGTATCAGAAAACGATGGATAAGCAGACGGTTGCGGCTGCCTATGCTAAATTCAAGGCTCATTTTCATAATCTCGCCATACAGGAAAACATACGCAATAGCAAGGAGGAGCAATACCAGGGCGAATTCCTTATCGACTTGTTTGTTACGGTGCTGGGCTATACTAAAAATCCGACACCTGGATTTAACATTACTACTGAATACAAAAATGTAAAGGACAGTAAAAAGGCGGATGGTGCAATACTACTGGCAAAGTAGCATGCATTGGCAATTGCTCCTGTGGTTATAGCAGTTATAGAGCTGAAAGGAACTGAAACTACCGATCTCAGCAAGATTGAAAATCAGGCTTTCGGCTATAAGAACAACCAGTCCGATTGTGTGTATGTTATAACTTCCAATTTCGAGAAGCTCCGTTTTTATATCGATAATGCCATCGAGCATCTCGAATTTAACCTGTTTACTCTTAACGAAAAGGATTTTGAATTGCTGTGGCTGTGCCTGTCGTACGACAGTATTGCCAAAGGTCTTCCAAAGCGCATCAAGGACGAATCTATAAGCCACGAAGATGCCATTACCAAAAATCTTTACAACGATTATTCGCTTTTCAAGCGCGAGCTGCACCGGAACCTGGTGGCCCTTAACACTCAGAACGATGCGCTGACACTATTCAAGAAATCGCAGAAATTACTTGATCGTTTTCTTTTCCTGTTTTTTGCCGAGGACAGGCAACTGTTGCCGCCTAACTCGGTAAGGCTGATACTTAACGATTGGCGCGACTTGCAGGACAAGGATGTTGATATTGCGCTTTATGCCCGCTTTAAAAAGTATTTCGAATACCTTAATACCGGCTTTAAAGGCAAACGCTACGATGTATTCGCGTACAACGGAGGTTTGTTTAAATCGGATGAATTGTTGGATGCTTTGAAAATTGATGACGAATTGCTTTACCGTTATACGCTGAAGCTTTCGGAATATGATTTCGACATCGAAGTAGATGTAAATATCCTGGGACATATTTTCGAAAACTCGCTGAATGAACTGGATGAAATAAAAGCACAGCTCGAAGGGCAGGAAATTGACAAAACCAAGACCAAGCGCAAAAAGGACGGTGTGTTTTACACGCCCAAATACATTACCAAGTATATTGTTGATAATACTGTTGGCAAACTTTGTGCTGATAAAAAAGCAGAGCTGCAGCTGAATGAGGAAGACTATATAACCGATCGCAAACGAACAAAGAAAACCATACAGCCTTTATTCGATAAGCTTACTACTTACCGCAACTGGCTTTTGTGGCTTACCATCTGCGACCCCGGCCAGCGGATCGGGGGCATTCATGAACCAGGCGCTCGATTACCTTATTACCGAACACCGCACTATTGACGAACTGCAGGCCAAACTTTTCGGCGATGCCATGGTGCTGACCGATACAGAAAAGAGCATACTCGAAAACAATTTGTTTGGCGTTGATATAAACGAGGAAAGTGTCGAAATAGCCAAGCTCTCCCACTGGCTAAGCACCGCCCAGCCCAACCGCAAGCTGAACGACCTGAATAACAATATTAAATGTGGCAACTCGCTGATTGACGATCCTTCTGTGTCCGGCTATAAAGCATTTAATTGGCAAAAGGAATTTCCACAGGTGTTTGTCGAAAAAGCAAAAAAGACATGGCATATTACTACTGCAACACATAATTCGAGGTATTCGCAGCGTATGTTCGATAATTTCGTGAAGTTAGAAGTACCCGTGTGGTTGTCGGCCGAAGAGGAGGAAATAGTAACCACTGTTGTTGCTGATATTGTTAAAAAGGATAATCTGAATATACTTGCCTACAATATTTGTAGCGACCATATGCACCTTGCGTTGGTATGCGTAGATGTGGAATTGGTACCTATAGTGCAGAAGATAAAAAGTATGAGCGCCCGTGCCTGCAATATCGCCATGGGCAGGACTATCCCCGTCGCTACGAGCGGAACGAGGGAGCATGCTCCCTCGGCAGCGCACATGCAGGAGCAGGAGCATGCTCCTGCGCATGGAAGAGGAGCTACTCAAAATCACCTGTGGACACAGAAATTCGGACAAAAAAAAATTACCACCGAAGAGCAACTGAACAATACTATAAATTACATACAGAATAACAGGATAAAGCACGGTTTGCCGGAACTCGGGCACAGGAGTACTAGTGCCAATGTGCCCGATTCCGTTTTCAAAGGAGCAAGCTCCTTTATCGCAGACTTCTACTGCACTGTTGAGCATGCTTTCCGCACTGAATATAAGGGTGGCTTTGATGTGGTGGTTGGAAATCCGCCGTATGTTTTTGCAAGAGACAATTTTAATATGGTAGAAAAAAGGTTTTTTATAGATAATTATGAATCTGCTAAATATCAACTAAATACATATTTATTATTCATAGAAAAGGCCGTGCATCTACTAAAAGTGCATCTACTAAAAGTGAAAGGAAAATTTGGATTAATAATACCGAATGCTTGGCTGATGGTTTATTCAGGAGAAGACTTAAGAAGTTTTCTTCTTGAGAATTGTAAGTTGAATCAAATTATAAATCTGAAAGGATTCTCTTTTGAAGGTGTTAATGTGGAAACTGTGATTCTTACAGCCGAAAATGAAAACATTAAAATTGATAACAAGGTTGATATATTTATGAATAATGGTTATGAATTTTACCTTTCGCACTCTAAGAATCAGCAAGAATTCCGCAATAATCAAGGTTTTGAATTTAAAGTATTTTTAGATGATGAAGCAGATGAATTGAATTACAAAATAGCAGTTAATTCTGAGTTCTTAAATAATCTTGTAGAAATAAAAGCAGGGTTACAAGCATATGAAAAAGGCAAAGGTGATCCAATACATACAGCTGAAGATGTAATTAATAGACCTTATGATTCTAATTTTAAATTAGATGAAAAATACACACAATTATTTAGATGGCAAGGATGTCGGTCGCTATTTTACAAATTGGCCGGGTTTGTATTTGAAGTATGGCAATAACCTAGCAGAACCAAGAACATTTAATCTTTTTGATGGAAAGAAAATTATAGTTAAGGAGATCACAAGGAATTACCCAAAATGTTTAATTTCCACCTACACTGATGAATTGTATTTATATAACAGAAGTAATATTGCAATATTGGAAAAGGAAAATTCAGATATATCTTTAAAATATATTCTAACAATCATTAATAGTAGCCTACTATCATACTATTTCATGAAAAATACTGCTAAATCTGTTAGAAAGTTGTTTCCGAAGATTATTTTAGTTGATCTAAGGAAATTTCCTATCAAGGAAATTTCACTTTTTAATCAACAACCTTTTATTGGAAAAGCCGACCTAATGCTTTCCCTCAACAAACAACTGCAGGAAGTATCAGGCAAATTCCAGCGCACCATCCAGCGCAAATTCTTTTCGACAATGGAGACAGCGGAGCATGCCCCGCTGGCTCCATTGCCATTGCAAAATAAACTGCAAAACTGGTACCTGCTTACCTATAAAGAATTTATAACAGTGCTCACCAAAAAGAAAGTAAAACTCAGCTTTAGCGAGGAAGCGGAATGGGAAGTTTACTTTATGCAGGAATGTGCCATAGCTCAGCAAATAAAGGCACAGATTGATAATACGGATAAGGAAATTGACAAGATGGTTTATGAGTTATATGAGTTAACGGAGGAAGAGATAAAGATAGTGGATGGCAATAATGCATCTGGAGTCGTTGGAGCTCCAGTCGGTGCACAGCTCTTGAGGCTTATTGAAATTGAAAAGTAAAATAATATAACAGTAGGTTTCGGAAATTAATAAGAAAAAAGGAGCTACACAGATATACAATTCTAACACTTAACCGATGAATACATTTTTACTTACAGATTATAAAGTAGTATCAACCGGGGTAGGTGAGGATCAGTATTATATTTCGGCCATCACTAATTATAAAGGAAGCGCAAGAGCGATAATAGTTATTTTTAAAAGTCCGTCGTGCGAAGAATTGCTAATCGAAAAAACCGAAATCAGTGTTATCGGACATTTGGTTGATGAAGGTATGGAAGAATCATTAATGCTGCTGGAGACTGAAATAGTGTAAATAAAGAAGGATTGTTGGGTTTAATAAAATTTATTGTTATTTTTATGTTAAGGATGAACATTTTAAATTATCCGATGTTTTTTCTCATTATCAAACGATTAAGCTTAACTCTACAGACTTTTAAAAACTCTGTACGGTCAATTGATATATGCTTTCTGCTTTTCTGCTGAAATTAACTCTTTATTCTTATTGTATACTGATGTTATGCGAAATTGTAGTGCGCAACCTGCACTCAGATATTTGGAATAAGAAATAACAAAACAACTTAAAAAATAAAGATTAAGAAAAATGAAGAAAAGTGAATATATACAAACGATGCATCCAATTTCGGACAAAACGAATAAGCGGATATTATTGAAAAAATATGAAGTAATTAAAGAAAACATTTTGTTCATCTTAACTTATCTTGAGCCAACTCATATTGAACTTATGGAAGAATTGTATGCCAAAGTAAAAGACAGCTTTGACGGAGGAGTTCAATGGTATGGCGAAACCGTAAAACTTGATTTGGAAGCAAGAATGATTATTGAGCGAACCAAATCCAAACCTGAAAAATATAGACTAACAAAAACAACTTAAAAACAAAAATTATGGCACTCATCAATCCTTACATTAACTTTAACGGAAATGCTGAAGAAGCATTCAATTTTTACAAATCAGTATTTGGCGGAGAGTTCGCACTGATTATACGTTTCAAAGAAATGTCAAGTCCTGAATTTCCGGTAGCAAAAAATGATGCAAATAAAATAATGCACATTGCTTTGCCTATTGGCAAAAATGTTTTAATGGGCAATGATGTTCCGGAAAGTATGGGTGTAGTAAATGAAAATGAAAACAGATCTAAAATATCTGTTAGCGCAGAAAGTCGTGAAGAAGCCGACAAGTTATTTAAAGGACTTTCAGCAGGCGGTACAATTGAAGCGCCTATTGGCGACAGTCCCTGGGGTTCCTATTTCGGGATGTTCAGAGACAAATACGGTATCGAATGGATTGTGGATTTTGACCCAAAATATAACGGAAAAGTATAAGCAGAAAACAACGAACGCCTGACATCAGTTTGGCAAAATGGCGCTTTAGTGATTCTGTTACCGGCAGTATTTTTAGTTGCTAAAATAGTTCCGATACCAAAACATAGTGTTCACGACTAATCACACTAATTGTAAATTCAGGCAAATAATTTTAAAAACACAAATATGAAAACTGCACACATTTACCAGGGAGCAAATACCTTAAATGCTTACATAAATATTAAAGGTTGTAGCGAAGCAATTGAATTTTACAAAAAAGCATTTGATGCAAAAGAAAAACTCCGGTTACTTATGCCCAATGGAACTATTGGACACGCAGAACTGGAAATCGAAGGTTCATTATTGATGATGGCTGAGGAAAATCCTGATTGGGGAACGAAAAGTCCTCAAACACTTGGTGGTAATCCTATGACTTTTGGATTATATGTAGCAGATGTTGACAAATCATTTCAGAAAGCAATTGAAGCAGGAGCAAAAATAATAACGCCTGTGAAAGATGAATTTTATGGCGACCGCGTTGGACAAGTGATGGATCCTTTCGGATATAAATGGATGATTACAACCCATATAGAAGATGTAAGTGCAGAGGAAATGCAAACAAGACTGACTAAAATGTTTTCGCGAGGATAAACAACCAACAGATTGAATATGAATAAAATACAATTGTGCGGACTTTCAACAATCAACTTTTACGCTGACGACCACGAAAGAGCAAAAAAATGGTATAGCTTAGTTTTAGGATTAGAACCTTATTTCAATCGATAAGCATAGAAAATTCTGTCTCGCTGACTATATTATACCGGAATCGTTGAGATCCATAGCTGACACATGTTTCAACGTTCACGCAAACCCGCAATACAACCAGGTGCTATAATAGCCAGGCATTTATTATATTTCATCTGTTATTATTTATTTTTACGGGTCAGCACCTGTCCCTATTTATTGTGATGGTGTTACTCATTCATTGCTTATTTTTTATGGGTATTCGTGAGCTAAAGGTTCGCCAGATTGGTCATAATATCATTTTTAGTTGGTGATTATTCACAATTTGCTTATTTAAAAAGTGTTCGTGAGATTGATTTGCTAAGTTTATACTAATCATAGCTTGCCCCGCTGTGGCGGAGGTTATTTCATGTAATCTTAAATCAAGTGTCATATTTATGTCCCTAATGTAAGATTTAATTTAAGTTTGTTTTAGTGAAAATATATTTCCAGTCCTGAATGCAAATGCAAATTTATTAAAAGTGTGAGGAGGATTTTTATATTTTGTTGATACAAGTTCATCCAAAATATAGGTTATCTTTACATAAATTAAATAACGGACAAGATGAATGCAACGATAGGGGTATACGATACCCACGAGAAAGCAATCGAAGTAGTTGAAGCGCTAAAACGCGCTGGCTTCCCGGTTCAACAGCTTTCCCTTATTGGGAAAGCGGCTATCATTGATGACTTGATGCGTTCAAAAAGTAATAGTTGGATAAAGAATGTTCCGGCAATTATTGGAGCTATCCTTGGACCAATTATGGGAATGCTCACCGGGGCGAAACTATTTGAAATTCCCGGACTGGGATTTCTTTTCGGAGTAGGTGCCGGGATAGGCGCAATAGCCGGGTTTTCTTTTGGCATTGCAGGTGGAGGTATTATTAGTCTCATTGCTATTTTCCTAATCAAAACAAGGACAGTGTTAAAATACCGTGAACATATTGAGGAAAAAGGTTTTAAGGTCATTGTTCATGGAAATCAAGAGGATATAAGTAAAGCTAAATCAATCCTTGAAAGTAATAAGGGATATAAATAGTTCACTTCTTATATTCACATTTCTTATTTTTTTGCTTTTTTATTCTTTACGGCAGTTTCATGATATTTTTTCCGGATGTCGGCGATATTTACGGTCGGTTCCGGTAGCTCAATGTTTAATTTTTCCATTGTTTTTACAATGATTTGCGCTATTGCAAGGTCGCGGAACCATTTATGATCGGAGGGAATGATAAACCAGGGAGAATCATTGGCGCTGCATTTATTAAGTACATCCTCGTATGCCGATTCATATTCAGCCCAATATTTCCTTTCCGAATAGTCTGCTTCACTTATTTTCCACTGTTTTGACGGATCATCAAGTCGCTTTTTAAAGCGATCGAGCTGTTCCTCCTTGCTGATGTGAAGGAAGAATTTTAAAATATGGGTGCCATTAGCCACAAGCTTTTGCTCGAATTCATTGATCATTTCGTAGCGCTTTGACCAAACTGCTTTAGGAACAAGGTTGTGAACACGGGCAATAAGTACATCTTCGTATTGTGACCGGTTAAAAATAACGACTTCCCCGGGCTTTGGAACCTGGCTTTCAATCCGCCACAAAAAATCATGATCGAGTTCCTCAGGTATTGGTTGCTTAAAGCTAATTACGCGGCAACCTTGCGGGTTCATTGAGCTTATAACATGCCGCACGACACCATCCTTGCCACCGGCATTAAGAGCCTGAAGTATTATTAACAATGACTGTTTATGTTCAACAAAAAGCTTGTATTGCAGTTCAACCATCTGATTTTGAAGTTTCTCCAACTTCTGAATGGCTGATTTTTTCTTTTCGTGTTTGCCATCATAGCCCGGATCAAAATCCTTGAGCTGAACATGGCTTTCTGGTTTTATAAGGAATTTTTTCGTGTAGTTCATAACCAGTTGTTATATTATTGGTGTGAATGATTAATTGTCAATGAATTGATTGGATTTACTTATCAGTCTTATCTTTCGGAATATCCTTTTCCTTTTCATGCTTTTCATTGGCATCAGGCTTAAGTCCGGTTTTGGCTTCATCTTCACTATTACCACGTTCCTCATTTTCCAATTCTTCAACCGCCTGAACATCCTTACGCCCCAGTTCCTCATAAAGTTCATGGACACGCTTAACCATACCAGGGGTTAAATCTGTTGTAGTTTTGACTTTGGTATAAGGTTCGGGTTTGCTTTCAGGCTTAGTATCTGCTTTATCTTCAGTTTTATTCTTTGTTTTGTCTTCAGACTTGTATGCTTTATCTCCAGGTTTAATATCGAAATCAGATGGTGTCTCAGATTTCGTTTCAGGTTTCGTTTCAGATTTATCTTTAGTTTCAGTATCCTTTTTATCCTCTGACTTGTCTGTTTTATCTTCCGGTTTGCTATCGGAATCAGCTGGTGTCTCAGATTTCGTTTCAGGTTTCGTTTCTCTTTTATCATTAGTTTCAGCATCCTTATTATCCTCAGGCTTGTCTGTTTTATATTCCGGTTTGCTATCGGAATCAGCTGGTGTCTCAGATTTCGTTTCAGGTTTCGTTTCTCTTTTATCATTAGTTTCAGCATCCTTTTTACCCTCAGGCTTGTCTGTTTTATCTTCCGGTTTGCTATCGGAATCAGGCGGTGTCTCAGATTTTGCTTCGGGCTTAATATCTGCTTTATCTACAGTTTAAGACTGTGTTTTGTCTTCAGATTTGGACTCAGGTAAATTTCCGGGGTTAGAATTTTTTTTAACAGGATCAAAAAGCTCATAAGCCAGTAATTTTATACGGTCGTTCAAAAGAAACCAAATTAAAGCATATCCCCAAACGAAGCCTGCCCAACCCCAGCCCAATGGCGTCATAAAAAAACCATAAACTGCTATTAACGTTGCAACGATTTGCGTTCCGAGAACGGCTATCCATAAAATCCTGGCTGGTTTGATGGACCAGAAAGGACCGCGTGTGCGGGTAAGAAATATTGTAAGATGGCCGGCAACAGAAAGTTTCAAATACATCAGTGTCTGTATATGTGCGCGGTCGATATGAAAGACACGTTCGCCGAGAAAAAACAAGCCAAACGCGGCCACTACACCAATTACGCCCAACACTGTCGAGATTCCCAGCACCATTCGCATATTCCATGCTTCAGGCTGGTTTTTATAATGAACATTATCATACGCAATAGACAGTATGGCGCCATCATTCAGTAATGCCAACATCACGATCATGACAGCGGTAACCGGATAAAAATTAAACACGAGAATTGATAAAGTCATAAACAATAACACGCGCAAAGTTTCTGCAATCCGGTATATAGCATAGCTGTTCATTCTTTGGAAAATACGACGACTTTCCTTAATGGCGTCAATAATCACCGAAAGACCGGAAGTCATCAGCACGATGGATGCTGCGGCACGGGCTGCATCTGTAGCGTCAGAAACGGCGATACCGCAGTCAGCTTTTTTCAGGGCAGGGGCATCGTTCACTCCGTCGCCAGTCATTCCAACGATGTGGCCATGTTTTTGCAAGACATCCACAATGTGGAATTTGTGTTCAGGGAAAACCTGTGCGAAGCCATCGGCTTTTTCGATAGAATCGGCAACAGCATCTGTTTCCGTCTTCTTTGAATCTCCGAGGCTGGCGGCATCGAGTATATTTGAACCCATGTCAAGCTTTTTGGCAGTTTCTTTCGCGATGGCGAGTGCATCACCCGTAACCATTTTAATTTTTACTCCCATCGCAAGTGCGGTTGCAATGGTTGCTTTTGCATCTTCCCTTGGTGGATCAAATAAAGGCAATACACCAAGAAACTGCCATTTGCCATCTCCATCATCTTTTGCCACTCCCAGCGAACGAAAGCCGCGTGATGCGAATTCGTTAACTGCTTTATCAACTTCGGCTTTTACCTTTCCGGAATTGGACGACAATTCCAAAATAACCTGAGGTGCGCCTTTAGTTACTTTGAACTCTTTACCGTCCTCACCCATAACTGTGGCTTCGGTACGTTTATGCACCGGATCGAAGGGCAGGAAATGAAGAATTTTATATTTCTTTAGGGCATCCTTATCTTTAAGTCCATCCAACACAGCCAGGTCGATGGTATCGTTATTTTCGGCGCGGGAAGCTAAAGCGCCATCAAGAATAACCTGATCAGCCGAAATATTTTCTATGCAGAACGGATCACCCAACGTTAACTTGTTCTGGGTCAGGGTCCCGGTTTTGTCGGCGCACAGAACGTCCACGCCGGCTAATTCCTCAATAGCCACCAACTTGCTTACAATCGCCTTTTTCTTTGCCAGCACGCGCGCTCCTACAGCCATCGTAACCGACAGCACGGTTGGCATCGCTACAGGAATTGCGGCTACAGTGAGTACCAATGCGAATTGCAAAGTTGTGAGGATCGCATCTCCGCGTATAATCGCGACAGTAATAATTACCGCCACTAAGGCCACTGCCAGAATGATAAGGTAATTTCCGATCTTCAAAACAGCTTTTTGAAAATGACTGACGGTTTTTGCATCCTGAACCAGTTGTGCTGTTTTACCGAAGTAGGTGTTTGTGCCTGTGGCATATACAAAAGCGTCTATTTCACCGCGTCGGATAATGGAACCTGAAAATACAGCTTCTCCTGACTTGCGTTCGGCAGGCAATGATTCACCTGTCAGTGCCGACTGATCCACTTCAACCGGATCACCGTCGAGCAGACGGGCATCAGCAGGTATAATATCGCCGAGCCTCAGGCGAATAACATCGCCGGGTACAAGCTCACACGATTCGGGAGTAATCCACTTTCCATCGCGTTTTACACGTGCTTTCACTGCCAGTTGTGCCTTGAGGGCCTCGATGGCATTTCCAGCTTCGCGTTCTTCAAAAAAGCCAACCATAGCGTTAGCCAGGAGGAGAACAAGGATGATGAAAAAATCGGGCCAATGCTTGGCAACTGCCGAAAGGATTACAGCCGCTTCGATCATCCAGGGAATAGGACCCCAGAAATAAGAGAGGAATTTCAGGAGCATATTGGTTTTCTTTTCCTCAATCTCATTTGGACCATAATGGGTAAGTCTTTTCTTTGCTTCTGCCTCAGTAAGACCTTCAGATGACGATTCCAGTTTTTTCTGCAATTCGGCCAGTGGTAAGGATTTTAAATCATCTTTCCCGTTGGGCTTATCTTTGGGTTCCGGTTCCGCAACCTTTGAATTTGTTTTCATTTTCATTCCTTATTGCTCATTGTTATGTACTTAGCCTTCCAGGTATCACAAGGATCTCAAAGTAATAATTAAGCTCATTTTTCCGAAATCCATTCTTTTGCCTGTTCATGCTCAGAATTCTTATAAATCCGGAGTTCACAGGTTATCAGGTAACCAAAGAATTTTGCAAAAGAATTGATCATCTCATGATCCGAAACCAATGCGATACGGTCCCATGCCGATAAATTCTTCATTCCCATTTTTGCGTCGTCCAGCATTGCTCCCATATCAAAACCGGAAAAATCGGTTCCCAATTGGTATAGCATCCGGATTTTATTATGTGTTTTCAATTTTTCGTCCAAAGCAGGTATCACAATTGATTCGTAATCTGCTCCAGTAATTTTTCCGATTGCAGAAAATCCCAGAACATTATCCGGAAGATCATTAATTACTTTTATCATATTCTTATTTTTAATCTTGTGTGAATATTTAATTTGATCAATTACACTTTAGCATCAGGCGCATCGGCGGCGACACCTTTCTTTGGCAGCACATCAGGCAAATCAAGCCGGGCCACGCCAATGCGGTCATCAGCCATTCCGTAATAAATGTCGAACCGATTCGGTAATCCCAAATCTAACCTTTGATCGATACCGGTAGGGAATACAACATTTGCGATAGTCCCACTGCGTTCATTTGGCAAGGTAGGTACTAATACAGGGTCAACTGTGCGGAAGTGGATGTGTTGGGGATGATCTTTTGAGAGTATCATTATCCCGGCTGCATAACAAAACATGCGTTTATCATTTTCAGCCCCTTCAATTTTAGTTACTCCGTGGTATAGGATCAGCCAGCCATACCGGGTAAGAATGGGCGGGGTACCTCCGCCTATTTTAAGTCTTTCCCATGGTGACACGGGAGTAGCAAGCCGATGATGTGAATTAAATATACCTAAATGATCCGGTTCAGGACTATCTGAAGGCATTGGGCAATAGGAAATCCAGATGCTTTCATGGGCTTTATCCACATCTCTTGATTTGGATTGGAATACCGTTTCTTCAGGTCGGGTTCCCTGAAAAAGTGGCCGGTGCAGAATAGCCATTTCCATTTTCCCATCGTGATTGGGTATGGCAACCGGAAAGAGAACGGCGTCCTTATTGTCAACATTTACGAAATCAATACCATTATAAGGCTCAAAAGTCGCAAGCCCAAGTCGTTTCCAGTGGAACAAATCCTTTGAAATCGCAAAAGCTATTCGTGGACCTCTGGGCGAAAAGGCTGTATAAGTCATAATGTACCGTTTCAGAGGTTCAAAAAATGTGACCCGCGCATCCTCGCATCCTCCGCTGCCATCGGATCGCATTTCGTATTCTTCCTTTGGCTCCAGGGCAATGCCAAGCCTTTCAACTCCAACAGGATCGCCTGCTTCATTAAATTTAACACGGGCAATGCCAATGCGCGAATAATTTCCTTTTGCCACATCCCTTGGAAAAAGGTATAGATTACCATCCGGACCACGAACGGCAGCAGGGTTTAATACGCCTTCAACTTCCATCGGGTTACCTGGCTCGGGCTCCATAATTTGCCCCAGGCGCTGTAATTTTATTCCACTCATCGTTTTACCTCCTTTATAACTTCTGGTTTGTAAACTCCATCCAAACAGGCCACTATTGCTTCAATCACCCGCTTCGATTCATTCGGATCTCTCACTTTTATTGATAAAACGCCTGCTTCTTTCGCAGGATAGTCGTTTCCTCCGGGAAATATTGCATCACCGATAAAAATCATTTCATCTATTTCAATTCCAAGGGTGTCGCGGAGCTTTCTGATTCCATAAGCCTTGTCAATGCCAGGTTTGGTGATGTCAACAGAGGTGGTACCTCCCAGGCGCACCGAAAATTCAGGAATAAGCTTATCAAGGCTCTCCTTCATCTTCTTTCGTTTTGTAAAATCAGGATCCCATTTTTTCTTTTCATCAAGAGGTGCTTGCTGGCCCAATGCTGAAAATGTTATCTGGCTTCCACGATCCTCAATAACTTCTCCCCAAACCTTTTCGATCTTGAAACCTACCTCTTCAATTACTTTCTTAAGAGAATCAATGATTTTCTTTTTTTCCATATCGGTGAAATCTTCCGAGTATATTTTTTCCCAATTGCCTGTGTACCTATAAAATTTAGTCCCACAGGTAGGTAGCAGGGATAGGTTTTCCAAGCTATTGTCTTGCGAGAGATTGGAGAGTAGTTGCTTTTCAAACTGTTGCCAACCGCCACCTGAAATAACTGCTACTTTTACAACACAGAGAAGTTTATTTAGCAATGATGCCATTTCCTTGTCAAGAGATGATTTACTTTCGGCAAGTGTGCCATCCAGATCAAAAACGATGAGTCTTTTCATGAGTTATTATTTTCTGTTTAATGGTTAAAGCCCTGCAATTTTGTTGCAGATACTTTAGTTTCTATACTATCTTTTCCCCAGCCTGCAACAGGTATGGGTTAGTGATTACCGATCATATCTATTACATGATACTTTTGTTTTCAGGCAAGGAAATCTCCAGTAAACTAATGGCACCTTCCGGTTTACAGAAACAGGCGCCGACAACGGCTGGCAAAAGCATAACATCACCTTTCCTGATTGGATAACTGATCCCTTCATGTTCAACTTGACCCTTGCCTGTTAAGCACATCAGGATGCGGGGAGTTTCTGTAACCCCGGCAATAAACATTGATTCAGCCTCAACCCGCCACAAACCAAAATGCTCGCATTTAAAAAGCATTTCCCGCCTGGCAGGCATCATATCTTCGAGTTGCGGAATTACAGGACTAATTGGACCTTGTTTAAAATCAATGCATTCAAGTGCTTTATCGATCTGAAGCTCCCTAGGATGGCCTGTCCTGGCGTCAATATGGTTCCAGTCGTACAGGCGGAAAGTTACATCGCTGTTCTGTTGAATTTCGAAAACTACCACATCACCACCCAGGGCGTGAACCGTGCCGGCCGGAATGAAGATGCCATCACCCTTTTGGGGAATGAAGCTTGCAAGGTGCTGCTCCACTGTACCGTCAGAAAGTGCAATTTTTATGTTTTCTTTTGTAGTACCTGGTTTCAAGCCGGCATAGATACGGCTATTGTTCCCCGCTTCAATCACTACCCAGGCTTCAGATTTGGCTGTTTCTCCCGCTGGTAGCAGGTCAGCATTTGATTCTGATGGATGTACCTGCACCGAAAGCATTTCACGTGCATCAAGAAATTTCAGTAAAAGCGGGAAACGATCGAAATCTCTCACAAATTTACCCAGGAGATGTTCCTTTGATTCCGTGAGCAATTGCCTTATGGTTTGCCCTTTTAAAGGTCCATTCGCAACACTGCTCTGAAAGTCATCGCGATCACTCAATAACCATGCTTCGCCTATTGGCCCTTCTCCAGGCAATGGCTTTTTAAGCAATTTGGACAAGTGTCGGCCACCCCAGGGCCGATATTGATAAATTGGTTCGAAGAGTAAAGGGTATAAAGCTATTTGATCCGGGTTTAGTTCCTTGTTTGTCATATTGTTTTCCTTTCCATTTCTATTTTATATTCACCACGACGTGCAGACTGATTGCATTTGGCACGATGAAGCAGTGCCTCCTGTGCTTTTAATACGTTTGCTTCCTGACCATTCCAGATTTCCAAAGCCGGTTGCTGTATAGCACGGGCAAAAGAAAACGAAAGTGCCCAGGGCAGTTGAGGCTTAAACTTCATATTCATCGCATTTAAACGGGCTGAAGCCAATTCCGCAGATTGGCCTCCGGATAGGAATGCAATCCCTGTAACTTCTGCGGGTACTATTCGCATCAGGCAATTTACGGTTGCATCAGCTACCTCTTCAACAGATTCCTGCTTTTTACAGTTCAAACCAGGGAGCACCATGTTTGGCTTCAGTATCATGCCTTCTAATACCACCCCTTTTGTGTAAAGATGATTAAAAACAATCCGCAGAACATCCTCTGTTACATTGCGGCATTCGGAAAGAGAATGTTCTCCATCCATAAGCACTTCCGGCTCAACGATGGGAACTAGTCCGGCTTCCTGGCAGAGTTTGGCATAGCTTGCCAGCGCATCTGCGTTTGCCTCAATACAATCCATGCTTGGAAGGCCATCGCCTATAGTTATCACAGCCCGCCACTTGGCAAAACGGAGCCCCATCTGAGCATATTCATCCAGGCGTTCACGCAATCCGTCCAGACCTTTGGTTAGTTTCTCACCGGGATGACTTTTCATTTCTTTTGCTCCTGCATCTACTTTAATGCCAGGTATGATTCCGGCATCAGTGACGGCTTTAATAAAAGGAGTTCCATCCTTTAGTTGCTGGCGGATTGTTTCATCATAAAGAATAGCTCCACTAATACACTCGCTGAGACCGGGAGTGGTTACAATCATCTCTCTGTACGCGCGCCGGAAGTCTTCGGTTTGCGGTATTCCCAGGGCTGCAAACCTTTTATTGCAGGTGGGATTGCTTTCATCCATAGCCAACAGGCCTTTATCGCCTGCAACCATTGCCTTTGCTGTGTTTATAAGCTGTTTTGTGTTCATTTTGTATGTTTATTTACTTTTGATTGTTTAAGGCGTTCTGCTGTTTTCCGTTGGTTGTTTTAATGGTTTGTGAGGTGAAGTTGCAAAATCAATACTCATGATGTAAAATAGGATGCAACCCAGCATTAAAATCAAAAAAATCCAGAAGAACCAGTTATGATGCACCCGTTTCCACATGGGTAAATGCTCCGGCTGAACCGGCTGATCCTGAAGATCAGGATTACGGCTACTTTGTTTATTCTTATTCATGAGGCGGGTCTTTACTTTTAAAATTCAGAGTTGATTTTGCTTTTTCAGTGTTCTTATTTGTTACAACTTTTATTTGAATCATTTTTTATTTTTTTAAACTTAAGAAATGCTATGTTTAATCACTCCTGATTACAAAGTACTAATTAGCCAATCGTCTGAATTTAGAGATTTCATTACGCTCGGATTTTAGTGTAAGTTCGTTTTCCCTGAACGATATAATCGTACTTGAAGCATTGCTGTTCCCCAAATGTTCGTTTTGCGAATCAGTGATTGTCATGGAAATAATTGCATCTGCAATTTTCCATTTTCCACTCACCGAGCCTGGTCGGTTTTGAGAAAGAGTATTGGCCAGAAACCCCATAGGATGTATTTTACAAACGAAAGTACTATCAGGGTTTAAAGACATGGTTTCTTTCGAAGAATCTATTGTACCTTGCCAGCGCCCGATGATTTTTGTCGCATATTCTGCCTCAGGCACTATTTTTGAATTATCCTTACAGCCGGCAAACCAAAATCCAACTATGATTATTGCTATAATCTTTATCAAAATTCTAAGATTAATTTTCATTATACTGATTTTAATTGTTTTAAATAAGATACGACGGAATTAAACATGTACTTTCATTTCTGGGTTACTCCATTTCCAATTCAGGATTTCCGGCATATCTTCACCGTTTTTGTCTATATACTTTTTGTGTTCGATGAGTTTCTGTTGAACCAGCTTTTTCAGTTTGGCACCGCTTGCGCCCAAGTGCGGCAAACGATCAACTACATCCTGCACCAGGTGAAACCTATCCAGATCATTTAAAACCGTCATGTCGAAGTAAGTTGTAATGGTACCTTCTTCTTTATAACCCCTTACATGCATGTTTACGTGGTTGGTACGTCTGTATGTCAGGCGATGAATCAGCCACGGGTAGCCATGGAAAGCAAATACAATTGGTTTATCTTTCGTGAATAACGCATCGAAATCTTTTTCGCTCAACCCATGCGGGTGTTCCGTATCGGGTTCCAGTTTCATCAAATCCACCACATTAACCACACGGATTTTTAAATCTGGAAGATGCTCACGAAGAATGGAAACAGCTGCCAGAGTTTCGAGCGTTGGCACATCGCCACAGCATGCCATTACTACATCCGGTTCTATCCCTTTATCGGTTCCAGCCCATTCCCATATGCCGATTCCCTGCTTACAATGTTCAATCGCTTCATCCATGGTGAGCCATTGAGGAGCCTGATATTTGCCTGCAATCACTACGTTGACGTAATGACGGCTCCTCAAGCAATGATCCCAAACCGATAACAAACAATTGGCATCGGGTGGCAGGTAAACGCGAACAATAGAAGCCTTTTTGTTTACCACATGACCAATGAAACCAGGATCCTGATGGGTGAATCCGTTATGTGCCTGCTGCCAAACGTGAGAAGCGAGCAGGTAATTGAGCGATGCTATTTTTTTTCGCCAGGGCAACTCGCCAGTCACTTTTAACCATTTGGCATGTTGGTTGAACATTGAATCGACGATGTGAATAAAAGCCTCGTAGCAATTAAACAAGCCGTGTCTTCCGGTGAGCAGATATCCTTCGAGCCAGCCTTCGCATTGGTGTTCGCTCAACATTTCCATTACCCTGCCATCGGTGGCAAGAAACTCATCGTACTCTTGAGTACGGGCTTCCCATTGCCGGTTGGTAGTTTCAAAAACACAATTCAACCGGTTAGACAGCGTTTCATCAGGACCAAAGATCCGGAAATTTCTCTGTTCCTTATTGAGGTTATCCACATCCCTCAGGAACTCCCCAAGCATATGTGTATCGGAGGCCTCAACGGATCCTGGCGAGGGTACGTCAACTGAATATTTTCGAAAATCCGGCATAATCAAATCATGCAACATTAACCCGCCGTTGGTATTTGGATTAGCACCCATTCTTCGCTCTCCTTTTGGTGCCAGTTCAGCCAGTTCGGGTACTAGGCGTCCGTTATTATCAAAAAGTTCTTCAGCCTTATAGCTTTTCATCCAGTTTTCAAGAAGTTTCAGATGTTCGGGATGTTCAGCATCTACTGACAGTGGAATCTGATGGGAACGAAAAGTACCTTCAATTTGTAATCCATCAATTACTTTAGGTCCTGTCCATCCTTTGGGCGATTTCAATACGATCATGGGCCAGCGTGGGCGGGTGGTATCATTGTTGTTTCTCGCTTTCTTCTGTATGCGTTTGATTTCCTCGATGGTTTTTTCCATTACGGAAGCCATAAGTTGATGCATTTTTTCGGGATCATCACCTTCCACATAATACGGTGTCCAGCCACATCCCCGTAAAAATTGATCCAGTTCTTCAGGTTCGATACGTGCCAGTATTGTTGGGTTAGCTATTTTGTAACCATTCAGGTGCAGAATTGGCAATACGGCACCGTCAGTAATCGGACTAAGAAATTTGTTGGAATGCCATGCAGTTGCCAGTGGGCCGGTTTCGGCTTCGCCATCGCCAACAACGCAAGCAACAACCAAATCAGGATTATCGAACGCTGCTCCAAAGGCATGGCTGAGCGAATATCCTAACTCGCCGCCCTCATGGATAGAGCCCGGAGTTGTGGGCGCAACATGACTGGAAATACCGCCCGGAAACGAAAATTGCTTGAACAACTTTTTCAATCCGGCTTCATCCTGTGTAATGTCCGGATAAACCTCGCTCCAGGTTCCTTCGAGGTAAACATTACCAACAATTGCAGGTCCACCATGACCTGGGCCGGCAACGTAAAACATATTCAGATCATACTTCTTAATCACCCGATTCAGATGCACATATATAAAGTTCTGTCCCGGTGTGGTTCCCCAATGACCGAGTAACATCGATTTTACATGCGAAAGTTTCAGGGTTACTTTAAGCAAAGGATTTTCACAGAGGTATAACTGCCCGACTGACAGATAATTGGCAGCGCGCCAATATGCATTTGTTTTCCTCAATTCTTCTGATGACAATACTATATTATTCATGATTGATTCCTTTCTTGTTATTTTTATGCTGGGTTTTAATAAGTCAATTGGGTGAGAAAACTCTTTCTCATATTTGCTTCATAGTTAAAGCTTATGAGCAGCAGATTCATCGACCCAATATCCCTTGCGATTGTAATGTTGATGCAAATCGGTCTCAAAATCGCGGGTTAGCAGAAACTCCTCTGAATATTCCGGTGACTGCTTAATACTCTCACGGGAAAGATTCACGAACACTTTCATTTCTTCCCAACTAACATGATCAATCCATTGAGGCGAAACCAAGACTTTCTTTCCGCCCCACCAGTTTTTAGTATCTATAATCAGATAACGAATTGCCCAGGTTTCATCATCAATTATAAAGTCCTCTACATGACCTATTTCGCCATTGCTAGCTTGAATATTGTGGCCAATCACATCATTGGTGCTGCGCAAATGGGGATTCCATGATTCCTCTTGGTGTTTTAGTTCCTTCCATTCTTTGCTGTCGCGCTTTAAAAAAGTATAAGGCCCCCACATGTATGCGCCGCTCCAATATTCCGGCCATCCATAATACCCATTGTAAGCCGTTTCAAATTGTTTTGATACGGGTCTGTCGCTTTCCAGAGATGGACTGCCCTCGATCTGTTTTTTACTCAAACTAATGCCGATGTTTTTTGCTTCCTGATTTACAGAAGCCAATGCATAGGGTGAAATCAATACTCTTCTGCCAGTGAGCCAGTTTGCTGTGTCGACAACCAGATAGCGAATTGCCCAGTGCTTGTCGTCGAAATAGAATTCTTTAACATTACCTATTTCGCCATCTTCAGTATCTAATTTATAGCCTTTTAATGTTTTTGCTTTGATTAACATAATCGTTTTCCTTTCATTAATTAATTTTTAACATTTTACTTACTGTTTTGGCAATCATCCATTCCTCATCAGTATGAATGACCCTAACGACAGCCTTTTCTTTATTTGTAGAAATTATCGGGGAGTTTGTCCTATTTCGCTTTTCTTCAAGTTCGATTCCAAGAAATTCCAAGCCTTTGCAAATCCTTGATCGTATTTCCGGAGCATTTTCGCCAATACCTCCGGCAAATATCAATATGTCGAGTCCACCTAATGCAGCGGCATAAGCGCCAATCTGTTTCTTTGCCTGGTAACAAAACAATTCCACAGCCTCAGCAGCTCTAATATCTTCTTCTTCCTTTCTTAATAAGTCGTGCATGTCGGAACTGGCTTCTGATACTCCCAACAATCCAGATTTATGGTTCACCATTTTGTCAAATTGTAAGGTGGTCATATTCTCGCTTCGGGCTAAAAAAGAAATCAGACCGGGATCAACATCACCGGAACGGGTGCTCATCATCAGACCTGAAGCGGGGGTAAAAGCCATTGTTGTATCGATACTTTGTCCGTTAAGTACTGCTGCCATGCTTGCTCCACTGCCAAGGTGAGCAAGAATGACACGGCCATTCGCAACCTTAGTGTCTTCCAAACGAGCGAGTTCTTCCATCAGATAAGCATAGGATAAACCATGGAAGCCATATCGCTGAACGCCTTTATTTTCGTAATGTCGCGGAATGGGCACTATTTTTGCAATTCGGGGCATGGTGCTGTGAAACGCTGTATCGAAGCAGGCAACCTGTTTTAGTTTCGGATATCGCTGAAGAAATCCCTTGATCAGTTCAATCTCAGCAGGCAAATGATCCGGATCGTAAATTTCAAACCGATGCAGTTCATCCAACAATTTTTTGGTGATAATCTCCGGCTCCATGTGTTTCATGCCATGAACAACTCTGTGTCCGATGGCGCTGATGGAATTAAAATCGTGCTGCCCTTCAAGCCAGTCAATCAGGAAATTTACCGCTGCCTTATGATCCGAAGCTTCTAAATTTATGCTTTGCTGTTTATTCTTAGTTTGGTCATTAAAAGTCAGCGTCGTATCCGGTGAACCAATACGGTTAATTTTGCCGTAAAGTGTTTTTTTTAGTGGCTTACTTGCTTTGTAAATCGCAAATTTGATGCTGGACGAACCGCCGTTGATGGTTAGAATATATGACTTAATGTGTTTCATGGGACGACCCTCTCGTTATGGAGTAAACCGAAAGATGTCAGCTGTGTGAGGGTTGACTTGTAATCGGTATGATGAATGCCGCGAATACCCAAGCCTTCTGCAACTTGCACATACAATGGCAGGTCATCGATATAAACAGCCTGCTCTGTGGGCACATGAGCTGCGTTAAGCGCCAAACGAAAGATATCGATATCGGAGAGGGGTTCCGTTTGTGCAAACAAAAAACTCCGAAATTCAGGCCTGGTGAAAGACCTTTCTTTGTACGAAACCACTATATCTAAATATTCATCCATCGTGACCTTTCCTTCCTCGTAAGTATCGAAAATCAGATGATGTCGGGTCTCCATTTCGGACACTTCCAGATTGAATTTCGTGGCAGCCCGTTTGCGGGCATTATGATCCCAACCGTCGGAGAGCAGAACGCCACCGATATCCAGAAACAGGCAAGTGATTGAATTTGTTGTCTTCATTGGTATTAACTTAATACGACACAAACCACATCATTCCAATTTTATAATCTTGATTTGGATTTATATTTCACATTGTTTAAAAACTAATGCTGCCAGAGAATAAGATCCAATTCGAGTGGAACTGATACTCCCGGGAAATTTGGCAATATTCTTGCCGTAAAGTCTTTGGCAGGTCGGGTTGCCAATATTATTACACTGTAATGGTAGCCTTTAACGGATACATCCAGCTTTAGTCCCAGCTTCATTTTCTGGGCCACCTTTTCGCTGCCGTTAATTCCATCAGCGTAAAGTTCTACACTAAGCATATTTGGGTCTATATCAGATGTATATACCTGGACATCAAATATATGTTTACCATCTTGCGTGTTAACCTTCACTTCTCCAAAATGTAATGTGTTCCATTTCTGCTCCAACACTTGCTGCCAATTAACCATTTGCTTCCCCAATGCACTTTTGCCGGCAGCGCGATCAATAAATGCTTTTGCTGCTGGCAGATAGTGTTGCTCGGTATATTGGCGAACGGCTCTGTCGGCTGAGAACCGCGGTGTCAATTGCGCCATGCTTTCCCTCATTCGTGATATCCAGGTAACGGGGATTCCTTTTTCATTTCGTTTGTAAAATTCAGGCACCACCTGCTGTTCGAGTAAATTGTAAAGTTGTTCCGCTTCCATGGCATCCCAGGCCGGATCGTCACCGTGTTCGTTTCCATCTCCCAGCGCCCAGCCCACTTCAGGCGTATAGGCTTCGGACCACCAACCATCCAGTTCGGATAGATTGAGTCCACCGTTTACCAGCACTTTCATGCCACTCGTTCCGCTGGCTTCCCATGGTCGGCGGGGAGTATTGATCCATACATCAACACCTTGCACCAGATGTTCCGTTAAAAGCATATCATAGTCACTTAGAAAGATGACATGAGGCCTGATCTCTGGCTGATGAATAAATTGTATCCATTCCTTAATCATTGCGTGCCCTTCACCATCGCCGGGATGAGCCTTGCCTGCAATAATAAGCTGAACGGGAAATTGTGTATTTGTTAATATGCGTTGTAGCCTCTGTTTGTCGTATAATAACAGATTGGGCCTTTTATAACTGGCAAAGCGTCGCGCAAATCCCAGTGTTAACGCATTCGGGTTGAATATTTGTTCAACATCGTTTGAAAAATTGGTTGATGTACCGGAAATAGACAATTGCTGAGCGAGGCGCTCGCGAATGTATTTTACAAAAGAAGCGCTGGCTTTTGTCCTGACTTTCCAAAGTTTGCCGTCAGGAACACTGCGGATATCTTGTTCTGCTGTTTCGGCTTTTCCCAGCCAACGGCCTTTTCCACAAACCTTCGTCCACAGATCATCTGTTTCTGCGGAATCCCATGATGACATATGTACTCCGTTTGTAATATGACCTACCGGTACTTCATCTTCAGGCCAACGTGAAAAAAGTGGCGAAAAAATGTGCCGGCTTACTTTTCCATGCAGACGACTTACTCCATTTACTGCTCCACTGCCCCTGATTGCCAGGTAGGCCATGTTGAAACTCTCATTCGGGTCATCAGGATTTAAGCGGCCTAACGCTAAAAGATCGGAAATTGAAATGCCAAGCTTTTTAGCATAGTCTCCAAGATAATGTTCAATAAGGAAGGGCGAGAAAAGATCAAAACCAGCAGCAACGGCTGTGTGGGTTGTGAAAATATTTCCTGCACGGGTAACCATCAGGGCTTCGTTAAAGGACAATCCGGTTTCTTCCATATAGGTTCGTGCCCGTTCCAAGACGGCAAAAGCTGCGTGTCCTTCATTTAAATGGCATACTTCCGGTCGTATACCCAGAGCAGCAAGCAAACGCCATCCGCCCAGTGCGAGAACCAGTTCCTGCTTAAGCCGTAGTTCATGGCCGCCACCATATAGTTCGCTTGTAATACCACGATGGGCAGGTAAGTTAGCCGCATCATTACTATCGAGCAGGTAAAGCTTAAGCCTGCCTACCTGTACCTGCCATGCACGCAGCCAAACTGAGTATCCGGGCAATGCTATTTCGAGTCGTAGCCACTCTCCGTTTTTATGACGTAACGGCGTTATGGGCAACTGTCCGGGATCATTATAAGGATAAAGCTCTAATTGATTTCCATCCTTGTCAATTACCTGGCGGAAATAGCCTTGCTGGTAAAGCAACCCGATGCCAATTACCGGCACACCAAGGTCGCCGGCGGCTTTAAGCTGATCACCGGCTACATTGCCCAGGCCACCGGAATAAATAGGCAAGGCTTCGCTTAACATATATTCCATGCTGAAATAAGCAATGCAGGTAAGAGGCGATTTGGGGTACTTTTGCTGAAACCATCCGGGACTCTCAATAGCATGTTTCCGGGTATGAACTCTTTCATTCAATTTTTTACGAAAAGTTGAATCTGCCAGCAACATTTCAAGGCGATCCCTCGAAACTGATTGAAGGACAATCCAGGGGTTATGCGTGAGTTTCCATAGTTCCGAATCGAGTTGTTGCCATAATTCATCAGCGGCATGATTCCATGAACTGCGCATATCCAATGCAAGTTCGGCAAGCAAATCAAACCCATCCACATCAGTTGGCAAATTATCGTAATTGGGATTGTTTATTGGTGTTTTCTTATCCATTTTTTTTAATTCTGATTGTTCAAAAGTCTAAATATTACTCATATTGCTGGATGAATGTTTCCTCATTGTCTTAAGGATATTTGCAGCTGCCATTGGCGTACACGGGATTCGCGAGCAGTTCTGAAAATTTCAGTAGTAATTGTCATCAGATCGAAACCGGCAAGTTTGGGTATTTCACCACTATTTATGACTCAGCTAGTTTTCCCCGCAATTATCAATATGTTCATTACCATTGATAGTTGCAATCTTCCCACAGCTTTCTTTCTTCTTCAATGGTTATTTTTATTGCTTCTTCAGGGGTGTACTTTTCCGATGTCTTTTTAAACATACAATCACAAACATCATTTGCCTGGTTAGCTTTCACTCCCCTTTTGATTAGTGCCTGCTGACATTCTGTTTTCCATTTCGTTTTCTGTGCATCACTCCATGTTGTTGATTTACCCTGTTGCTGGCATGATTCAATCCCTACAATAAAAAATATTAATGAAAGGATAGTTAATGCTTTCTTAATTTTCATACAATTAATTATTTGAGTTTTAAATTAAGGTTCTTAAACGCACTTCAATTAAAGTGAAATTTCAACTTTTTGAAATACGGACTACGGATAAATACAAAGTTAAACACAGCATTGCCTGTTGAGAATATATTACTGTGAAAAAATCATAAAAATTCTACATTATTAACAGAATTTGTTGATTATTCCTCTATGAGAATTCGATCGTGTACTACCTCAGACAGCTTTGAGCCAGGCTCTTGCCGCATTTTGCATAAGGCAATCGGAATAACAGATTTTAGAGTTCTTGTGTATTCATCATCGGAACTTCAATTACTGTATGTCGGTCTAAGGTGTTCTGTTAGTACCCGATGGTTGTTCCATTTGCTTGTGAGGCGCAAACGCAAAGTCGACAGTTATTACGTAATAGAGAATGCCACCCAGCATTAAAATCAGGAAAATCCAGAACCACCAGGTATGATGTACTCGTTTCCACTTTGGTGAATTATTGTGTTCAGGTTCAATATGATCCTGCAGATCATGATTACTGCTACTTTTGTTATCCTCATTCATGGGTTTTGTCTTTATTTATTAAATTTATTTATGCAGGTTGCATGCCGTCTCAATCATTTTTTATCTTTGACTTATTTAATTCTTCCTCTTTCTCAGCTGCTTCCTTTGCTTTCTTTTTAAAATAACCTCTGAATATTACATTATGTTTAACGGCATTCATGTTTTCATCTAATCCTTTTGAACTCTTTCTCAGGTTTATCATGGTCTGATTCAAATTCTCCGCAAAGGTTGAATCTCTTATTAACCTTCCAAGTGTCCCATTTCCTTTGTTAATATCATGCATCATTTTTGTAAGCTGTTCCGACACAATCTCCGCATTACCGGCGGTAATATTCAATTTGGCCATTAAGGAATCTGTACCTGTCAATCCTTGCGAACTCTTTTTAAAATTCAATATAGTCTGACTTAAATTCTCAGCTATAGTTGAATCCTGAATCAGTCGGCCAAGTGTTCCATCTCCCTTGTTGATTTTATGCATAATAGATGAAAGCTGTTGCGATATATCTTCCGCATTATGTGCTGTTTCTTTCAAACTTGCCATTACAACATCCGACCCGCTCAACCCACGGGAAAACCTGTTCAGATTTGTTATGGATTGTTTAAAATTCGCGGCAAGGATTGAATCCCGTATTAACATGTTAAGTGTTCCTTTTCCGGTATTGATATGATCAGTAATGTCGGATATTTGTTGCGATATATCCTCTACATTAGCTGTGGTTGCATCCAATCGTGCCATGATGGCGCTTTTTTCAATTGTTTGTATTGATTCCAGACGTTGGCCTTCTTTTGCCAACGGAGCGTCAGTGCTTCCTGGGAGGATAATAATAAGTTTGTCTCCGATTATCCCATCTGAACCTAATGTAACTTTACAGTCCGATTTGATAAATTGCCAAACGTCTGTTTTTATCATCAGATCGACTTTTACCGTAGTATCATTAACAATTATAATATTGCCAACTGTACCGATATCGATTCCTGAAAAGCGAATATTATTACCAACCTGTAATCCACTTACATTCGAAAAAGTGGCTGTAAGTTTAAAAACGGGATTAAATAAGTTTTTTTGTTTTCCGATAACAAATATGGCTATTACAAACAGTGCCAACCCTCCTGCAACAAATAATCCTAATCTGATTTTAAAATTCTGCGTATGAACATCCATGATGCTAAATTACTGTATGGGAATAATGAAAGTATTACAGAATTTTTGAAATAAGTTACATATTTCACATGTTAAAGGCAATTCCGGTTACATCACGGGCGGCCTGGCGTTTGTACCTGCATGGGTCTTTATATAGAGGAAGTATGGGTGGTAGTTGCTGAAAGTCTTATTTATCAGGATTGTCTGTAAACTTTGTGATTAACGTAAAACATCCTTTGATAATAAACAGCTAAATATTTTCCTGGCGGAAGCTATCTGTTTATATTTTCCATCTGTTCTTTCTGTATGTGGATAGTAAGGAAACAATCCACTTTTGTGATCAGGATATTAAAATGGATTTTATGCTGGTAAAGCTCTAAATAGTACTACCGTAGTAAGTAATTTGAAATTCTTATCCATTGTAAATACAAACAGGGCTATATTTGACCTTGTAAAATTACAGGTGATTTTTAACATGCAAATGTCTTCTCAACCTGTAGCAAATGATTAAATAGTTTTCGCAGGATTAAAACCGGTTAAAGGTTTCCTGATTCCGATTTACTCATAAAAAACCATGATGTTGGTTGATTTCAACCTCGATTTCAACCACATCTCAATTTTGGATTTCTCGCTCTTTAAGAGACGTTTTTTTTGGAGTGTAAAAATAATTACTTGTGCTTTTACAGGGGTGGATGTAGTTTCATCGAATGTATTCGATTCAGCATAAGCACATTTTATTATTTGCGGATACAGGTTTTTTATCTCATTCAATATCTGGCTACCCAACAGGTTCCTTTTGTTCAAACTATCCAGGTAACTGTCCTTTTGCTGAATAACTGAATTTAGGCGGTTCATTTCAGCCTTCAGATCATCAACCTCGGTGTTTTCCTTGATGCTTTCATTAAACGTAAGACCCTGGAGAAATTCAATTTTTGTGTTTTGCAGAGAAAAGTCAACTGCTCTTTTAGTGATTTCCTTTTTCTGAATTTCGCTTAATGAGGTCCCGCCATAAACCAATTTTATGGTTTTGGTCTTAAAATCAATTTCGTTTTTTAACAAGTAATTTCCCTTTACAACACCAATGCTTTTAACATAACTCGATGCCTGCTCATTAAATTTATCTTTTTGAATCAATATATATCCAAAGTATATGCTGGGAATAAGAACCAATATTGTGACAATCGAAATCCATCTGTTGACTCTTTTCTTCTGATTAATATCGATATTGCGCAGTATCGGAAATTTTAGAATCTGGGATACTACCACCGACGAAATTGCAATGAAAACAGTGTTAATGGTGAACAAATAAAAGGCTCCGAAGAAATAATTAGACTGAAGCGTAGCCAACCCATATCCTGCCGTACATAAAGGAGGCATTAAAGCGGTAGCAATTGCAACTCCGGGTATAACATTGCCCTTTTGCTTACTGCTTAGAGCTATAATACCTGCCAGCCCGCCGAAAAGTGCGATAATTACATCATAAATAGTGGGGCTTGTCCTGGCTAATAATTCCGAATGTACAGTTCCAATCGGGCTTATTGCAAAGTAGGCGGTTGATGCAAATAGGCTGGCAATAACAGCAAAACTGAAGTTTTTGATAGCTTTTCTGAAAAGAGGGAAATTATACGTAGCAATACTGTACCCAATTCCATTAATCGGACCCATGAGTGGAGAGATTAACATAGCGCCAATTATAACTGCTGTGGAATTCATGTTAAGACCTACAGAAGCAATAATAACCGCAAATACCAGAATCCAGAGGTTGGTGCCTTTGAAGACTATTCCTTTATCAATACTGTCATGAATTATTTCATAATCATCAACCTCGTTTAGCAGGTCAATATAATTTATGGCTTTTGTAAACACAGTATCTCTTTTCATTTTTTTTATTTTTATAGAGCAGGCTGTTCCGACATTTTCAGTAAAAAAAAAGTTCCCTGTGTTAAGCCTTACCTTTATATAAAGATAAGACTTTAATTAAAAGATGAATATGGATTTATTTTATCATTGCCAGTATTAAATTATTATAAACCCAATAACTGATGCTGTAGTATATAGGTTATAGCTCCGGCAAAGTAACCGAGTAAGGCTATAAAAGAAATCTTTTTTATGTACCAGAAAAATGTGATCTTTTCCATTCCCATTGCGGCAACTCCTGCCGCCGAGCCTATAATCAGTGCGCTTCCGCCCGTGCCGGCACAATACGCCAGAAACTCCCAGAAAAAGTGGTCAGTGGGATATGTTTGCAGATCATACATTCCAATTGCAGCGGCAACTAAAGGTACATTATCTACAATGGCCGAAAGAAGTCCGATTGAAAGAACCTCAATAGTAATATTTCCGATTTTCTCGGTCATAAACGAAGCAAGGTGAGCTAACTGTCCTGCCGATTGAAGCGCCGAAATTGAAATCAGAATTCCTAAAAAGAACAGAACACTAGGCATATCAATTTTTCGCAATGCATGAAGAACAGAGTAGGCGCTTTTTTCTCTCTCATCCTTATCCTTATGAATAATTTCTGAAATTACCCATAACACACCCAATCCGAACATCATTCCCATAAAAGGAGGTAAATGGGTCAAGGTTTTGAAAACCGGAACGAATAAAAGAGTTCCAATTCCTGAAAAGAAAATCAGCTTACGTTCAAAATCGGAGGCAGTAGGTTTGTCATCGTCAGCAGACGGGCTTGTACCGCTGAGGTTTCCTTTAAGAACAAAGGTAAATGCCGCTAAAGGAACTATCAGCGAAACTAAACTTGGAACTATCAGTTTAACAATAATATTTCCGGTTGATACTTGTCCGCCAATCCATAGCATGGTTGTTGACACATCACCAATCGGCGACCATGCCCCGCCGGAGTTAGCGGCAATTACAACCAGCCCTATAAAAAGCATTCGTTCATTTTTATCCCAGATGAGTTTTCGCAGTAAAGTAACCATTACTATAGTGGTTGTAAGGTTATCGAGCACAGCTGAAAGGAAAAATGTGAGAAAGCCGATAATCCATATCAGTTTTCGCTTGTTTACGGTTGTGATCGTCTTTGTAATGACTTCAAATCCATCGTGTGCGTCAATCAGTTCGACGATAGTCATTGCACCCATCAGGAAAAATAAAATACCGGATATTTCGCCCAGGTGTTCGGTTAATTGTTCGGAAATAAGTAATGAATCATTCGAAGTTAAAATATATAATGTCCAGCAAAGCACTCCTGTAAGCAAGGCAACAGCTGCTTTGTTAATGTTTATTTTATGCTCCAGCGCAATAAATATATACCCAATTATAAAAGTTGCCGAAATAATTATTCCCATATTTTATTTGTGTCAGGTAATGAAATAAAATTTTATGGCTAAAGTAGTGTTTTTCTCTGCCATTTTTCTCTGTCATTATTTTAATCGGACTTATATTATTGCTTTTCCTCATTTGGCTAAACCTCAATGCCAGATTCCTTTCGTATGTGTAACTCATCCTCCTCTGTTAATATATTCGTCAGGACTTTTTTATCTTTATGATTTCGGATGATCAGGAAGATAATAAATGCAAATACAACAAGCATGATGATTACAACGATTAACTAATTAGCTACCATATGTTTCTTTTATCAAAATATGATTCGGAGGTGATTCACACTATTTTTTTTTTGCGTTTATTTGAGCACAGCTATTTTCAAATACTATCATTTAAATATTTGTTCGAATTCATCAGCACCCTTGTTTTAACTAGAGTCTCGTTATAATCACAGGTTTATCTGCTTTGAAACTCCAGGTATAAAATCTTTTATCCTTAAGGAATAAATTGCATGAGTAAAGATCAAAAAAAAACTTACAATTCCCCAAATTAATATATCGATAACTTACCGCCATTACAATATTTTTCATTGTAGTGAAGTTTATATCGGGATATCAATAGTAAAGATACGGAGAAACAAGGCAGGGACATACCTGAATGCGATTTGGCAATACAAAATGCTACCAGCTAAGATTTGCTTAATAATAAAACATCCTTTGTCGTATTGTTCAATTTAGTTAAAATACTTTAGAATACAAATATTTTTAGAAGTATCATTAACACTATCACAGATCCAAATATTATACCTATCATTGCTTCATTTGTTAATTTTGGTGCTTTCATAGTACAAGATTATTTATAAAAAGTTATTATTTACAAATATAGGGCCTATGGCACAGCAAGGCTATTAGAATTATATTAGAATTACATTAGAAATAATTAGAAAACCATCTGGATATGGAGTAATACCAGTCATATGTTAATTTTGAATTTACTCTATTTTAATGCCAGTCTTCTTTTTCGTAATCAATTCGCAAGCGACCTGGAACAATATTTGCCGTAATTATGATTTCCATGTATAATATTCTGTGATTTAAACGTCAGTTTGAAATATAAGTTGATTACGATATGATGAGAATATGGATGATTGGGAAACCATTCCAATAAACCTGTTATTTTTATCCACAACCGGAAGATTCCATGCATGTGTTTTGTCGAACTTTTCCATTACCCGCCCCATCGTATCATCACGATTAATTAGCGCTGCCGGTTTTGTCATTATATCCTTCATAATTACAGTATCATATTTTTCCTGATCAAACATGAGTTCGCGGATATCATTCAACAAAATCATTCCAAAATAGTGGTTTTCACTATTCACAACAGGAAATACGTTACGTTTCGACCTGATAATTATTTTGACAAGATCTCTTAGGCTGGCATCAGGACCAATGGTCAGAATATCTTTTTCAAGCACCTTTTTAATGTCAAGTTTTTCTAAAATAATCTGATCTTTGGGTAACAACTCGGGTTTTTCGTTTCCGAATTTAATTTGCGAGAGTTTCCTGTTATATGCCAAAATAATATCAGCAGAGGTAATTATCCCAAGAATTCCCGGTTTAGCCGCATGTTCCTCAACCACAAGCAATTCATCCAGGTTATGCGATAGCATTATTTTGTGAGCTTTACTCAGATGATCATTTGGTTTTATCTTAGGAATCATCTCATCCATTAAATCTGTAGCTGTCTTTTCAGTAAAATTGCTTTCCTGAAGCATAAGCGTTACATCCGAAATTGAAAAAGTTCCGACCAATTCACCTTGTTGGCTCACAACAGGGAAAATCCGCTGACTTATATTCCTAGTTGCTGAAATAATATCAGCAAACTTCATGGAAGCAGCAATTGTGATAAAACTCCTGGTTTTTTTATATGCCTCCTGCACTGAAATTGTTTCAAAAATATCGGGAGCAAATTCACCCAAATGAGCCTGGGAATATGATTTTCCGGGAACCTGGCTTTCGTAAATAGTCCAGCCCCGCGCTAAAAGGTACGAAAGGGAACAAACCCACATACTTGGCATCAGCAATGCATAATTCCCGGTGAGTTCGCTCACCATAATAATAGTTGAAAGCGGAGTTTTAGCAGCGGCAGCAAAAAAACCTGCCATTCCGACGATTGCAAAAGTGGCGGGATAAATATGTAAACCCGGAAATACATATTGCATGATATAACCAACAGCTGCTCCAAGGGTTCCGCCGATAACCATCGATGGTCCAAAAACACCCGCACTTCCGCCTGAACTTATGGTAAATGACGTGGTTAGAATTTTACCTGCGGCAACCAGTAACAGAGTCCCGAATCCTATTTTGACAAGCCCGTCCTGAAAGATTTCCTGAAGAATTCCGTATCCGCCACCCATTACATCAATTACATATTTCCGGTCGTTGGTGATGGTTATCAGCAATAATGCCAATCCACCGGTAAGCATCCCGCCGATAGCAGGTTTAATAAATTTTGGTATTTTCCAGTTGGAAAAAAGTTTTCTGGTTCCGTAAAAGGTTTTTACAAAAACAAATGCTGCTAAAGCTAGTATTAATGCTTCGATTGTATAAGGAAAAAGCTCCAGGGGATTTGTAAAACCGTGAAGTCCGGCATTAGTGAAAATATGATCCCATCCAAACCGGAAACTATATACCGAATAAGCAATAATAGATGAAACAGTAGCTGGCAGCAATACTTCTGTTTCCACCTCAGCCGATAAATAGAGCACTTCGGCTGCAAATATTGCACCCGCCAGCGGAGCCCTGAAAATGCTTCCTATCCCCGCACCCATTCCTGCAGCCAGAAGCCATCGGCGTGTTTTAGTATCAAGATGAAGCCTGGTGGCCAGAAAACTACCAAAACCTGCTCCAATCTGGGCAATAGGGCCTTCGCGTCCTCCTGAACCTCCCGTTCCAATTGAAATTACCGAAGCAAATAACTTAACTATCGGAACCATGGGGCGTATCATTCCCCGTTTATGATGGAATGCTTTAATAGCTTCATCTGTTCCATGGCCTTCGGCTTCAGGAGCAAAATTCCGGATAAGAAATCCTACTACTAATCCGCCAATTGCAGGTATTAATACGATAAGGTACGGATTAAAATTTCCCGCTATAAATTGAGAAACTCCAGGTTCCCCGCCAGGTGTAACAGGCTGAAGACCCATCCAGTGAATGATTGTAAATTCTTTGAGCAAGCCAAGCAGGGTTTGAAACAGTATTGCGCCAACGCCACTTACCACACCCACAATGGATCCCAGCACCAGCCAGCGGCCTGCCAGGCGGAAATCGAATTCTTCACGTAAAGAAAATGCACTTGTCAATTTCATTCGTTCTGGTTTACAGTGGTTCTAAAAACAGTAAATACTAAAATTGAATCTTGCCAGCCTGAGTATAATGCTTTAAGGTTCGGAATCATTTTAAAAATCCGGTTTTTAAACCTTAGGTTTGGATCAAATTTATGCAATTTTCAAAAAAAATCCTTTTCATATTTTAAAGGTATTCTGAAAAAAGATCTTTAGCCGGAGTTTTTAGCATTTTTCCAATTTTATTCATATCGGAATTTACGGTTTATAGCCTGGATATCAGACTTGTTGAATCCATAAATAGTGGATTAATATTTCATAGGACAGGTTAATTTCCTTAATTAAACATCCACAAAAAGTGGATATAATTACACTAAAACTTAGTGAAGAGATAAATCGATTAAAAGTTTTGCGAATGAAATTAAGCTAAGCGGAATATTACTTGTTCTGTTCGAGCGAATTATAACAAGTATTACTTTGTGGTAACTATTTCACTACTATAATTGATTTTTAGTGGTCTCCCCAAGACTTTTGTCTTCAACACCATTTTTTGTTATCATTAATCCAATCATCATTATCAAGGCTGTGAGGATAATAATCTGCATTATCATCGCATTATTAACCAGCGGCAATTTCTGCGCAGGTTCGATAGAAAGAAATAAAAGGATTGTAATAAGACCTCGTGGAGCAATAAACAAGAGCGGTTTCATCGGAAGCTTTGAAACTTTCATTTGAATGACTCGTATTACAACTATACCTGCTACAATCGCCACCGACCAGATCAGCGTTTGTGTGTTTAATATTTCTGAAGTTTCAATCAGGTATCCGAACAGTAAGAAAAATAAAGATCTGACTATAAAGGCTGCTTCAACTGTGAGGTCTTTGAATTTTTTTACTTCTACATCCAGTTTTTCTGAATTGATTTTTTTTATCCATTTAATACGCCTCAATTCGTCGAGATTACCCAGAAAAAGCCCGAATACAAGAATAAAAATAAGGGCAGGCAAGTGATAAATTTTAGAAACAGCATATATCAGAATAATCAGTAAAATAATGGGGACAAATTTTATATGATGCTCAACTTTATTCATCATAAATGATAAGCCAAGGGTAGCAATAAACGAAACTGCTATCATGCTAATCAGTTGTAATCCAAAATTACCAAACGATGTAGTGTCGAAAATTGTGTTAAGAGCAACAAAATTAAAAAACAGAACACCCAGTATGTCAGAAAAGCTACTTTCGTAAATTACAAATTCTTTGTTGTATGAAGTCAGGTTCCGTACGCTTGGTATAGCAATGGAACTGCTGATTACGCAGAAAGGAATCGCGTTGGTGAGGCTGTCCTTAAATGTTGAAAGCACGAAATAATGGAACATGAAACCAAGCACAAAAGCTATGATAATCATGGGAAAGAAAGCGCCAAAAAATGATTTCCTGAGGAGTGGGATCTTCGATTTATTCAATTCCAATTCAAGTGAGCCTTCTAAAACAATAAGTATTAGTCCGATTGTCCCTAACACGGGTAAAACCATGGTGAAGTCAGGCAGATGGATATCAAAAAATACTGCCAATTGCCGGACAAGCCAACCTAATAACAACAGAAAAATTACTGCCGGTATCTTTGTCTTTGCTGCTGTCAGATCAAAGAAGTATGCAATAAGGAGTAAAATGCAGAAAGTTATTATGATTGCTATATCCATCCGTGACAGTAAGGCTAATTAATTTTCTGAAACTAATGTGAAAACTGATTCGTGCATGATTATGAATTCATTGTAATTAAAATATTGGAATACAAAGTTGCAAAGAAGTTCTTTCTCTACAAAATACCATTTCCTCCAAAACCTTTTATTATAACACCTGTTATCGGAAATTGTTGCCAATTGTAGCAACCCGGCTCTTCGTGAATAAAATGCCTTGTAGAGGAAATTTGCAATTTCAATGAACAGTGAGGATTCAGCCAATGAGCATTGTTTAAAACATAACCTGACACTCATGATTCCAGACGCTAATTGAAATGGAATAAAAGGTTTATACAGAAAAAATTTCAAATGAAAGTCCTACGTGTTTAGAGCAGACGGATGACCACTTTTCTGTCGTTTATATTTACCTCACCGGTTGATAGTTCGCTGCCAAAATACTGCTCAACCATCTGTTTTTTCGAAATACCCAATTTTATTAATTCATTTTTAACAGCTTTTACCCGCTTTTGCGATAATACCAGGTTATACGAGGCCTGTCCGCTTTTATCTGAATACCCTGAAAGCTGTATTTTTTTTCCTGGAATCTTTTTCAAGGAATCGGCCATCACTTTCAATTCGGGCAGGAACTTTGCACTAACCCTCGAAGAGTTTACCGCGAATGCAATGGTGTAAACAGCATTTTTGCTCACAACCGGCTTTACAATGATATCCGTTTTGGGTGATTCGATCATTGATTTTTTCTGTAGTTCCTCGTTCTGTGTTTTCAGATTTTTTAATTCCTGCATCAGGAATTTCTGATTCTGGCTCAGGCTGTCGAGGGAAAGCTTTATCTGTGTTATCGAATCGTTACCGGCAGCTGAAAGCGAATCTGCTTTTTGTGCCTTTGCCGGAAGTATATTTTCGATTTCAGATGGCGGTGTAATAATTTTTATGATAATGGTATCTTTAGCTTTCACGGGCGTAAGGAGGCTGTCCTTGCCAACTACTATCACAGCAGGATTAACTTCTGGTGTTTCACTAACCTGCGCGGCAGTACTTTTTGCCTTTTCTGATTCCATCTGCTGAATTTTCTTCGTAGTAATATCCAGATCCCTTTGTAGTTTTTCCATCCCTGCCTGAATGGTATCGGTTTTGCCCGTATTTTGGGCCACGGTTGCAGCCAGTTTACTATTGTCGGCAACAGCAATTGTGGGCGTTGACTGCTTGGCTGGAACTTTGCTAATGGTATGAATAACAATGGTGTCTTTAACACCTGATCGCTTGTTGATAAGCCTGTTAGCGCTGTCAATCTTATTGAGTTTTATATTTTGCAGTTTTACAACATTAAGCAACGAATCAATTTTCTTTTCATAAGCAGGGCTTATCTTTTCTTCCGATTTTGCTTTACCCGGCTTGCTTACTACCGGCTTTTCATCCTGTGTATTAACTGATATGTTTATATGAATGGGGACAGTGATAGTGTCTGATATTGTTGTAGTCACTTTTGGAATAACAATAATATTATGTTTTTCAGTTTCAATCGGAGTAACAGAATTTATTGGCTTAACCGGGTTTTTTACCGGATCCGCCAGGATGCCCATTATCTCATTGTTTTTTATCCTGGTTTCAAAGCTATTATCCGTTTTACGGGGTGTTTCTTTTTCATTTATGAAAACAAGTTCAGCATCTGTCAAAGCAGGATTAGCCCTGATTACCGGGAATAAAACGGACTTTTTGTTTTTCCCGAAATTATAGGATAACGATATCCCGGAGGAGTTCACTATGTCGAGGCTGCTGTTCGCTGAGGTAACCAGGTTTTTAAGCGTGGTATAGGTCGCAAATTTATATTCGGCAAAAACGCCGACCGACCAGCGTGAATTAAGGTTGAACTGCAGACCAATTTCAACTGGAACATACATTTTCCAATAGGACGAGTCGGTATTTGCGTGCGTTAACACATGATTTTCAACTCCAATTCCAATTCCAAGATAAGGAGTAATCCTGTTTAACCGCCAGGAAGAAGAAATTTTACTTGTATGAAGCACCCACATCGGCTGGAATGCATAAGTTTTCAATACATCGCCGTTTTTCAGGTTCCAGTCATAATATCTGCCGGTTAGATTCAGGTCGGTGAGCCGACTCAAACGCTGCCGGTATGTAAGCCCGACATTTAAAAATGAATTTGGAGTTGTACTGATAAAATCCTGCTGGTTATTGCTGTATTGAAACAGTCCATACTGCAGTTTGAGGCTATTATCATATCGTTGGGAAGATTGAGCAATCGACAGATGTTGAACAAACAAAAAACCGATCAGCAAAATCCAGGCCGGATTTAGTAGATTTTTCATAGGTTTCGGTTTTAGTGTTTGTTAACGCCCAGCCATAGCTGAAATTCCATGCTTAGGCCGATAAAGGGTTTCATATACACGGATTTATCTCCGTTAAGAGGATCGGTTTCCTGCAACACAGTAGTTCCGGCCTGCAGCCTTAAAAATTTAAAGATTTTGTATCCGACCCCAAAATATATGGGTTTCTCAACGATGGGACCCGATATCTTTGCCGAATTAGTTGCCTTGAAATCTTGAAGAAATATACCAGCCGATAAGGACGTTTTGCTCCAGAAATTGCTGTTGAATGCCCTGTTCCCCAGCGGAAGGCTAACACCAAGGTATGGACCTGAATAATAATCGAGGTTTGAAAAATCACCGCTGTTATATATTCCGGCATAACCGATGTTCAGAGACAAGGTATTCATCGTCTTTTCCGTTGGATAATCCACAATGGTAATCACATCGCTTAAAACATACTCATACGAATTGGCGAACATGGTAATTTCATTATTTACCTCATTTGTTAAAATCGCAAACAAGTTATCCGTGTCCTTGGCGGCAGTTTCTTTTGAAATCTTGCTTTTAGCCATGGTATGGAGCATGTTTTCGATAATTCCCGACCATTTTGGAGCCAGACTGCCCCGGCTGGTTTCGTAATTGACCATGGATTCACTAAGGAGCGTATTTAGCGAGCTGTAAATATCCGAAGGACTGTTTCTAAACAGGTATTTCGTATCTTTTTGTTCAATATTCGACTGAAGGAATGCCAGTACGGTGGTTCTCAGCATATTACTTATCTGTTGCCTCTCTGATTCCTGGATATTTCTGTAATACAGGAATTTGAAGTTATACGTATTCCCTGATTTTAATTTAAAATAATCAGGCAGAATGGCAACCGTAGTGTTCTCATTTTGCTTCCTGACCCAGATGCTTTCGTAAAGTTGCTTATTTAATTTAAATGGCACATTCGATAGTTGCATTTTTACCATTTCTACTGTTCCGGGAACTTCGGAATTAATAATAAACGCTTGTTCAGCCGGCAATTCTCTACCATTATCGAACTGTAAATATTTGGCATTCAGCAGTAGGGTCTGCATTTGAGCATATGAAACTGTACTAAATGCCACTATTGCTATAATCAGTAATGTGTTTCTCATATAGGTCTTTTTTATTTGCTTTTAATATCGATAACCAGGGAACCGATTCTTTTATTTAATCCCATTATCGGTGTAATGTATTTTATGTGACCTGAATCAGTCTTGTAATATCGCAGAGTGTCGGATACAAACAGTTTAGGATCGGTAATTGCCTGACCTTCATCCTTTTTATCTGTGGAAATCAGAATTTTCGAACTGTCGTAATTTACAAGCTGGACTTTTTCAACGTCCGGAACTTTTATGAAGTTGAGAAAAAACTGGTTAACCTGCTCCATGTTTTCGCGGGAAAGTTCCGACCGGATAGCCCATGAAAATACAGTGGATACCAATTCCATTTTTGCCACATTAAGGCTGTCAAATTTCAGTTCATATTTATTAATAATTTCACTTTTCTGCGTGTTGAAATCTTTTTCCATATAATGCATCTTGATCAAAGCCCAGAAAAAGACTCCGAACAGTAAGAGTATAAGGATTACTACGATTTTGTTCCTAAGAATAAAATTTAGAAATTTATTCTCTTTTTTCGAATCCGAATTAATAGGTTGTGTTTCCATTATGAGATTTAATTTAATTTTTTTAAAGAATGAATTGTTATTGCTTGTTTAATTAGCTATGAGTTTTAAAAGGCAAACATCTTCCAGGACTCAATAGCGAGTCATGCGAAGGTACAAAATAAAATCCAGTTTTCAAAATTTATCCATTTGCCAGTAGAGAAATTACAGAAGTTTTGTTACATTTTATTTAGATTTCTTCATCATTTCAGATTTATGATGAACACCAATTTGAGGAAATGAATGTTGTTTTAAAGAGATTTTCAGTGTATTATCCGGCGTATGTCACTTTCAACTTTCTAAATGCGGAAACTATTTTTACTCAAGCAAAGAACCTGGAATATGACCATTAAATGTTCGCAGGCCAATATTTTAACACATTATAACTTCGCTATCAATTTCAGGGATATTACGCACCTTGGTGGAACACTTGCTGCAGTCCCAGACCGATACCAACCAGCAGTGCAGCCGAACCTTTCATCAGAACAGTAATTTTTATCTCTATTACCTGCAAAATCAGGGTGAATGAAAAAATCCAAAGCAAATACCTTATTATCCGGAAAAAGGTATAACTGCAACTCTGGTCAAAGCTTTCGGTAATATTTTTGCGATATAAACCCTTTTTAATCAGCCAGATAATAAATGTAATGATCAAAAGAATGCTTATCAGACTTATAACTTTGAAAAGTATGCCTGGCAAGATGAAACATCTCAAAATCCAGCATTCTGCCAATTATCCCAATCGTACAATAAACTGGCTATTTTTTTATACTTACTTTTATTTCGGACGGTTCAACTAATTGGAATGTTGCTGAGGCAAATTTTATTTCTCCGTTGGTTGCCTCTATTTCTTTTAAAATTTTAATAAATAATTCGGTTTTGGTTTTTCTTCTTTTTTTGTAACTCACCACAAACCGTAAAGTAAATTCCACCCAGTTATCGTTAGCTATCAATGAAACCATGGGTTCAGTTTGTGCATCTTCGAGGCGATATTTGTTTTGCAACTCTGTCCAGCTTGCCCTGGATTTGTCGGTTAAATCGCCTGCTACTTCATTTCCGATTTTCAAAAATAGTTCTTCAGCTTTTTTATAATTGCTTCCATACTGAATCGGGATTTTTATTTCGTCCCATAAAAAAGGGAAATTACCGGAATAATTGAATACAGGTTCTTTAAAAACAAAACTATTGGCAATGAGAACAATTCGTCCATTGTATAAGTCGCCATCAACCCACTGACCGGTTTCCATAATGGTGGTGCGCAAAACTCCTATGTCCATTACATCGCCCTTTATGCCTCCCAGTTGAACTCTGTCGCCTGTTTTATAAAATCCACCGAACATGATGGCCAGCCAGCCTGCAAATGATGCGATCACTTCCTGCAGGGCAAAAGCTATACCTGCTCCGGCAACGCCTAACGCAACAGTTAAACCACCGAGTTTATCACTAAAAACAACAGTAATTAGCACCAGGGTTAGAAAATAGCCAATAAAACTGCTAAATTTCTTCGCCCGGTAACGGTTATCATTATCTTTAATTTTGGAAAATAAACTTCTCTGAATAGCTTTTATAAAAATCCAGATAATTGCAATACCAATGAATATTGTAGCAATTTTCCCAACACTTGGATCAAAGAGAAATTTTCGAATTTGTTCTTCCATCGTTTTTCCTTTTACATTATTAACCGAACTCCGCTAAGCTCTTCAACTTTATAGGTAAATCTGTTACTTGGTGAGCTGATAAACATAAAATTAGATGGGATTTTCCATCTAACAGATAATTCTTCGATAAGTTCGGGGCCAAAAGTACCAAGCAACTGAACATACTCCAGGTCGATTTCAGGATAAGCTCTGTCCAAAGCATCAAAATCCCTCATAAAATCATCAGACACCTGCCTCTCCTCACTTACAACAGTTACAATTTTAAGTTTTCGGGTAATTTCATTTTCCTGAACATAGAGTATTACTTTATTTAATCCCGAAATGTCATCAGCTTTTGAGAAATAAACAAATTCCTGATATTTTAACTTGTTCATTTTTCGTGTTAACAGCACTTCACTAATCCGTATCTGTTTTTTGAAAGCTTCAAACACACTTCTGATTACAACCAGCGAATATTCTATCACGAAATTCCGGTTTAGAAGCAGAAAGATCAGAATAATGAAAGGGATAAAATATTGAAGGAACATCACCAGATAATCAGGATGTATCTTAATATTGCCATAAATAGCTATTACTATCGCTAAAATTGCAATAGCAACTATAAAAGGTTGCGCATACTCCGGCCTTGGCAATTTAGCTCTTTTGATTTTCAATAAAAAATTGCCGAATCCAAAGTAAACCATCACAGTTAGAAATGAAATTGTATACACGCCTGCCAGAGGGCCAAGCTTACCATTGGTAATAAATAGCACTGAGACACACAGAAGAAAAAATGTAATTAGTATTCGCGGAGAACTTCCATGCTTATTTTCTTTAATTAAAAACTGAGGTAAAATCCGATCCAGTGTCATACGTTTCATTAATCCGGAAACTCCTATAAATGAAGTCAATACAGCGCCGCTTAAAACCAATACCGCATCAATTGAAATAAGCATTGAGAGCGAAATTCCGCCCGTGGCACTGCCAAGATGTGAAAGCAGTGCTTCTTCATGGACTCCTACGCTCGCAATGGGGATTACCGCAATAATTGCCAGAGCCATCAACGGATTTATAATTGTAACGGCAAGCCACATGTTACGTAAAGTTTTCCTGAAAACCCCGGGAGCTTGCTCTTCAACAAAGTTTGCTGAGCTTTCGAAACCGGAAATACCAAGCATAGCAGTACAAAAGCCTAAAAACAAGGCAATGGGAATGCTGCCATGGATTGGTGCGTGAAAGTTTTCTTTAATCATATCCAGGCCATTAATATTCAAAAACCACACAGCGCTTAGTATCAATAATGCCATAGAAGTGAGGTGAATAATAAATATAAATATAGCCACCCTTGATGATTCTTTAATCCCCGACATAATGAGGAACATAAAAAATGCCAGTAATGCAACTGTTGCCCAAAACACGGGTAAAGCCTGGAACAAGCTCTGGAGATAATGCATCCCCTCACTTGCTGATATTACAGCTGTCGCCATATATGATAAAATAGTCAGGGAAGCAGCAATGGAAGCATTGCTTTTAGAAGTTGTATTTAAAAGAATGTTGTAAGCGCCTCCATTCAAAGGCAATGCCCCAACGGCTTCGCCGTATATTTTCCGGAATAAATATAATACGGCGCTCACCATCAGAAGCGAAATCCATGCATACTGGCCCGCATACATGATGGCTAAAGCAGAAACATATAAACAGGAAGATGTTATATCATTTCCACTGATAGCTGTTGCTGCAAGCTCTTTTAATTTCTTTTCTATTTTCATCTGGTTACGAGATGTGTTTAATGAATGGAAGAGAATGCGAAAGGATTATTATTTTTCTCAAATTATAACTAAAGGTTACAGTTAGCAAAATTCAAGTTCATGGTCAGTTTATGATCAATTATAAAGCATAGAGTTTAGTATTAAGTATCCAACTTGATAAAAATACTGATTTCAATTCACTCTTCAATTCCTGATTTGACCAAAGAATTAGAGATTATTGAATTTTTTCCCGTTTAAAGTGAACATCCATTTGCGGAAATGGAATCGAAATATTATTTTCGATGAATTTCCGGTTAATGATGAGCCTGATATCACCTTTTACTTTCTCGATCCGGAACACATTTTTGCTGAAAAAGAAAACCTGGAAATCGAGCGAGGAATTTCCAAAATTAACCAGGCGTCCTTCAATTAATTTCTTATCCGTTATATCCGGATGCTCCATAACGCTCTCTTCCAGGAGTCTTTTTACAAGTTCCACATCGCTGCCATAAGCCACGCCAACACTGATCTTGAAACGTGTTTTCATAGACTGGTGGCTCCAGTTTATTACCTTGTTGGTTGTAATTAACGAATTAGGTAAAATAACAACGATATCATCGCGGTTAAGACCTGTTGATGTCCGCAAGCCAATATTTTCAAGCATTACAATATCACCGTCTATTTCCAGGATGTCGCCGATTTTGGTTGATCCTTCGATTAATAATATGATTCCGGATATTATATCGTTGAATGTTTGCTGCAAACCAAGACCAATACCAACAAGCAAAGCAGCAGATCCGGCAATCAGCACTGTAATTTTAATGCCCAGAGTGTCGAGGATAAAACTGAATGCAACAATCCACAATACATAACTGATTATTTGAAACAGAGCATACCTGTTACTCTGATCGAAGGCTTTGCCATTCTTTTTTCGATTTAATCCTTTTTTAATTAGCCAGATAATAAATTTTGTTGCTGCAAAAATTATAAGAATGACAATAAGATCTTCAGCCTTGAAATTAAATTTACCAAGCCGGAAAATTTCAAAGTCCAGAATTTTATCAAGTATCTCCATAAGAAAATCGAAATTAATTTAAAGATTAAAATTACAACAAATTAGCCGGATATCCAGCTGTTTATTAAATGACCCATGCTATAAGATACTACAACAGATATAAATTTTAATGACAATAGTCCTTAAAAATACCACATAAATCTTTGATAATCAGTAAAATAAATGAAATTAATTAGTTTAAACAATTGGAACTCAGCATCTTATATGATTATTCTGCGAATTGTCTGATCATGATTCACGAGGTTAACCAGAACATTAAACAGTTTATTTTCACAAAGTCCGAAATTATTCTATGATCAGCATTCTAATTCAAAGTTGCAAAGAAGTTCCTTCTCCACAAAATACTATCTCATCCATAAGGTTTTATTATAACAACTGGTATCAGGAATTGTTGCCTATTGCAGCAAACCGACTCTTCGTGGTTAAAGTCATTTATTGATAATTTATTTTCAACTTACCAGATACATTTTAACGAGAATCATCAGAATTATTACCACAACCCATAAAACGATAAATTTAATCCCAAAAGAAATTTTAGTCATATTCATGATTTTCTTTAATAATTTCTCTTTTTAATAATTCAATATCAGATTGAAAGAAGATAAGTCAATCTTAAACGGAATTGAATTTTCAAATTGGTTAATCGACGATGCCAACCATCCGCTTACAGTATTTTCCTGTTGTTTCTGAAAAGCAATCCCATCTACAAAAAAATCGGGTAAAATTTCTTTTAACGCGCCTTCCTCGTTTATTATAAATATGCTGTTATCAGTTCCGGCAACAAAGCAATTGGGTTTGGTGGTATGCAAGGCACTCATGATATGATCTGCCTTATCTAATTCCTTCATTATGGTTTGCTTGTCAACATCAACAAGATATCCTTTTCCATTTGCAATTACCAGGCATTGTGACCCGTTTTGATCTTCAATAACCTGGCAAAGGCCTTCTTCTTCAGTTTTTCCAAACCGCCCTATCCATTTTTGATTCTTACTGTCGGTAAACTTCACATATAAACCTGGTTTGTTTTGTTCACCAAAGTTCATCGTTATAACGCTTTTGAAAAACGGTTTTCTTTTCAATATTTCAGCTTTCATTTTAGAGGCTCTCCTATATTTTTATTTGTATTCAATGATCATTAGACCAATCATGTATTTTCTTTCCTTGCGAAGGTATACACGAATTAAGGTGAGGGTACTTAGGAACTTATTAGAATCATATTAGAAAATCATTAAACTGTAAATCTTTAAAATCTTAAGTTAACTTTGTGGAAAAATAGGTATTTAATGGGTAACATAAATATTCTGATTGTTGAAGATGAGCAAAGGCTTGCGGAAATTCTGAAAAAGCAATTGGAGGATGCGGGCTTTAGGGCTCAGGTAGCTAGTGATGGTTATATCGGCAAACAATTTATTGAGCGAAATAAATACAACCTCGTGATTTTAGATATAAATCTGCCTCTTATTAATGGGTATGATTTGTGCAGGGAAATCAGGAAAGTTAATAAGACGATACCAATTCTAATGTTGACAGCCTTAGGAACTGCTGACAACAAAATTGCCGGTTTTGATGTTGGAGCTGATGATTATATTACAAAACCATTCGATATCAGGGAATTATTAGCGCGCGTAAATGTTTTTCTTAAACGATCAGAAACTGCTCCGGAACCCGAACAACTTGTTGCCGCCGACCTTGTAATGGACATTACGAACAAAATAGTTACCCGCTCCGGCAAACGGATCGAATTAACCGCTAAGGAATATTACTTACTTGAGATATTTTTGAAAAATAAGGGGAAATTGCTTTCACGCGAATATATTATCAGCCAGGTTTGGGGCATTGACTTTGATCCAGGTACAAATGTTATTGACGTATATGTTAATTACCTCCGAAAAAAGATTGACAAGGATTTTAACCCTAAATTGATTCACACCAAGTTTGGATTTGGATTTTATTGCAATGAAAAGGAAATTTAAGCTTGTTTTAAATATTAAGGTTCGATTGGCACTGCAGTTTATGCTGGTTGTTGCTGGTATATTACTTTTCTTTGCCGCGCTTGTTTATTACTTTACATATACTACCAATCGCGAAAAATTCAGAAACAATCTTTTGAACAGGGCTAAATATATTTCAATAATTATTATTAACCGTCATGCGGTTGATACGGCTCTCCTTCAGAATATCAATAAATCAACATTTTCCGATCAAAATCAGGAGATTATGGTAACCGATACCAATTTCAAAGTAATATATAGCTACAATGCTGTAACGCTTGAACAAAAGGAAGATGTGTTACAATCTGCTATCAAGATCAAAAATGCTGACAATTATAATTTTTACATAATTGAAGGTAAGGATGGGGTGTATTATAAATTTCAATACCGCAAAAAGTGGGCGTATATTTTTGTGCTGGCGTTCGACCAAAACCTGGCCGAATATATCATTGAGCTTCGCAAGATTCTTTTCTGGAGCATACTTTTTAGTTTATGGCTATCCGTTTTAACAGCCTATCTCATATCCCGGAAAGCGTTTAAGCCAGTGACCAATATTATCAATAATGTTAAAGCAATTAACTCTTCGAGCCTGAGCAAAAGACTTGACGAAGGCAACCAAAAGGATGAACTCGAAAATCTGGCTATGACTTTTAACGAAATGCTTGCTGACCTTGAAGTTGCTTTTAAAAACCAGGAAGATTTTGTTTCGAATGCTTCGCACGAATTGCGCACACCACTCTCTGTTATGATTGCTGAATCAGATTATTTCTTAGGCAAAGAGCATTCCGTTGATGAGTACAAAATGCACATCGCGCATATGACCGATGATAATAAAAAAATTAATTCTCAACTCAACAGCCTGTTGAATTTAGCTCAGGTAAACAGGGATAAAAGCATACAATTCGAGCCTGTTCGTCTGGATGAAATCATTTACGAAGCTGTTCATCAGGTGAAAAGCAAATACCCTGATCAGAAAATCATTACCAAAATTGAGTTTCCTGAAAATGAGAACGATCTGATTATTTCGGGCAACACCGGAATATTAATAATCGGATTTAAAAATATTATTGAAAATGCCTGTAAGTTCTCTGATGATGATGTAAATGTTGAACTTAAACCCGAAGATAAACTGATTAAAGTTATTATTTCAGATAGAGGCATTGGTATTCCTGAAAATGAAATAGCCAATATCTACAGGCCTTTCACCAGGGCTTCCAATGCAAAATTTAAAAGTGGCTTTGGTATCGGACTTTCTTTAGTGGTTAAAATATTAGAAGCGCATAATGCTGTATTGCAAATCCAGAGTATCGAAAATGAAGGAACCCGGGTTGAACTTTTATTTAACCGGTTAATCCCATCTGCGACAGGCTCCTGACAATATCTGCACCTCCATGCCTAAAATAAATAGACACGAAATAAACATAAATATTAAAATTAACACATAAAATTAAGGATGAAACTTAAAATTTTCGAAGAACCGGATGAAAGCTTTTTTGCTGTAAAAAATGATCCTGATAAAGACGAATACAATCTGGAAGAAGGCGATCATTTTATACTTGGCTATGAAATTGTTGATGATCAGGAACTAAAACAATGGGCCTGGATAAAAGGCAGGTTTATTGAGAACCATGGGCTGGAAACAGCGCCAGCCGCACCAGATTATAAAAAACTGGGCGAAACTTTCCTGAAATTTGAGGCCCTTACTTATTTGCCGGCATGGACCTACCCATCGGGCAGGGCTTTCCTTGCTTTTGAGAGCATCAAATCCGACATTCCGACAGAGATAGAATTATCTATTATTGCAGGCCTTAATCCTGAAAATAACTGGCACGGTGTGATTATAAACGGGCACGATTCCCTGGTTAAATTACAATCATTTCTCGAAGAACATGATATGAAAATAAATTTTGAAGTTACCAGTAGAGAGTAAGCTTTAAGGAAACTTTTGATTCAAAATCTCTTTTATTTGGAAGATGCCGGATGGTTTCGAGTTTTAACCATGTTATGGGATCTGCGATCTCTGGGCAGCAGGCAGGTAAATACACCCATGTGCATCCGGCGAAAGCACTAAGGCAGAACAAATACCTGGTTCCTGTAGAACTATCATGGCATCGTTTTTCCCAAGATTCACGGCTAAACTAAATAAAACAATCTTAGGATACAGAGTGTGCCTTAAACCAATTGCCTGATAATTTTCCTTTTTGAAAAAGAGCATTAATTGGTTAATTGTTACTATCTTTTAGTATCTTTGTTTAATAAATCAAACTTAACTATTGAGATCATGAATAAGCTTATTTTAAACAGACTGGATTATAACCGGATTAAAAAATGTATCGCTGATGCAAAACAATTTAATTCCATAAATGCATCAGAAGCTGAAAGTTTAATGACAGAGTTGAACTCAGCCAAAATTGTTGATCCCGAAAAAATACCTTCTAACGTTGTGACAATGAACTCTATTGTAAAAATTAGTTTCCTGAACGATAATAAACATCTCGAATTTCAGATCGTATATCCGGATCAGGCTAATCTGAAGGAAAGAAAAATATCAATTTTCTCGCCTATTGCCACCGCATTGATAGGGTATAAAGTAAACGATGAAATTGAATGGCTTGTTCCGGCAGGGTTAACCAGAATTAAAATTAATGAGATCATTTATCAACCCGAAGCATCCGGGCATTATAGCATATAAGCACTAGTATGCAATTGAGCTAAATTGTAATTGATATGACTATTAAATGGGGCATTGAAGAAAAAGATATCCGGTTAGTCAGTGAATTTGTCGCTAACAACGGAGGTGCTTTCGTTGAATCCAGAATTGAACGTAATATTGATCGAAAAAATATTCTGGTTGACGAGGACTCAATTATTAAATGCATGTTAATGTGTCTGTTAACAAGTCAACAACGTTCTGACCCCAATCATCTCATCAGCAAATTTCTGATGCTGGAGCCATTTCCGGTTGCATATTCAGTTATTTCGAAGTGTGAAGATGTTGAAGATTATATGTTCGACATTTTACAACAAAATTCGTTTACAAAGCATCTCCTCAAGATTCCGGAATATTTCGCTTCAAATATCCGGTTTCTTGAAAATATGGGTTGGGATGCATTTATCAAATCGATAAGCGTTCTTGATGGACAGGCTTCAAAAGAAACTGAACGAGATGTTGCTGATACAATTGATAGGTCGTTCAAAGGCTTTGGCTCAAAGCAAGCGCGAAACTTCTTGCAATCATTGGGTCTGACGAGGTTTGAAATACCTCTCGACACGTTAATTATTAGCTGGTTGAATGACTTTGGGTTTCCTGTTACATTATCTTCAACCGCGCTTCAGGAAAAGCTGTATTATCATTTTGTGTCGGATGGAATACAACTTTTATGTGAAAAAGCAGGTATTTTTCCTTGCGTTCTCGACGCAGCTATTTTGTATAATCATTCTAAACGAAATCCTTCCAGAACTAACATTTTGTTGTATTAATCAGCCTATACGCTATATGCAGGGATAATTTTTTCTTTTTGCTTTTTTTTGTATTGCATTAATCAACTAATCCAAAACAGGTATGTTTTAGCAGCTTGGGTCTGTCAAATATCTGTATGGCTTATCTTACTGTAAATTAGTAACTTTACATCCAATATCAGTAAACTTTTAATGTTGTTTAATTCATCGTATTCTTCATGGTATAAAAAATATTAAATATAAAAAGACATGTATGTCTTTTTATGGTAATTGTGTCGTATCTTTGTAATTGAATAAAAAAACAAATACTATGACCATAACACCAGATTCAATTGTAGAAGAGGTTGTAAAATATAATTTTAAAACAGCTCCATTATTCCAGGCAAACAATATTGATTATTGCTGTAACGGAAATCAGGCTATTTCCGATGCATGCCAGGAAGCCGGAATTGATACCAATCTGCTCCTCCAACAAATTGAAAAAGTAATAACTCAAAATGATCCGGATACTGCCGCACTAAATAATCTCGGGTTGGGCGAACTCATTAACTACATCGTTAAAAGGCACCATTCATATGTTAACAAGAGCATTCCGATTTTGAAAAAGAACCTTGAAAAAGTCTGCCAGGTTCACGGAGATCATCATCCCGAACTTTTCGAAATAAAGCAACTCTTTGTTGGTTGTGCCGGTGACTTAACCAAACATATGATGAAAGAAGAAATTGTGCTGTTCCCGTTTATTGAGCGGCTTGAAACTTCGAAAAAGACAAACTCTCCATCACCTAAATCACCATTTGGGTCAGTATCAAATCCAATACGCAATATGGTTGCCGACCATCAGAATGAAGGCGAACGTTTCAAAGAAATAGCAAGGCTCTCGGATAATTACCAGGCTCCGGATGATGCCTGCACAACCTATGAAATAACCTTTAAATTACTCGGGGATTTTGAGGATGATTTTCACCGCCATATACATTTGGAAAACAACATTTTGTTCCCTAAAGCTATTGATCTCGAAAACCGATAAAAATAAAAGGTATGAAAACATCAGTTAACCCCGAATTTGTTATTTTCCAAACAGGAGAATCATTTAAAGTGTTGCAAGTAACCGGGAAAGCCGAAATGGTAACACCATTGTATTATAGCACCAGGGAAGCTGTAATTGTAGTGCTGGCCGGTAGCGCGATACTAGCACTGGAACATAAAAAATATCTGCTTCAGAAAGGAAATTCATTGGTTATTCCTGCCTTTCAAAAACATATGCTTTCGCTTAAAGCTGATTTTAAAGCCAGGGTGGTAATGCCACAGGATTCCTGGATTAGATATGCTGACTAACCTTCCTAAATTACAATAATTGTCTATATGATTGGAAAAACATCCGAATATGCCATCAGGGCGCTGGTTTATGTGTACATTCAAAACCAGGACGGTAAAAAGCCAGGGTTTAAAGAAATCGCTAAAAAGATTAATTCGCCAGAACAATTTACCGCTAAAGTATTACAAACCTTAGCCCGGGAAGAAGTAATCCTATCATCAAAAGGCAGAGGTGGCGGATTCTTTTTTAGCGATTCGGACATTCCACTCACTTTGCACAAAGTAATAAGTGTGATCGAAGGCGAAAAGTTCTTTTCCAAATGCGGGTTCGGTTTGGATCGCTGTGATTGCGAAAACCCCTGTCCTCTTCATGACGACTATTCACCTGTGAGGGAAGGTTTTTTAAAATTGGTTACGAAACTTACGATACAATCGCTTGCCTATAAAATAAATCATCATAAAGCAGTATTATCAAGGGTTTAAATAAAGGCTTCATGAAAAGAATTGGAATCATAGGAGGCCTGGGGCCGGAAGCAACCATGGATTATTACAAAGAAATAATCAATGCATTTAAGAATGTAAGTGATGATCTGAATTACCCTGAGATAATTATCTACAGCATAAACATGCCTGGATTTCTGGATCTGATGAAATTAAAAAAATATGAACAAGCTGCCGACTTGCTGCTACAAAAAATAGATGCGCTGAAACTGGCAGGAGCTGAATTTGCAGCAATAAGCGCCAATACACCTCATTTTCTTTTTGACAATCTTAAGGAAAGATCGGAGATTCCACTGATTAGTATAGTTGAATCCACATGTAAAGAAGCTTTTAAAAGAGGGTATAAGCGTTTAGGTTTGCTAGGTACAGGTTTTACTATGAATACGTCTTTTTACCCTGATGTATTCAAAAAAAATGGCATTGAAATAGTTATGCCAGACAAAAATGATAAAGAGCTGATAAATCAAAAATTATTCAGCGAGATAGAATTGGGAATTTTTAAGGATGAAACCAGGGAATTGCTGATAGGAGTTATTGACAAAATGGTAAAGCAACACAAGATTGACTCAATAATCCTGGGATGCACTGAGTTTCCACTTATTCTGACTCAACCAACCTATGCTGGTATTCCGGTGCTAAACACAACTCAACTGCATGTTAAAGAAATAGTTAACTATTGTTTAGGAAATTCCTGAGAGTTTACCTGATTCGAATTAATCAAACAGGTAAGAATGTTAAAATGAAGAAGGAAATTATGGGAATATGATAAAATTACCGGTGCAAAACTGTAACTCACTAAAACCGGTCAACAAAAAGAATTGAGAATTGTTAATCTTACTAAACACTAATAATCATGGCAATAAAAAAAGTATATATCGAAGAGGGATGCACTTCCTGTGGACTATGTGTTGACATTTGTCCCGAAGTCTTCGAAATGGAGGACACAGCCACTGTAATCGCCGGAGTAAACTTTGATGATTACGAAGCACAAATAAAAGATGCTTCCGAAAGCTGCCCGGCTGACGTGATAAGATATGAATAAAACTAAGTTTGTTGCCACTTCATGAAAAAGCCTCGATTTTAGACTAAGTTTTTCATGGGCTATAATGGATAATCAGTTTTAAAAAAACGTAATCATGTATAAGGAATATAGTCCGATAGATCCGGATTTTTACGAAATAATAGAAAAGGAAATAGCTAAAAAAGTTATTTCAGTAGTAAATTATTTCGGGCCGGACAAGGAAATAGCCGATGTTAAAAGCAACCTGAAAGAAGTATTTTTTATCAAACACTATGAATCATTTTTAGTGTTTGAAACAGGCGAGCAAGTGAGGCTCGACCGGCTTATTACACTGAATGGCATACCAGGTCCCGCTTACGATGAATATGACAGCTATTCACTTGCATGCCTCGAATGCAGTGCCGGAATGGAATAATCTGATAGCTAAGATTGCGCCAAAGATTTTCTCTTCATTTTGGAACGTGATCAGCGAATAAACTGTTTATCGTTTGACGAGAAACATCCTTTTTTTTCGTCGTGCAAGAAGACTGCGTTTGCCTGGTGCAAGACCTTAAAACTTATTCCTCAAACCAGAGCTCCTGACGATCTATATTCTCGGGTTTAAGTTGTCATTTATACCTAAGCAAATTGTGGAATTAAATTTCGCAATTGTTATCATTAACAGTCGGGAACAGGTGTGCTGTTAGATCGTAAACCATGAGTATCAGACAGGACTAGTTTATGCAATTCATTTTTTTTACGCTAAAAGCTGATTATGTTCTCACATTTTAACAAAGCTGAAAGGGCTGTTCACTATCCTGAAGACAGGAAATTTCATATAACTGTAAAACCTTACATTCTGATAATCCTTGGCGGACTTATTATTGGCATTATAGTTATAGCCTGGTTGCAATATTTGCTTTTTGGCTTACCTGCAGATCCATCGTTATCAATCGCTCCACTTTCCTCAGCTGACCCATCAGGAATTCCAGGGTGGCTAAGCCTTGCCCATTGGGTCAATTTCTTTTTTATGATGGTTATTATTCGGAGTGGGCTTTCCATCCTGTATGATCATCCCCGATTATACTGGAATGATGGATGTACACCGGGTACAGAATGGATTCGGTTTACACCTGTAATAATGACGAAGGAAAAAATATGGACTGCCAAAGATGATGCCCGGTATATTAATCCGATATTTGGTTTGCCAGGTTACCGGCATACAATTGGCATAGCAAGAGTATGGCATTTTCTTACAGTTCCACTATTTGTTTTAAACGGTGTGATCTTTGTAGTTCTCCTGTTTTTTACGAATCAGTGGAAGCGCCTGGTACCTGTTTCGTGGGAAAGTATTCCTGATGCATGGAGTGTTTTAATTCATTACGTAACTTTTAATATGCCGGTGGAACCCAATGGTTTTTATCACTATAATGCATTACAACAACTTGCATATTTCGGAGTGATCTTTATTTTAGCTCCTTTGGCAATGTTCACAGGCATGGCCATGTCTCCGGCTATTGAAAGCAGGTTTAACTGGTATCCCAAGTTGTTTGGCAACCGGCAAAGTGCTCGTTCAATTCATTTTTTGGTAATGATCTCATACTCATTCTTTATTATTATGCATGTTGGCCTGGTGGTTGCAACGGGATTTGTGAGGAACATGAATCACATTGTAATGGGAGTGGATAACGCGAGCAGTTATACAGGATTGTTTATTGGTATTGGAATTATTTTAGCAACAATTGCCTTTGGCTTTTTTGCGCACTGGCTTTCGTGGAATAAACAACGGCTACTCCAGCGTCTTGAAGAAGTTGTGAATGGGATGCTTTGGACAATTTCGATAGACAAATTGCACCCTAAGCCATATTATTCAGATAAAGATATTTCACCTTACTTCTGGGCTAATGGGAAAATGCCTGATTCAGAAGTCTGGAAAGAACTGGCAAAAAATAATTTTAAAGATTACAAGCTTAAAATAGGAGGGAAGGTGCAGAATCCGGTGGAGCTTTCGCTGGATAATCTTAAAAACTTGAATAAGGAGCAAAACATCACGATGCACCATTGTATACAAGGCTGGTCGGGCATTGCAGAATGGGGGGGGATACCGATAAGCAAAATTGTTGAACTGGTAAAACCCGACCCTTCAGTAACAACAGTTGCTTTTTATTCTTATGGCGAAGGTTTGTTTGGTGGTGTTTATTACGATACTCATACATTGGAAAATTGCCTTAAACCTCAGTCGATACTCGCCTGGGAAATGAACTACGAACCACTGTCGCTTACACATGGCGCACCACTCCGGTTAAGAGTTGAAAATCAGCTGGGATATAAGATGGTGAAATGGATTACTTCCATTGAGTTTGTTGAAACGCACAAAACGCTTGGGAAAGGGTATGGTGGCAAAAATGAAGATGATGAATATTTTGATTTGCTGGCAAATACGTAACAAACAATCTACTTTGCCACAGATTCCACTGATTTGCACAGAATCAGGACTGGTGTCAGCAGTTTTGAAAATAACAAACAAAAAAGCGGAATTAAATCCTTCTGTGTAATCTCAGTAATCTGTTGCACTAATTCATCTTATATTGCATTGAAGACGCTGATTTGGCATAACTTACATAATCAACACTATTGAAAAAACACAGATGTTTTACATTATAAATTTAAAAGAAAGGAATCAACATGAAAGCATTTAATAATCAGGAAATAGCAAAATACTTATCGGAAAATCTGAAAGGATGGGTTTTCGAAAATGGCATGATAAAAAGAGATTTTAAATTTGAAAATTTCGTTGCCGCGTTCTCCTTTATGACTTCAATTGCGCTGGAAGCAGAAAAAATGGATCATCATCCGGTTTGGAATAACGTATACGACCTTGTAAGAATATCTTTAAATACACATTCAGCTGACGGCATAACTCAACAGGATTTCGATCTGGCAACTAAAATTGACCATCTTTACAAAAAGTACGAATTCTGATTATCTCAGCAATAAATGACTTGTGATGGAAATTAAAGTTTCGCAAGGATAAATATAAGCTGGAATTTTTTCCTGATCTCAACTTTCCTGAATCATTTATAGTTCCAGAGTGATAGAATTTTCAGCAGCTCCCAGGTTGGCTAATTGTTTCAGCACTGCATCCATCATCGGCGGCGGGCCACATACATAAAATTTCTGATTGAAATCGTGGATATTAGTACTCAGGAAAGCTTCATCAATTCTTCCAAAATGATACCCTTCGAGCTTTTCGGCCGATAAAATATTGATAAATGAATTGCCTAAAAGTTCCCTGAATTCGGACTCAAGTATAATATCTGATTTTGTTTTGTTGGCGAACAACAGTTTGTTTCCGGAAATTTCATTTTTTGATTTTAGATCCCTGAAAATAGAAATAAATGGAGTAACTCCGGCTCCTCCCGCTATAAAAACGCCTTTTCCATTATAATTGATGGCGCCCCAAACGTCGCCAATCATAAGTTCATCACCAATTTTAAGCTTACTGAGTTCATTTGTAATTCCACTATGGGAAGGATAAATTTTAATAGTAAATTCAAGATAAGGATCGGAATTTATGCTTGTAAATGTAAATGGCCTTCTATCCATAAGCAATTCCCTGGTGTTTATTGCTACCTCGGTGGCCTGACCGGAAACAAAAGAATACCCTTCCGGTTTTTCAACCCGAAATTTTTTAACATCGTGGGTCACATGCTCTATTTTGATAATTTTAACTATGTGTTCTTCCATATTTAAATTGCTATGATAATTAAACAAATTCAATAACAAATTGTTTACATTACTATACTATATAGCAATAATTACAGGCAGATTTTTAGAAGTAAATATTTATAAAATAGCAGTGTTAAACTAAATAAAAAACATCATGAAAAACAATCCTTTAATGCAACTTGAAAAATTAGGGCAGTCCGTATGGCTGGATTCCATAAGCCGCAAACTGATAAAAAGTGGTGATCTCCGGAAGTTGATCGAAAATGATGGATTAAGCGGAATAACTTCAAATCCTTCTATTTTTTATAAAGCTATTTTGGGGAGTCAGGATTACAATATTGATATCAGGACTTTGGCGTTAGCCGGGAAAGATCCAAATACTATCTATGAGACTGTCTGTATAAAAGATTTACAAATGGCAGCCGATGAGTTTCTGCCCAAGTTTAAAAGTAGTGGTGGAAGAGATGGTTATATAAGCATGGAAGTAAATCCGAAACTGGCATATAATACCAAGGGTACAATAGAGGAGGCACGAAGGTTATGGGCTGAACTGAGCAGGCCTAATATTTTAATAAAAGTTCCGGCTACGAAGGAAGGATTGCCCGCCATTCAGCAACTTACAAGCGAGGGAATTAATGTAAATATTACCTTGCTGTTTGGATTACCGCGCTACCGCGAGGTTGCTGAAGCTTATATTGCAGGTCTCAAGATTCTAGCCGAAAAAGGAAAGCCTTTAGATAAAGTATTTTCTGTAGCCAGTTTCTTTGTAAGCCGTATTGCATCAGCCGTTGATCCGATTGAAGAACAATACCTCGCATCTCATGGCGAACAGGCTCATTTCGGCACCTATGTTAAAGGACATGTTGCAATTTCGAGTGCACAAATTGCATATCGAATGTTTAAAGAAATATTTGGGAGCGAAGAATTCAAAAAATTAGCCGGCAAAGGCGCTCAGGTTCAAAAACTGTTATGGGCAAGTACCGGTACCAAAAATCCGGAATACAGCGATGTTAAATATATAGAAGCACTTATTGGTGATAATACAATTAATACGGTTCCTCCTGCTACTTTGGATGCGTATCGTGATCACGGGAAGCCGGAAGCCAGGATTGAGCTTGATTTAAAACAGGCTGATTGGGTAATGCATGTATTGCCTGAACTGGGAATTGACATCGATAAAATTACACAGCAACTAGAAAGCGAAGGGGTAGAGAAATTCATCAAGCAATACGATTTGATTATTGAATCCATAGAGAAAGTGCTGAAAGATAAATAATTAAAACCCAATTTAATTATCGGACAATGAACGGAAGTTCATTTAGAGAAAGACTGTAACCTTTGGAATATTCATTGGATGTAAAAGGATATGCAATGAAAATAAAAGGGTAGATGTCATAACTTTTGCAGCAGGTCAAAATATCATATAGCCGCAAAAAATACGCGTGAAATAAAGTACAGGAATTATACATAATTTTACCGGTACAATATACCATTCAGGATATACAAAAACGTTAAAGATAAAAAATATGATTCCGGAAAAATTAACAGAAGTGCTGATGCACGAAGGAGTAGTTTCTATTGTTACGCAAGGTTCGAAAGGTCCACATGTAATTAATACCTGGAACAACTATATAAAAATTACGAAGGATGAAAGGTTATTAGCGCCGGTTGGAGGAATGAATACAACAGAAACTAATGTTAAACAGAACAATAAGATATTGATGACATTGGGAAGTCGTGAAGTTCAGGGATTTAATTCAAAAGGAACCGGGTTTTTAATAAAGGGAACAGCCACTTTTGTTTATGGAGGAGCTGATTTCGATGAAATGAAACAAAAATTCTCTTGGGCAAGAGCTATATTGGAAATAAAACCCGAATCCATAACGCAGACTTTGTAGTTTTCTGACTTTACAAAAAAGAGTTGCGTTATTTTATAAGGTTATGTTTTACAAAATTGTGGGGAAGGAGAGAGTTGGGAATGAATAGAGAAATCTTAGTTCCGGGTTTCAGATTCCAATGGATAGTATATGGTCAAATACAAACCACATAAAATTATCAGCCACAAATCTGGTACTTTGAGGGGGCACTCCAGGAACCACCGTATGCCGAACGGCATGTATGATGGGTAAGAAGCCAGTTTAGGTAATAATCCCTCACTTCCTAAACTAATTGGTAACATATAACAATTTCAATAAAACGCTGAAATAAATATTTTAACAATTCATCGGCACCTCATATAACCTATTTCATTTTTGGAGGTTCTACATGCAAAAGGTTTCTCGTAAAAAAGTTCCACATCCTGCGGTTCACATAAAGATTGTATAGGATACCGTGGTCAGTATTCGGAACAATAAGCATTTCGAAATCTTTATTATGTTTGATCAATTCCGCTGCAAGACGAATTGTATTTGCGGGATTCACATTCTGATCCATATCTCCATGTACCAGGAATAGCTTCCCTTGAAGGTTCCCGGCTAATGTCAGGTTCGACTGCTGGTTATAGTGTTCACCGGGAAGGCCCATATATTGTTCATCCCACCAGGCTTTTGACATTCTATTGTCGTGATTGCCAGCCATAGCAAAGCCTGCCTTGTAAAACTCGGGGTGGGTCAGCAAAGCATGAGTTGCATCATAAGCCCCGGCTGAATGTCCATAAATACCAACCTGCTCAATATCCATATATGGCCTGGTAGAAGCCAGTTGTTTAATTGCGAGGATGTGATCAGCAGCACCTATATCGCCCAGGTTTTTGTAGGAAACATCATGAAAGGTTTTGGCTCTCATAGCTGTCCCCATGCCATCAATAGTTACAACAATAAAACCTATATCGGCCAGCGCTACATCATTGTTTCTGTAGCCGCCTTTAAAGTTTTTAGGTGTTCTCACCGCTTGTGGCCCGGTGTAGGTAGCATCAATAACCGGATACTTTTTAGTGGAATCAAAACCGGTGGGATAAAAAATCGCTCCAAATATATCAGTCACTCCATCACGGCCTTTAGTTACGAAAGGCACAGGGAAATTGAAGCCACTTTTGCGCAGTTCACTAATATCTGCCTTTTGAAGTACAACAATTTCTTTACCGGTGTCCATCCGGCGAAGTACACTTATTGTTGGTTGGTCAATTCTCGAATAATTATCCACTACATATTGCCCATCAGCACTAACCCGCACATCATGATCTGCATTTTCGGGCGTCAAAAGAGTGAGGCCGGATCCATCGAAGCCGATTTTATAAAGATGCCGGAAATAAGGATCTCTTCCAGGCTCTTTTCCACCAGCAATGAACCAAATAGTTTTCAATTTTTCGTCGACAAATTCTATTGACCTGACAACGAAATCGCCTTGGGTGACCTGGTTTAGCAACTGTTTCTTATCAATATCATAGAGGTATAAGTGATTCCATCCGTCGCGTTCCGAAGCCCAGATAAGGTATTTATTGTTATTAGTTTTTTTGCCAAATGCCATTTGATACTCAATCATGGTTTTTGCGTTTTCCCTGAAAAGCGTATCAGCCCGACCGGAGCCGGCATCAATAACATAGTAAGTCAGTCCTTGATAGCCCCTGTCGAATTTTGAAAAGAAAATACGCTTGCTATCAGAAAACCATCCTGGGCCTGTGTTGACAAGGAATGTGGGGAATGAATGCAACTGAACCCGTGTGCTTTGGTTTTTCTCCAGGTCGAAAACATAGTATTCCAGGTCTTGGGTGGAATTTTCTCCGGGCAAGTCGCGTTCATAAAAATGTACCTTAGCCCTCCAACCGCTGTCAGGAACGGATTGTAGCAAGTACATATTCTTTACCCTTGTCCGATCGAGTCTGAATGTGAAAAACTTCTTTGAATCGGGAGCCCATGTAATTTCGATTTCCGGGTCGTAAGGCTCACCTTTAGCAAGATCATTAACCTGCCACCATGACACAGGGGTAGCGTAGTCGTAATGATCAACTCCATTGCTGGTAAGCTTTCTTTCTTCTCCTGTTTTCAGATTTACTACCCAGAGATTGTAATTTTTTACATGGACTTTATACGTACTGTCCGGAGAATAGGATTCGTTCTTTTTGGCCTTTATCCGGTTTATTTTGATCAGTTTAGCAGGAGTAAGCATGTACTCCCAGTCTATTTTGTTGATAGTAAAAGTTATTTTTGACCGGCCGGGAGAAAAGATGAATGTTTGAAAAGGTAATGAATCGGGTTTGATGTTTTTCCCCAGTTCCTTCGTTAGCAGACTGGCGAGAGTCGCATGATTAAATACTTCAGCTACTTTGCCTTTGGGCAACTCAACCGACATGAACCTGTAACCCAACGCATTTTCAATTTTAAAGGACAAACCTTTCTTATCCCAAACAGGCGTCGTTTCAATATTCCGCACCAATTTCGATATGGCTGAATAGGAATGTTGCTCAGCATGCAGGTAATCGGCCTTGCCGCCTTGTGCCCGCAATAGGGCTGGACAAAACAGTATTGAAAGGCAAAATAGTCGTAATAAGATAGGATTCATTATTAGGTTGTTTAATCGTGAAGAGTAGTTATTATTATTGTACAAAAGTGATTTATAAAACAGCATTTCTTTTTTAACTATCACATAATAAGCAATATATTAGCTTTCGATAAGCATTAACTTATTCCAGGCGAAGATAACCGAAAAAAGATTTTGGTTGCAGGTTGCTGAAATAAAAAAAACAAGAGTTCACCCGCCGAAGCCAGGTAGTAGCCGGAAAAATGGCTTCGTCAAACTATCCCAATATAGTCTAACCACTACTATACCATAGGGAAGTTCACGGATTAGAGCCGAATACTTTAGCTATTTCCTTAAAACTACCTGCTTCAAACAGCGGGCAAACTTCCTAGTTGAATTTATAGTGTACTTTATGGTTCACGCCAACTTCCCATGAAAGCACCGGATTGG